>CAZPRB010000024.1:0-26611 GCA_964588645.1 uncultured Acetatifactor sp. | reverse complement strand
TGTGTATGGACGGACAACTGATGCCCCGGTGTTTTCGGTGACAAAAGACACAAAATGGATTCCAAAGCTGCGCATATGAGAAACGCTCACATTTGCCCCAACAAAGAATCCATGCCTTCCCCTGCTGCCCGGCGCCCCGGTGGGGGAACTGAGGGAAGCGTGCTTCTTTATCCTTCCACAATCAGATATCTTCCGTCTCCGATATCAAAGACCTCCTCAATTTCCAGGACTTCATCACCGGAGGCACCGTTTAAATCGACTCCTTCTTCCTCAAAGAATTCAATCACCTCATCTACGGAATTCACTACAACGGCCATGACGTCCTCCAAAAAACCCTCCGCCTCCTCAAAAGATTCCGCAACCTTCTCAGGAAACAGCTGCAATTGATTCTTCAAAAAACATTCCAGTACCGCATCATCAAATTCATGCATAAGCATATCCTCCTGATAGCAAATTTATATGTGTGAATACCTCAAAAATCTGCAACACTGCAAACTTCCGTCTCTTATACCATAATCATATTAAGAATATGCAATTCCGTCAATACCATATTACAGATATTGCAGAAGTTCTAAAGGATGCTCTATGATGGCATCAGCGTGGTTGTCTTCCAATTCCTTCCGCTCTCTGAAGCCCCAGAGTGCACCCACGGTGTAAGCACCTGCTCCTTTTCCTGTTTTCATATCCGTGGCAGTGTCTCCCAAATAAAGAATGTCCTGCGGTGTCAGGGATAGCTGTTCCAGAATCCGGAATACCCCCTCGGGGCTGGGCTTAATCGGCACATTTTCCATCTGCCCCCATATCACATCAAAATACCCTTCACCGAATAAGGTCTCAATCACATGAACCGTCTCTGCGTGGGGCTTGTTGGACAACACTGCAATGGCAACTCCCCTATCCTTCAACCGGGCAAGGAGCTCCCGGATTCCGTCATAGGGCTCCACCTGATACATACATCCCTCACGGAACAGTTCCCTGTAAGAGGCAAATGCCTCATCGAAATGCTGCAGGCTCCCATCTCCGCCTTCAGTCAGGGCTCGCTTAATCAGATTTGCAGCACCGTCACCCACAAAATACATATATTGCTTCTCTGAAAAAGGGCCGTAACCTAAAGGCTCTAAAGCCTTATCCGCGCAATACTTTATGCTGTGAATGGAATCGGAAAGCGTTCCGTCCAAATCAAATATCACTGCCTTCTTCATAACAACTCCTTGATTTCCTGATATAATCTTCCTACAGGCAGACCTACCACATTGTTGTAATCTCCCTCAATACCACTGATATATCTTGCGCAGAAGCCTTGAATTCCATACGCTCCAGCCTTGTCCATAGGTTCTTTGGTAGACACATATCCACGGATATCCTGTTCGGTCATTGGATAGAAATGTACCTTAGTAGCTTCATGGAAGGTTCTTACCACCGGCTCCGAGCCTCCCTCATGCTCCAAAGAGCCTGCCTCCAAGCTTCTGCGGCATATCAGTGTCACACCTGTATATACCTCATGGACACCTCCCTGCAGCATACGAAGCATCCTTACTGCGTCCGCCTCATCCGCAGGCTTCCCCAGAATCCGTCCGTCACATGCCACAATCGTATCTGCGCCGATGACCAGCACATCCTCGTCTCCGGTCAGACTGTGATAGACCGCTTCCGCCTTCTGACAGGACAATTCCTCCACAATCTCAGCCGGGATTGTCTTTGTAAGCTTCTCCTCCACGTCGCTGACCACAACCTGAAATTCCATGCCGATTTGCGCCAGCAATTCCCTTCTGCGGGGCGAAGCGGATGCCAAAATAATTTTCATAGGATTCATACCTTTCTGATAAGCTTCTGTTGTCTGTTCTGCGATTCCCCATTCTTGCGTCCTAACATTTTCACCTTTGCTACTCATGATGCATCTCGGGCTTGAAGGTTCTGCTGTCCAGAAGGGACTCTTCCTGCAGTGTCCTCGCCTTCCTTGCAGCCTCCTCGCAGAAAGCCTCCTGAGAATTGAATAGCTTGCGCCCTCTTTTGTCCACTTTAGAGTAGGAACCGTCCGCCTGCAAAACAGATGCCTTCACATTATCATCCAGCTGATTCTGTAGGATGTGAAGCAATTCTTCCTTCAACTCCGGTCTTTCTACCGGGAACAGAATCTCCACACGGCGCTCCAGATTACGGGGCATCCAATCCGCGCTACCGCAATATATCTCATAGTTCTCATCATTTTCAAAATAGAAAATACGGCTGTGCTCCAGGAAATTACCTACTATGGAACGTACGGTAATATTTTCACTGATGCCGGGTATCCCAACCCGCAGGCAACAGATGCCGCGCACAATCAAATCAATCTTCACACCGGCCGCACTTGCCTCGTAAAGTGCGGCAATGATATCCCTGTCACAGAGGGAATTCATCTTTGCAATCATACGCGCCGGGCGTCCCTCCTGTGCATATTTCTTTTCCCTGTCAATCAGGTACAAGAACTTATCCTTCAGCCATAAGGGAGCCAGAGACAGCTTATTCCAAAACAACGGCTCCGAATAACCGGAAAGCATATTGAATACAGCGGTTGCATCCTCTCCGATGACCTCGGAGCAGGTCAGCATTCCCACGTCCGTATAACCCTTTGCCGTGGCATCATTGTAATTACCGGTTCCCAGATGTACATATCTGCGGATACCATCCTCTTCTCTCCTGACCACAAGGGTAATCTTACTGTGTGTCTTCAAACCAACCAAACCATAGATAACATGGCAGCCCGCCTTCTCCAGCATTCTCGCCCAGACAATATTGTTTTCCTCATCAAAGCGCGCCTTCAATTCTACCAAAACAGTTACCTGCTTGCCGTTCTCGGCGGCCTGAGCCAATGCGGCGATAATGGGAGAATTGCCGCTGACACGGTAAAGAGTCTGTTTAATGGCAAGCACCTCCGGGTCCTTCGCTGCCTGTCTGATAAACTCCACCACGGGTGTGAAGGACTGGTACGGATGATGCAGCAGAATATCTCCTTTTCGGATTTCCTCAAAAATATTACAATCCGCAGGAAGCTCCGGGGACTGCTGCGGCACAAATTTAGGTGCCTTCAAATGTTCAAAGCCGTCCAACCCGTATACCTTGGACAACACCGTCAAATCTAACGGGCCGTCAATCTCATAAAGATTCTCCTCTGCGATGTGAAGCTCCTTCTTGATAATCTTAAGCAGATGACTGTCGATATTCTCCTCCACCTCAAGACGGATAGCCTCACCCCACTGACGTTTTTTTAACTGCTTCTCGATTTCCTTCAAAAGATCTGCCGCCTCATCCTCTTCAATGGTCAAATCCGCATTGCGCATAATGCGGAAGGGATGGGCACACACAATATGATAATTCAAAAACAGTTTTTGGATATTGCGCTCGATGATTTCCTCCAAAAGGATGATTTTTCTGGTATCTCCGGCCGTGGGAATCTCCACCACGCGGGCCAGTACACTGGGAACCTGAACCGTGGCGAATTCCAGTTGCTCCTCATTATCCTTTTTGCGCACCATGGCACCGATGTTCAACGATTTGTTACGGATGAGAGGGAACGGCCTGGAGGAATCCACTGCCATGGGTGTCAGCACAGGATATACATTTTCCTCAAAATAATGGTCCACATAAGCCGCTTCCTCCTCTGTCAGCTGCTCATGATGCCTAATAATATGCAGACCATTCTGCTCCAGCAGAGGCAGTAAAGAACGGTTATAGGTGGAGTACTGCAGCTCCACAAGCTCATGGATTGCGGCATGCAGCTTCCTTAACTGTTCCGTGGGGGTCAGCCCCGCAATATCCGGTTTCTCATAGCCGGCATTCACCATATCCTTCAGGGATGCCACTCGGATCATAAAAAACTCATCCAGATTAGATGCCGTAATACTCAAAAATTTCAAACGTTCAAATAACAGGGTATGTTTGTCCCTTGCCTCATTCAGCACTCTGTGATTAAACAATACCCAGCTCAATTCCCGGTTTACATAATATTTGGGATTCTTAAATTCCTTATCTGACATTCCGTTTCCTTGCCTTTCTGACGATTCCCGTTCCTTGCCTTAAAACACCTTCCGTTGCTTCAAAACAGGGGTAATGCTGAATACCTCCGTGAAAAACTCATTTCTCCGGGCCAGGGAATACGCCTCTAAAGTAATATCCTCCTGCGTCTCCACCTGCAGAATCAGCTCGTTCTCCTGAAGCTTCGCCTTCAAGCCCTTCAGCTTCTGTTTGTGACTTCTGTCCAGACTGTTGGCCAGCCGCAAAATGGCTGTCAGCTTTGCGACCACGAGATAGGCATGCTTATCCAGTCCCTGCATCCCTGCCTGATCATAATACTGGAAGTCACTGTGATTAAACCTTACAATATTGGCAATCATCTCACGCTCCGCATGGGACAATCCGATAATCTCCGTTGCCATAATGATATTGTAGGAGGTTTCTCCTATATTCATAAGGCTCACATATTTTCCGCAATCATGAAGAATTGCAGCTATGCGAAGGTACAGTCTTTCCCTCTTTCCCAAGCCGTGAACCTTCTTGGTGCTGTCAAAAATGGTAGCTGAAATTCGGTCAAGGGTTTCCGCTCTTTTCCGGCTTCCCATATATCGCTTGCTGATATTGATGGCACAGGCGATAATGTCCTGTTCAAAGTCATGCTCTCCCCTGAACATCTTCATTTTCTCGGCGTACTCATAAGCAATACCGTCACACAGCGTCACACCCGGCGCCCAAAGGCGCTTTGCGCCCATCAGATTTGCAATTCTTCTGGTCAGCACAACACTGATTAACACGAGAGGAACCTTTCCCTCCGTGATACCCATAATCTGCGCTATCTCTGAAGTGTTCTTACTGCGAAGCATCCGGAGCAGTACATCAAGAATCTCCACGTTTGTCATCGCCTGTGTTCCGCTTCCTCCCGCTTTTTTTAATGCCCAGGGAGAAAGATAGTCATCCACCACAATGATATTCTGTATTTCTCTGTCCTTTAAATATAATTTCTTGTAGGTTGCCAGCTGTGCGGTGGCCAGCTCATCAATCAAATCCTCTGTTTTACTGCTTCTTCCGCTGACCGGATGTAAAAGCTCCTGCATTCGGAGTACCCCAAGCCGCAGATTCTGTGTGGACACCAGTGTGTCGTTTTCAAACAAAGACAACTGGATACTTCCTCCGCCGATATCCACAATCGCCGTTTTCTCTTCGATAATATTGCGGAAAACATCTCCGCAGGAAGCAATTGCCTTATAATCCAAAAAACGCTGTTCGGAATTGCTCAGTACCTCTAAGCGAATCCCCGTACGCTGTTCAATCCGATCCAGCAAAATCGCTGAATTCTCCGTCTCACGGATAGCGCTGGTGCCGTAGGCACGATAGGCCTCCACCTTGTAGGAATTCATAATGCAGGCAAATTCCTTCAGCGTCTTACAGAGTTCATCCACCTTCTCATTGCTGATTTTGCCATGTGCATAAGTGTCTGTTCCCAAATCAAGAGGCTGCTTAATATGGTCAATTTCCCGCATACGGTCTTTGCCGGAAAATTCAAAAATCTTCATGGACAGTTCAAAGCTACCCACGTCAATGGCAGCAAATGTCTTGATGCTCATACGCTCACTCCTTATGCTTCTATTTCCCGCGACGGCCTATTTCCCCAACAGATAATCAATAAACTGCTGGGCGCTTCTGCCCGACAGACCACCGTGACTAAGCTCCCACTTATTGGCTTCTAAGAGGAGCTCCTCCTCCGGCATGGCGACACCATAACGCTCTGCCAGAGTCCTGACAATATTCTGAAATTCCTTTTTGTTGGGTGCACCGAAGTAAATGGTGACTCCAAAACGATATACCAGGGACAGCTTCTCCTGAACGGTATCACCTGTATGCATATCCTCACGGATTTCCTCCTTGTCACTGTAGCTTTCGCGAATCAGATGCCGACGGTTGGAGGTTGCATAAATCAGGATATTCTCCGGCTTCTTCTCCAGACCGCCCTCAATCACTGCTTTCAGGTACTTATACTCAATTTCAAATTCCTCAAAGCTTAAATCATCCATGTAGATAATAAATCTGTAATTACGATTCTTAATCTGGCTGATAACATCATTCAAATCCTGAAACTGATGCTTATAAATTTCAATAATACGAAGACCTCTGTCATAATATTCATTGGTGATTGCCTTGATGGAGGAGGATTTGCCGGTTCCCGCGTCACCAAACAGCAGACAGTTATTTGCCTTCTTGCCGCTTACGAAGGCCTCTGTATTGTCCACAAGCTTTTTCTTGGGAATCTCGTACCCCACCAAATCATCCAGCTTCACATGAGCAATATTCAATATCGGCACAATATGAACACCGTTCTCATCATGAGCCACACGGAAGGATTTGTGCAGACCGAATTTTCCCACTCCGTACTCCTTGTAGAACTGGGTCAGCGTAGCCTTCATCTCCTCCGGCGTATGGTCAGCACAGAATTTCTCCGCCAGCTCACAGATACGCGCACAGATTCTGGTATTGTACACCTTACTCTCACGACTGCTGCTCTCATAATTCTCTATCAGGGAAAACTCCCGAACCATCAGCTTATCCATCATGGGCTTGAAATCATAATCATAGAATTCCTTGAAAATCACAATATCATGCAAAGCCGCCTGATTGATGGTTCCCTCGATTTCACCGCGGATTTCACATCCGCAGCTGTAGCTGTTCTCATTGTTCACCAAAAGATTGGCCAGATAGCAATGCCACAGATTGCCGTGAAAGCCATAGTTGCCCGCCAGGTCAATCAGTCTGTGAATACAGTCATAGAAAAGTGCAGACATATCCTCCGTGTTGTAGTATTCGTCATCATAGTGAGTCATAAGCCACGCCATATCATAGAGCAGCTCCCCCTCCTCAAAATTTCTGTAAACAATCAGTTCCTGTTCTCTCATAATGTATGTCACCTACCTGTTAATAATTTCCCAAAATCTTCATATTCCTTGCTTCCTCCCGAAGACCTCTTAAGGCATTTTTCACGGAGCTATCCGCCAGATTGCCCTCAAAATCAATGAAGAAGCGATACTCCCAATTACGGTCCTCAATGGGACGGCTTTCGATTTTCGTCATATTCAGATTATTGTATATGAAATGGGAAAGCATATGATAAAGAGAACCGCTCTCATGAGGCAGCTCCACACAAATGCTGATTTTGCCCGCATCCTTCCTGAAAATCTTCTGATTGGTCACAATAATAAACCGTGTGGAATTGGAGCCGGAATGGTTCACGCCCTTTTTCAGAACCTCCAAGCCGTATACCTTGCCAGCATATTCACCGGCAATTGCCGCCTGGGTCCTGTCCTGCTCATCTGCCACCTTTTTGGCGGCAAAAGCGTTGTTCTGCATACTAATCTGCTGCCAATCATAGTTACTTAAAAATTTGGCACTCTGCATCAGGGACTGGGGATGGGAGTATACTGTCCTGATATCTTCCATCCGGGTGCCCGGCACACCTAACAGGCAATGTTCGATTTTGATAATCTGCTCGCCCACGATATAGTTTTCAAACTCCACAAGCAAATCATAGATTTCATTTACAATTCCGGCGGTGGAATTCTCAATGGGCAGCACAGCAAAATCCGCGCTTCCTTCATCGATGGCACTCATGGCATCCCTGAAGGAATCCACATGAATGCTGCTGATTTGGTCACCGAAATACTGCATCATGGCAGCCTGGGAATAAGCTCCCTCAGCCCCCTGAAATACCACACGCGCCTTACCGGTATCCAGAGTATCTACACCAATGAAGGCCGGTCTTCCCATATTTCCCTGTTCTGCCAGCATCTGATACTGGAGCTTACGGCTCATGGACATCAATTGTTCAAACAGCTCCTCAATTCCGTGACTGTTGAATTCATTGTGGGTCAGAGCTTTTACCTTGGCGATTTTCTCCGCCTCTCTCTGCTTGTCAAATACCTTTCTGCCATTCTCCAGCTTGTACTCAGCAACCTGACGGCAAAGCTCCATTCTATCCTCGTACAGTGCGACAATCTGCGCATCTACCACATCAAGCTCATCTCTCAACTCCGCTAAATTCATTTCATCCTCTTTTCTGTATCCCATGTCACTTATTCTTTTATACACAGCACACATTTTAATCTGTTGACCTTCAAATAATCTTATAACAAATCACACGTCTTAGCAAGTGCAAACCTTTAACAGGATTATACATTTGATACTTGTCGACAGGCAACCGGATGCAGTATACTGTAACTATACATGAATCTTCCATACAAAAGAGGAAACCTGATGAGCAAAAAAAAAATAACCAATTATATTTTACCAGTTGCCTTGATTATCATATTCATACTGCTGACAGTCGCATCCTTTCTCCGCGGCCGGCTTGCTTCAAACCCTGTGGGAACCATCGGAAATTCTGCCGGTAATCTGAATAACAAGGGACTGTTCTGCGAGCAGAACGGCACTGTTTATTTTTCCAATGCCGCCGACAACGGCCGGCTCTATGCCATGAATTCCGATGAAACCAATATCCGCAAGCTCAGTGACCTGCATGTACAAAATATCTTAATCGGCGGTAACTACCTCTATTATTTTCAGTTGGGGGCATCCGGCGAAGCCGGAATCGGCAATGTCATATCCGTATCCTCCTTCAACAGAAGTAATCTGAAGGGAAAGGACGTAACCGGTCTCACCAGAGATACCGTCATCACTGCCCAGCTGGTGGACAATGACCTCTACCTTTTGACCTCCGCCCCGGACGGATGCCGATTTATCAAAATGAAAACGGACAAATCCGAAGCTGTAACACTTGCGGATTATGAGATAAATCCCTCCTGTGCGTTGAACGGTCTCATCTACTATAACGGCACACAGAGTAACCATTACCTCTACGCTTTGGATACGGCTACCGGTTCCAGTCGCGAGCTCTGGAAGGGCAATATCTGGAACCCCATCGCGGAGGGCGATTATATATATTATATGGATGTGGAGAACGACTATCGGCTCTGCCGCTATTCCATGTCCCAAAACATAATTGAAGTCCTGACCAACGACCGCGTTGACTGCTTTAACCTGGGCTACGGATATATCTACTACCAAAAAAACGGCGACACCCCCCAGCTGAAATGTATGCGGACGGATGGCACCGAAGTGATGGTGGTTGCCGAAGGCAATTACGCCAACATCAATATGACCTCACAGTATGTATATTTTCAGGAATTTGGTTATGAAAGCTCACTCTACCACAGTCCTCTCGGTTCCATGGGCTTCAGTCAATTTTCCGTTTTCTATTGATCGGAACAAATCATTCCTCTATATGATCCAGTCCCTGACTCAGAATGGTAACAATATGAGAATCCGCAAGGGCATAGAAGATTGTTTTACCCTCCCTGCGGTTCTTAACCAGTCCCATCTGTTTCAGCAAACGCAGCTGATGCGAAATGGCAGACTGGGATATTCCGAGCAAGGTGGATATATCGTAAACACACATTTCCGAACACATCAATGCATTTAGTATTTTCAAACGGGTCACATCTCCGAACACCTTGAAAAAATCAGCCAGATCCTGCAGTTCCTCCTCGGGCGGCATTGCTTCATCCACCTGCTTGATTATATTCTCCTGTAAATAAATATAAGTATTCTCCTCCATGCTTTCTCCCCGCTTTGCATTTGAATTTCTTACTCTTTGATTGTACACTTTTTTTCATTTTTTAACAACTCAGTTATAAAATTTCTCCATACCCTTCGTCATGGTAATATTGCCGTTCTTATCGACAAACAGTGCTTCCGCACCAAATTGTTCCGCCAGTATGGTTCCCTTCCGGGAGCCCAATACAAAACAGGCAGTAGACAGAGCATCGCTCAACAGACCATCCTTTGCAAGTATCGTTACAGAGGATACGCCACTGTCCGCAGGAAAACCTGTCGCCGGGTCAAGGATATGATGATATCGGACACCGTCAAGCTCCACATACCGTTCGTAGTCACCTGAGGTGGAGACACACCACTGTCCATGCAGGGTAAGATAGCCTAAATTTTGGGAGGTATCCATGGGGTTTACCACGCCAACCCTCCATGGCTTCCCGTCCGGCTTGCTGCCGTAGGTCAAAACACTTCCTCCTACAGAGATAACCGCACCTGAAGCCTCATCCTGCCCCTCCAAGTATTCCCTGATACAATCAAGAGCTATCCCTTTCCCCACTGCGCCTAAATCCAACTGCATCCCATCCGGGAGAAACAGGGTATTATCCTGTAATTTAAGTTTATCGTAGCCGGAATATTCCAGTCCCTCTGCCAGTGCCTGTGCATCCGGAATGACAAAATCCGAAAGCTGATCGGCAACCGTCCACTCATCAATGTCCCACAGGCGGACAACCTCTCCTATTGTGACATCAAAAGCACCCTCAGAAGCGTCAGACACCTCCATACAGCTTACAAGAATATGCGAAAGCTCTTCGGAAAGCCGAAAGCCTTCCTCCCGCCCGGCAGCTTCATTTGCTCTGTAAAGCTCTGAGGATTCCAGTCGCCAGGATAGAAAATTACACTCCAAATCTGTAATATTATTTAAAATATCACTCGTTATTCCTTCTTGACCATCCACATATACTGTCTGACGGACGATGGTTCCCATGGCAGTATCCGTGCTATGAATCGTACTGTCCGATGGGGCACTCCCGTCTGTGCAGCCACCACAGAACACCAACATTAGCAATATGCCAAACAGAATCCTGTATTTTCTCTTATCCATCCGACACACCCTCTCTTCCTGCTTTTCCCTGCATCCTGACAAAATACGCTTCATTTTCCTTTTCTTTTTTGTTATACTACCTTTTGTAGAAGAAATACTGTTAGCAAACAAAAGGAGTCCTCTCTTGAAAGCAACATCAAAATATAAAAAAAATGCAATCCAACTTGTCATTCTTCTGCTCTTGCTGACAACGGGAAGCCTGCTATGGATTATCAGCTTCCCACCTAAGGAAGCATCGGCTCACAGGGTTGCGAACATTTACCAAAACGGGAAGCTGATACAAAGCATTTCTCTGGACGAAGTATCCGAGGCATACACCTTCACCGTAACCGGCACGGACAATTGTACCAATGAAATCGAAGTGCGTCCGGGAAGCATCGGCATCATATCTGCCGACTGCCCCGACAAGCTCTGTGTCCACATGGGCTTTATTACTTCCTCCCGGCTTCCTGTCACATGTCTTCCCAACCATCTGGTCATTCAGATTACCGAAGAAGCATCTGCCGGAGAAGGCTTCGAGCCGGATATTGTGACCTACTAGCACAGTCTTTCTAAGAAAGGAGCATCCCCTTGCAAATCCGTAAATTAACCACGCTCTCCCTCTATACCACACTGGCCTTAATCATTTATTCCGTGGAAAGCCTGATGCCGCCTCCGGTTCCCATTCCGGGCATTAAACTAGGCCTTTCAAATATAATAACACTTGTTGTTCTTACGAAATACTCTTCGAAGGACACTCTGCTCCTCCTGACAGCACGCATATTGCTTTCTACATTCCTGTTCGGACAGGCAATGAGTCTGCTATACAGTCTTGCAGGGGGACTCTTAAGCTTCGTCGCTATGGTTCTGGTACAGCATTTGTTGCAAAAGCATTTTATTTATCTGACAGCTATTGTAGGTGCACTCTTCCATAATATAGGTCAGCTTCTGGTGGCATTTCTACTCACATCAGTTCCGGGAGTACTCACCTATCTCCCCTTTCTGATTGTAAGTGCCGTGCTCACGGGACTCTTCACAGGATTATGTGCCCATTTCACCTTAAAGTACTTCACAAAGCATACGTCATAGGTTCAATGCCGCCAGCAGCTCGCTCACAGTCTTTCCAAGCAAAGGATGGCGAAAATTAGGTGCAATCTCACTGAGTGGCTTTAATACAAAATACCGGTTCTGCATATCCACATGGGGAAGAATCAATTTATCATCCTCGTAAATAAGCTTATCGTAGAAAATAATATCCAAGTCCAGGGTTCTGGGACCCCAGCGTATCAAGCGTTCTCTTTTTGCCTCCGCCTCAATCTGATGTAGCTGTTCCAACAATTCATCCGGGGGAAGCAATGTCCTGATTTCCAAAGCACCGTTCAGATAGTCGGCCTGCTCCACTCCGCCGTAGGCCTCCGTCTCCAAAAGCCCGGATACCCTCTCAACTACAATCAACGGATGCTTTCGCAACGCTTCTATTCCCTGATTGATGTACGCCTCTCTGTCTCCTATATTGGAGCCAACGGACAGATATGCTCTGTGCCAGCCGCGATTGACAGACACGGAAACACTCTCAAAGGGAAGTCCGATGGGAGCATTCGGCTTTCTGATTTCCAAGGAAACAGTTTTTATTAAATCATAATTCAACAAAAGCTCCGTAGCAAGACCTTCGGCAACTGTTTCAATCAATTTGTAGGTATGCTCCTGCATATACCCGGTAATAAAATGACATACATCTCCGTAATTGACTGACAGTTCCAAATCATCTGCCAGACCTGCAGTTCTTGTGTCAACATACAGAACAGCATTCACATAAAAAAACTGTCCCTTTTTGTTTTCCTCCGGATATACACCGTGAAAAGCGAACACCTCCAGGTTTTTAATTCTTATTTCATCCATTTTTCTTCTTCCTTCTGCACTGTGAACTGACAGTATTCCTTCCGTTAACGGCTTCCGTATATAATTGCCTCCGCCATTTTGATTGCTCTTACATTTTCCTTCACATCATGAACCCGCACGAAGCTGCATCCCTTCATCACCGCCATCACAGTGGTGACCAAAGTGCCCTCCAGCCGTTCATCCGGCGGCAAATCCAGAGTGTTGCCAATCACAGATTTACGGCTGCAGCCCAATAGCAGCGGATAGCCGAACATATGCAGCTCCTCAAGGCTGTTGAGAAGCTCCAGATTCTGTTCATAGTTCTTTGCAAAGCCCACACCCGGATCCAGAATGATATTGCCGTCCGGGATTCCTGCCCGCTCCGCCAGCTGTATGGTCTCCGCAAGATCAGCAGCTACATCCTGCATAAAATTCTCATATCCGGCTTCCTTCCGGTTATGCATCAGACAGCAGGGCAATCCCGACCTGGCGATAACACCCGATATTTTATCATCATACTTTAATCCCCAAATATCGTTAATCATATCTGCACCGGCCTGAATCCCTGCGAATGCTACAGCACCCTTATAGGTATCCAGAGATATGGGCACATCGAAATGTTCCTTTACCGCTTCAATAATCGGAACCACTCTGTCGATTTCTTCTGCATCCGATATTGGTATATATCCGGGTCTTGTAGACTCGCCGCCTATATCCACGATGTCCACGCCCTCCTGAACCAGCTTCTCCACATGGCGGAGGGCTCTGTCACGGTCATTCCATCTGCCCCCATCAGAGAAGGAATCCGGAGTGACATTTAAGATTCCCATCACATAGGTATGTCCGGATTTTTGAAATTCTCTGTTGCCGATTTTCATCCTTGCCACCTCCTGTTTTCTCCGACATCAATACTTTATATGCAAATTTTTCTTTTCCTCTTTCCAATTGCATTCTGTCCGTGCCCCGCATGCGAAGCAGGCTCTTCCGGCTTTATCCGCCCGGTAAAGAATTCCTCTCAAGCTTCGTTCCCCCTCCACAGAGTTGTCTCTGTGACCGAGAATCGCACTTACAATAACATCCGTTTCTTTATCATCAAAGCCACATGCTTGGAGAATCTCCGGTGCGATTTCAGCGCTTGCAAGCTCATGAGGTATACCATCCTCATACTGAATATGCTTCCCCAAATCATGCAGCAGTGCGGCAGCATAGACCAGCTCACGCTCCACTCCGATTTGCTCCTCCAGATTCAGTATCATTCCGATTCTCGCAACATCCAGAAAATGAACCATATTATGACGGCAGAAGCACCGTTGCGCTTCTGCCGCTTCATTTGCCTTGAGATGAAACAAAAATAAATTATGATTTAATATTTGGTCTATTCTGTTCATTTTCTATTCCTTTAACATCTGAAAGAACTGATTCTGTAATACCTCATTGTCCTCAAACACACCTCTGGCAGTAATACTTACTGTCTTGCTACCCGGTTTTTTAATGCCTCGCATAGTCATACACATATGCTCCGCCTCCAGCATGACAATCACACCTTGGGGTGACAAATACTGCATCACGGCATCCGCTATCTGTGCTGTCATCTGCTCCTGAAGCTGCAGACGCTTTGCATACACCTCCACGGTTCTGGCAAGCTTGCTCAATCCAACCACCTTACCGTCCGGAATATAGGCCACATGGGCTTTCCCGTAAAAGGGCATCATATGATGCTCACACATGGAGTAAAACACAATATCCTTCTCCAAAACAATTCCGTTATGTTCTGTAGAGAACACCTTTGTCAAATGTTCTTTGGCATCCTCCTCCATCCCGCTGAAGATTTCTGCATACATTCTTGCAATTCTGTCCGGAGTCTCTTTCAATCCCTCTCTGTTAACGTCCTCGCCGATTGCTTCCAGCAACAGCTGCACTGCAGCCTTCACCTTTTCCTGATCTACCATTGTGATATACCTTTCCCGAAGCAGACCTATCCTGCTCCGAAAGTCTTTCATTACAGCGTTATCATTTGGACGATTGACGTCTCTCCACTAGCTTAATCAATCTTCCGAGATATGACAACGAACCGAAGGAAATGATCACATCATCCTTTCCTGCCAACAGATAACTCATCTCCACGGCCTCCTCCAAGCTATCCACAGCCGTCACCTGCGGGTGAACCTTCACAATCTCCTGTGCCAATTCATAAGCATGCATTGCCCTTGGATTCTCCGGTGGAGTTACAGTAATTATCTGATCGGCATATTGATGCGTCAGATTGATGATTTTTTCATATTCCTTATCCTTTAATATTCCAATTATATAGATAATTCTCTTATTTGTAAAATATAATTCTATAGAGGCTGCCAGCTTCTTAGCCGCATCCTCATTATGAGCTCCGTCCACAAGGAACAGAGGTTTCCTTCCGACAACGGTAAACCTTCCCTGCCATACGGTCTCCTGCAAGCCCTTGCGAAGTGCCTTCTCCGTCACAGAAAAGCCATGTTCCCTCAAGGCTTCCACAGCCTCTGCTGCCAGAATGGCATTCTCTATCTGAAACTTACCTGCAAGTCTGATTTCCAGATTTTTCATTCCCTTGTAATCAAAACGCTGCCTCTCCACACCATACCTGATACGGCTTACCCCTGCCTCATCCGCAATCCGCAGCGGACAACGCTTTGCCTCCGCGGTTCTGCGAATCACTTCCATCGCCTCCGGGTTCTGCTGTAGGCTGACTACATCGCAGCCTTCCTTGATGATGCCGGCTTTTTGGGCTGCAATTTTCTCCGGAGTGTCTCCCAGATACTTCATGTGATCCATACTGATGGAGCTCAACACGGCAACCTGCGTGGTGGTAATCAGGTTGGTGGCATCCATTAAGCCTCCCATTCCTGTTTCAAGCACCACAATATCACATGCTTTCTTTTGGAAAAACCAAAAAGCCATTGCTGTCTCAGCTTCAAAACGGGTGGGATGTGAAAATCCCTCCTCCACCATTTCATCACAAAGCTTTTTAATGAGCGCAACTCCCTCGCACAGCAGGTTCTTCGAAATCATTCTTCCGTTCACCTGCATGAGCTCCCTGTACTCGAATACCGCAGGTGACACATATCTTCCCACCCGGTATCCGGCATTCTTCATAATCGTGGATATATATGCCAGTACGGAACCCTTTCCGTTGGTTCCCGCAATATGTACGAATTGTAAGGAATCCTGAGGATTACCCAGCCTCCGGCACAGCTCTCTGATATTAGAAAGTCCGGGAACGATTCCATAACCCTGTATCGTTTCCATATATTCATAAGCTTCATTATAATTCATCTGTCAATCCTCATTTACAGGTTATCTCTTTCCCTTCCTCTTTCCGGTGTATCTTATTGTATATTCTCCGGCAGATTACCCATACTATATCCGAAGGGATAACCATACGATATCCATAAAACGGGAGGAAACTATGACTGTACATTTACCTTTGTTTATACGCAATTTTCTGCGTTGCGGAATTATGGGCTGGTGCATGGAGATTTTTTTCACTTCTTTAGATGCCCTGCGCCGCAGAGATTTCAAATTACAAGGAAAGACATCGCTCTGGATGTTTCCCATCTACGGCTGTGCTGCGCTGTTTTCTCCGATACATCATCTGCTTCGCCGCAGGAGTGTCTGGGTACGTGGGCTCACCTATATGTCACTTATTTTCTCCGGTGAATATCTGAGCGGAAGTCTGCTCTCCAAGCATACCATATGTCCCTGGGATTACAGTCAAAGCCGCTTCCATATCAAGCGAATCATACGTCTGGATTATGCACCCATCTGGTTCGGAGCCGGACTGATATTTGAAAAAATCCTGCTCCCCAAAAACAAGAACGGAGATACCCTGCGGTAACACCTTCCGACTTCCCGAAAAACAGGACCTTTTCAGGTCCTGCTTTTAATCCTCTATTGCATCATCAATATCGCCGGTTCCAATATCCAACATATTGACAGTACGTCTCTTAATTCTTGCTTCCTCTGACTCTTTTAATATAAACTCTTTAATTGTCTTGGCATTACGGATATGCTCCAGCTTCAACACAGGATGGGTAGTATCACCCGTATTACATATAATGGTTCCCAGTCTGAACATTTTCTCTACCAGGGTCGAAGAAAGAGTAACATCCTGCACCTTGTACATATAGCAGTCACTTTCTACTGTTTTGAACAGACCTGCATCAATGGTAATCATGTCCTCTTTGATTCTGTACTTTGTAAAGGTAAACGGTAAACCTAAAAAGAGCCAACGTTTTCTTTCTATAAATTCTACCATAATATCATCCCCTTATCTTAAAATTTTATTGCCTCAATTGCTCTATTGAAGCGGCGTATGTTTTCTGATATTCCTATTATAGTAGAAATACCATACAGATGCAAAACTTTTTGTAATTTTTTCCTAAATATTTCATTGCAACTCCTTCCCATACATGGTATCATGATAAAAATGTATTCAGGAGGGTGTCATTATGACTGCTAAGGAATGTATTACAGGACGCAGAAGTATCCGTCAGTATTCGGACAAGCCGGTGTCACACGAACTGCTGGCACAGATTGTGGAGACCGCATCTTTCGCTCCCAGCTGGAAACATACCCAGATTGTCCGTTATATTGCCGTGGAAGGGGAGATGAAACACAAGCTTTCTAAACTCACCTCAGCTTATCCCAACAACGGCGCTATTATGGAGAATGCACCAATGGTCATAGCTGTCACCGTCATCAAGGGGCGTTGCGGCTTTGAGAGAGACGGTTCCTACACTACGGGACGCGGAGATACCTGGCAGATGTTTGATGCCGGTGTTGCCAGCGAGGCATTTTGTCTGGCGGCCTATGAGCAGGGACTGGGAACAGTCATTATGGGGATCTTTGATCAGAAGGAAGCTTCTGATTTGTTAGAGATTCCGGAAGACAGAGAGCTTATTGCATTGATTCCCGTCGGTTATCCCGCTGAAGCTCCCATTGCTCCCAGACGCAAGCCTGTGGAGGAATTATTATCCTATAAATAAATGAATGTCGAAGAGATTTTCTCTTCGACTTTTCTATGCTCAATCATATAATGGAGGAACACACTATGAGACACTTAATGAGTCCGCTGGACTTCACCACGGAAGAATTGGACAAGCTCTTCGACCTTGCCTCTTCCATTGAACAATTTCCGCAAAAATATTCCCATGCCTGTGACGGCAAAATACTGGCGACCTGCTTCTACGAGCCCAGTACCCGCACCCGTCTGAGCTTTGAATCTGCCATGACCAGACTTGGCGGACAAGTCATCGGCTTTTCCGATGCAGCCTCCTCCTCCGCTTCCAAGGGTGAGAGCGTATCCGATACCATCCGCGTCATATCCTGCTATGCAGATATCTGTGCCATGAGACATCCCAAGGAGGGAGCTCCCATGGTTGCCGCCGAAAAATCACTGATTCCTGTCATCAATGCAGGTGACGGCGGTCATCAACATCCTACACAGACCTTAACTGACCTTCTGACCATCAGAAGTCTGTACGGCAAAATAGAAAACTTTACCATCGGTCTCTGTGGTGACCTGAAGTTTGGACGTACCGTACACTCTCTGATTCACGCATTGGTTCGTTATCCCGGCATCCGCTTCATTTTCATCTCCCCTGAGGAGCTGAAGGTTCCGGACTACATCACAGATATGTTGAGAGAGCGGAATATCCCCTTCGAGGAGGTCATCCGATTGGAAAGTGTTATGCCGGAGCTTGATTTCCTCTACATGACCCGTGTTCAGAAGGAGCGCTTCTTCAACGAGGAAGATTACATCCGTCTGAAGGATTTTTATGTCCTTGATACTGCCAAAATGGACCTCGCCAAGGAAAACATGTTGGTTCTGCATCCTCTTCCCCGCGTAAATGAGATTTCTGTGGAGGTGGACAATGACCCCAGAGCAGCCTATTTCAAACAGGCTCAATATGGAGTTTATGTGAGAATGGCATTAATTCTTACCTTGCTGGGCATCGAAGTCTAGGTTTCATGTCACACACTATTGACCGCACACAACGTGCAGAAATGAGGTAATTATGTTAAACGTAGGAAAAATTGAAGAGGGCTTTGTTCTGGATCATATCAAAGCCGGCAAAAGTCTGGATATTTATGAACATTTACAATTAGATAAGGAAGACTGCACCGTTGCCATCATCAAAAACGCTAAGAGCAACAAGCTGGGCAAGAAGGATATTCTGAAGGTGGAATGTGATGTCAATATGCTTGATTTGGATGTTTTGGCATTTATCGACCACACCATTACCGTAAACGTTATAAAGAATGGTGAGATTGTGGAGAAAAAGGATTTGGTACTCCCAAAGCAGATAAAAAATGTTATCAAATGCCGCAACCCCAGATGCATCACCTCCATTGAGCAGGAGCTTCCCCATATCTTTATTCTTACGGATGAGCAGAAAGAAGTCTACCGTTGCAAATACTGTGAAGAGAAATATACGGAAGCTGCCAAGTAATAACGTTTCCGTACCTGAGGAACCAGAAACACCGACGCCCTGGGAGCACTGTGGAATTCGGAGTGTCAAATGTGGAGTTTCTAACATATACGCGCTTTGGAATTTATAATTATTTGCGTCTTTTGCAGTGAAAACACCGGGACATCAGGTGTCCGCCCTACACATACAGATATTTCTCTGAATCAAATGCGAGAATTTCTTATGTGCGTAGCTTTGGAATCAGGTTCCTGTTTTCCTACCCGTTGAACAAAAAGAAGGACCGTGTCCGCGAAGCCGATACATTTATATGTATCAAAGCTTCGAGAACACGGTCCTTCTTTTTGTCCAACCTTAGGAAAATAGGAATAATCAGAGATTCCAAAGACGCACATATTAGAAATTCAGCATAACGCTCACATTTGCCATAACGTAATTCCACAGTGCTCCTCGGGCGTCGGTGTTCCTGGTTCCTCAGGTACGGAAACGTTATTATTTGGCAGCTTCCGCATCTTAATTTCGATAGCTTAATTTCCGTGCTTATTCCTCCGACAAAGGAAAATGCAAAATCACCTTAAACAAATCGCCGTCCGTCACAATTTCCATTCTTCCGCCCTGTAATTCCATCAGACTTCCCGCGATGGACAAGCCCAGACCATTGCCTTCCATATGCCGGGATTTATCACCGCGCACAAACCGCTCCTGCAATTCTTCTCCCGAGATATCCAAGGGATACTTAGACATATTGCGGAACACGATTTCCGCAGTCTCTCCCTTCTGTTCCACAGTCAGATACACCCTTGTATTCTCCTGTGCATACTTACAGATATTATTCATCAGATTATCAAACACACGCCACAGATGCCTTCCGTCCGCCTGAATAATCACAGGCTCCTTGGGCTGCTTCACAATCAAATCCAACTGCTTCGAGGCAAAACGCTGTTCATATTCTCCTACGGCCTGCGAAAGAATTACACTGATTTCACAGGGAGCCGGATTCACCTCCAGATTGCCTGTTGTAGCCTTGGATGCCTCCACCAAATCCTCCAAAAGCTTCTTCAAACGCTTGGACTGGCGCAGCAGCACCTCCGAATATTCTTCCAACTGCTCCATACCCTGTCCTGCCACTGCAGTTCCCAAAAGATCCGCATAATTGATAATGGAAGTCAACGGCGTCTTTAAATCATGGGATACATTGGTAATCAGCTCCGTCTTTAAATGTTCACTCTTCATGCGTTCTTCCACTGCCACTGCCATTCCTTCACCGATGCGGTTCAGATTCTCCCCATGCTCCTTAAAGCCGGACAGCATTTTGGAGGTGTCAAGCTTGTAGGAAAGGTTGCCCTCTGCCAAAGCTTCACTTCCCTTTTGCAGTTGCTTACACATCAGTGCAAAGTAAAGCACAACAGGGAACAGAATGATTTTCTCTAACAGACACAGCACCAGTACATCCAAATCCATTGTCCATAATATGCAGAAGAAAAATAACACTATAAACTGCGCAATGGAATATCCGATATAGACAATCATTACATTTGCAACCAGGGGAAATCCCCGCATAAGGCTGATAAAGCTGTGCCAGATTCTGCGTATCCATCTGCCGCACATACGAAAGAACCCATAAATCACAGTATGTCTGCAAACTGTTCCCAGCTTTAATTCCACTGCGAAATCCATACAGTAGATTGTGCACCAGATGATTACGGCCGAAAGCAATGCCAATCCGAACAGGCACTCCATAAAGCTTACGCTACTGATTAATTCCACAGAGAGTATGAGCCCTAGCAGTGCTACTCCACCAAAGACTACGGTTAAGACGTCAAGATGGAAGAAATAAAGTACACCGCCGCTGATTCCTTCCCTGTCGCGATGATGGCCTGCACTGCACATCAGAAAAATAAAGCATCCGAGACAAAGTAAAATGCTGATAACAGTCAAAACAGGAATCACGTAAATCCATTTCTCCAAAGTCATTCCGAAATCATGAATTGCCTTGTATTCATCATGGCAGGAAAATGACTCATCCACATACATTCTGATTAATATATCCCGGAACTCCGTAACATATTCCGTCTCATCCCCGATTGAAGCATCCAAAACTACTATCGCTTCCGCATCAGCTTCTTCATCGATTTCCAAATCTGTTTCTTCATCTGTTTCTTCATATCGTTTTTCATCGATTTCCTCATCTAGTTCCGTATATTTTCCGGGCACCAACTCGGGTACCAGCTTGTGTACCACCGCAATATCGGTGTAGCAATTAAAGAAATACCGGGTTTTCATGCCGCCGTAATTACTATACAGCACCACGTCGTCCTCTATATTTTTTTCAAAGGTATCCAGCATCTCAATCTCCAGATTGCGGGTCATCAGGTAATTGTTGATTCCCTCTATATCTCCTTCCATGTAGAGTGCCTTTATGTAATTTACATCATTCCATACAACCTGGGAACGCATGGTATCCTTAATCAGTGATTCAATCCCCCGCGTATAGACATCAGATTCCCACAGATAAAAGCATACAAGGGTACCGGCAATCCCTGCAACCATGCTGAATGCCAGCATGAAAAAAGCTATAATTTTTGCAAACATACTATTAAGAATGCTTCTGTTCTTTCTGTCCTCTTTCATTCTTCATCCGCTCCCTCAAACAATCTTCTCGCACTTGTAGCCCTGCCCCCATACCACCTTGATATATCTGGGCTCCGCAGGATTAATCTCCAGCTTTTCTCTCAAATGTCTGATATGCACTGCCACTGTATTCTCACTGCCGTATGGAAGGTCATTCCAGATTCGCTGATAGATTTCCTTCGGGGAAAAGACCTGCCCCGGATTCTGCATCAAAAGCTTTAAAATATCATACTCCGTAGGTGTGAGTGCCACTGCCTCCCCATCCAGTGTGACTGTCTTTGCCTTGTCGTCCAGCTCGATACCTCCCACACGGAATACATCCGCCTTCACACTGCCGCCGCCAAGCTGCAGATATCTTCTCAGCTGGGAACGTACTCTCGCCGATACCTCAATGGGATTAAAGGGCTTGGTAATATAATCATCCGCTCCCACTGTAAGTCCCAGCACCTTGTCTGAATCCTCACTTTTGGCAGTGAGTAGTATAATCGGTACATTGCCGGTCTCACGAATCTTAACCATGGTCTGAATACCATCCAGCTCCGGCATCATAATATCCAATAAAACCAGATGAATATCATTGTCACGGATAACCTCCAGCGCCTCTCTCCCGTTAAACGCCTCATACAACGTATAATTTGCATCGTTTAAGTAAATCTTCAATGCATTTACAATATCTCTTTCATCATCACAAATCAATATATTATACATCTCATGCCTCCTCAAAAATCATTGTATCAGAACACTCCTTAACAAAAAACAAGGAAAATGTTTAAGATTTCATTAAGCCGCAGTTATTCCCACATAGCAAAACATAGGCGCCACAATGTGCGCCCATGCTGTTTTCCACCGTTATTCTTTCCTCTACTTCTTCCTCCGCTCATTTACACGCTCCTTAAGCTCCTCCAACGCCTCCTTGAAGCGCAAGGAATTCATGGACGGATTGGAACGAATCAGATGCCTCTGGAATATATCCCTCAGATTGGACAGACGTTCCCTGTCAGCCAGACTCTGTATATACTTATCCCGCAGCTCTCCCAGCTCGCCTTTGACACCTTCCCAATGCTCGCCCGGTCTCATCGTCAGATTCTTTAAGCGTTCCAGCCGGTTCTCAATACTTTCCTTCACATCCTCCATACGCATTTCCATATTTTCAGACCACTCCTCCCGACGGTTGGAAATATCCTCGTTGGTCAGAGCAATTATCACATCCAGACGTTTCTGAATCCGAAGCATCTCCTGCTTTGCCTTTTCCATCCGCACAAGAACATCCCGCAAATCCATTGCAGCCTTGAAGGACAGTGCAAAATCGCTCCAAACAACCGCCGTCAGAAAAATTGTAACGGCATTCAGCCACGGTTCCGGTATAGCCAGAGCCATCCTTTCCACAGGCTTATGCAGAAATTCTGTCATGAAAATTGTCAACAATCCCCACACCAGAGTGGAGCCGAGACATATATATCCCTGAAAATTAAATTTATTTTTGGAATAATCCCAGTAGCGTACCTTGAACAGCTTCTCCATAGTAACGCCCGTCACATACTCCAATATGGTCGCACCAACCACTCCGGCCAAATAAACCAGCCAGACATTATCCTGAAACGGCAGGGATACCACCAGCATCATGATACCTCCGCTTCCGTACAAAGGCAGAAAAGGTCCCCGTAAAAAACCCCGGTTTACCGGCTTTCTGTTCTTGATGGATACATATGTCGACTCAAAGCACCATCCGAAAAAACTGTAAAAATAAAAAAAGAACAACCATTGAATCATGGTATATGAATACAAAAATATCACTCCAAATTATTCTTAATCGTCTGTATATGAAACAGTCTGTCAAATACTATCTGTTATCTGTACACTTCCACACTGACACAAAGTTTCCCCTTCCGGGTCTCTCCGAGTTCCCCGATTAAGGAAAACTTGCCATAGCCCCTGGCGTTGACAGTCTCTCCGGGCTTTAGGGTTCTGGCATTATTTTCGCACAGTCTTCCGTTGACAAACACCTTACCGGTGCGGAATAATTCCAGACAATCGCTGCGCGATTGATTGTAAACCTTGGCAATCAGGCCGTCCACCCGCAGAGAAGCCACCTGCACCGTACGAGTCTCCGGTTCCTCCTTGGGTATCTCAGCACAGTTCTCCACAGGTTTGCAGGAAACATGAGTATGCTTCACTTGAGTCAAATTATCACAAATATACTCAGAGATAGATTCTAAACAGAACAGGTATGCCTCCCTGTCTCCTACCTTGATATCACCTATCGTACTCCGCTCAATTCCCAGATTCATCAAAGCACCCAGAAAATCCCTGTGCGATAATTTGTCTGCAAATTTTGCAAGCAGGGGTTTTATATGAATGCACACAATCGGGAAAGGCACCTCATATCCCAATTCCTCCACACTTCCGAAACGTATTACCTGTCGCTCCGTGTTGTCCGCACCTCCATGCAGAACATAACCGGCATGCTTTAATTCCTGCTCCATTCTCCAAAAGCAATCCTGCTCACTCACCCCCAAAAATCCTGTAAAGGTAAACATATTTTGCTGATACGCTTTATCTGCCAAATCACGGAATCTATTGCGAAGCTTCTGTATCTCTCTCTCATTCTCCGATGCCATCATTACCTCCTCCCGGGCAACTATCCCAAAGCCACATCCAGCACCATCATCAGAGCAAATCCTACGGCAAATGCAATCGTTCCCAAATTGGAATGCTCTCCTTCGCTGGCTTCCGGAATCAATTCTTCCACCACTACATACAGCATAGCTCCCGCTGCGAAAGCAAGCAAATACGGCAAAATCGAAGTGACAACGCCCGCAAGCAATATGGCAAGCATCGCTCCGATTGGTTCCACAATTCCGGACAAAGTCCCCAGCGCAAACGATTTCCAACGGCTGTTTCCCTCGCTGCGCAGGGGAAGGGAAATAATAGCTCCCTCCGGGAAATTCTGTATGGCAATTCCCACAGAAAGAGCGATTGCGCCTGCCATAGTCACATTCCCTTCTCCGCTGAGCACTCCAGCCAATATTGCTCCGCAGGCTGCGCCCTCAGGGAAATTGTGTATCGTCACAGCAAGCATCAGCATTGCCGTTCTTCCCAAACCGCTTTTCTTACCTTCCGGCTTTTCACTTCCTACATGGAGATGCGGAATCACGCTGTCCATAAGTAATAAAAAAAAGATTCCTGCCAGAAAACCAACTACTGCCGGCAGAAAGGAAAGTTTCCCCATATCCCCACTCATATCAATGGCAGGTATAATCAGAGACCATACAGAGGCTGCCACCATCACACCCGCTGCAAAACCTGTGAATGCCCGCTGTACATGAGGACTGATTCGCTTCCGTAAAAAGAACACACAGGCAGCACCCGTTGTAGTTCCTGCAAAAGGTAATAATAAACCAAGGATAATTCCCATACTTTCCACCGATTCCTTACCATCAAACTATATTGTATTATTCAGATACTATAATATGTGTTTCCCTTTTCTATGTTCCATATGCTCATCCTTTAGCTAAAACTGATAACTTCTTCCTTAGGAGCCTTCGTCTTCTCCACGCTGATTGCATGAAGAATCGGTCCTTCCCCCTTGTAGTCTTCCCAGTATTCTCTGGTGACCGTGGCTGTAACCTTAACCCATTCCTTCTGTTCCAGCCTGTCAGCGCCGGCATATTCGCAAGCATAGCCCAGAAAAGCCATATCATCCGCGCAGCAGGTCATGGCCATACGTCCAGGAACGAAATAGTTCTTTGGAAAGTTCTCCGGCTTCAACACCATAGCCACAAACTGAATTCTCTTGCCAATGTAACGCTCCAAATGGTCCATAGCATCCAAATACCAGATACCATAACCCATATTGTCCAACACAATAACATTCTGCTTCAAATCATACGGAAGATCCTCTTCAAAAATCTCGTCGATTTCACCGTTGGCATCCTCAAATACCACATCTGCTGAGGGATTCACCGCCTTGATATTTCTCTTATAGCTGTTCAGGTCTTCTATTCCGTCGCAACGGTTGAAAATAATCATTTCCGATTTACGTACCATCTCGGCAAGTAAAGAGCGCATATTGGTATAATACATAGGGAAGGTGGAGCCATCGATTGTGGTAATCTGCTGTTCAATCTTCCAATACCACGGCAGCTTCATGTTTTTATAATTCCACATGCCATTATACTCGATAATAATACGGTCCGGCTTATGCTTCTTCTCCAGTTCAATCAGATGCGTCGGTTCAAACTCCTCCTCATCCTCTATCAATTCAACTTCCGTACGGCTTTTCTTTAAGAGAGTCTCATCATATTCATTTTCTCCCTCTTCGCACAGAAGAAGCAATGTCTTTCCCTTAATCTGAAAATAAGGCTGCCCCAGAGTAAAAGTAATAAACTCCGTCTTGCCGCTCTCCAAAAAACCGTTAATCACATATACAGGCTTCATATTCTGCCCCTTTCCTATTTACGGAACAATACCGCAAGCTTATCCTCATCAAGCTTAGAACCAATCACGCAGATTTTTCCGGTGACCTCTGGCTTTCCGCTTCTGATTTCATGTTCTTCCGGAACATAATCATAATAAATCCAGGTTCCGTCATCCGCAGGTACCATGCCCTTTGCACGCAAAATTGCGCCATACTCACCACTGTCGAGCGCCGTCAGTATCTGACCGATTTCTTCCTTGCTGTATACATTCGGAGTCTCCATACCCCAGCTGGTAAATACCTCATCCGCATGATGGTGATGATGGTCATGGTCATGGCATCCGCAGGTGCACTCCTCACCATGCTCATGGTGGTGCTCATGTTCGTCATGCTCATGGTCATGACATCCGCAGGTGCACTCCTCGCCATGCTCATGGTGGTGCTCATGCTCGTGCTCCTCATGCTCATGCTCGTGCTCCTCATGCTCATGCTCATGCTCGTGCTCCTCATGCTCAT
>CAZPRB010000023.1:0-28816 GCA_964588645.1 uncultured Acetatifactor sp. | reverse complement strand
CGGTAGGTCTTACGGGGTCTTGTATCTCCGTTGGAGTTTCCACTCATCACATCATGCCTCACATTTCTTGCAGAGCTCTTCCCATCTTCTGTCTATTTCTGCCTGGAACTGCTCAAGCAGCGCTTCGTTACCCGGCTTGAAGAGATGACTGAATCTCTTCTGCGGGCGCAGGAAGTCTTCAATCGGAAGCTTTTTCTTAGGCTCATAGGTCAGCTTCCACTTGCCGTCCACCACCTCAAACATAGGCCAATAGCAGGTATCTGTCGCAAGCTTACAGATATTCATAAGCTCGGAGGAATCATATCCCCAGCCTCTGGGACAGGGTGACATTACATTGAGGAATGCCGCTCCCGGTGTATAAATTGCTTTCTCCGCCTTGGTATGAATATCCTTGAAATTGCTTGTAAAAGTGGTCTGTCCCACATAGGGAATGTGGTGCTCAGCCATGATAGCAGCCAAATCCTTGCGAATCTGCACCTTACCATTGGACACCTTGCCCGCAGGAGTAGTGGTCGTATCCGCAAACTGAGGCGTTGCCGAAGAACGCTGGGTTCCGGTATTCATGTATGCGCCGTTATCGTAGCAGACATATACCATATCATGTCCTCGCTCCATAGCTCCTGACAAAGACTGGAAACCGATATCATAGGTTCCGCCGTCACCGCCAAAGGTGATAAATTTGTAATTATCGCTGATTTTTCCTTTTTTCTTCAAAACCCTATAGGCCGTCTCCACACCTGACAGAGTCGCTCCCGCATTTTCAAAGGCGTTGTGGATATAACTGTCCTCATATGCCGTATACGGATACATAAAGGTAGATACCTCCAGACATCCTGTGGCATTACCGATGACCGCCTTATCTTCTTCATGCAGGGCGCGTAGCACGGCTCGCACAGTGATGGTTCCGCCGCAGCCTGCGCACATTCTATGTCCCGGTGCCAGACGCTCCGGTTTACTCATTACTTCTTTAAACTGATATGCTGTTTCCATTCTATTCCTCATTTCTGCGCCACCTTGCGCATATGAATCTATCTGTTCCGGGTACCTTTATTTCTCACGAAGTCCGATATAAGCGTACATATCCTTGATTTCATGTGTCTCGGCAATTTCTTCCAGCTTGGTATATACCTGTTCGAAATCCTCCACAGTGATATCTCTGCCACCCAAGCCATAGAAGTAATTGACTACCTCTGCGTTGGATTTTGCACGGAATAAAGCCGCTCTTACCTCAGCGCCCAAAGGACCGCCGGTTGCAGCAAACATCTCGGAACGATCCATAACCGCGATTGCTTTCATATCCTTTAAAGCTGCTGCCAGCTCCTCCTCGGGAAAAGGACGGAATACTCTGATTTTCACAAGTCCCACCTTTTGTCCGGTAGTCTCTCTGATTCGGTCAATTGCAGCCTTGCAGGTACCTGCAGCGGAGCCGATAATCACGATTGCATACTCTGCATCTTCCATTCTGTATTCCTCGAAGAAGCCGTATTTTCTGCCTGTCATCTTCTCAAATTTATCAGCCATCTCCAGAATCACCCTCTTGGCGTTCATCATGGCTTCTCTCTGCGCTCTCTTGGTCTCCATATAGTAATTGGATACCGCGTAGGGACCCACTGACATCTTCTCCTTCTGATTCAGCAGATAATGCTCCGGCTGATACTCGCCTACGAACTCTTTTACTTTTTCATCCTCCACAAGCAGAATATTTTCTACGCCGTGGCTGGTGATAAAGCCGTCCTGACAGATCATGACCGGCAGCATGACATCCTTATGCTCCGCAATAGGGAATGCCTGCAGGAAATTATCATATGCCTCCTGATTGGATTCCGCATAAATCTGAATCCAGCCGGAATCTCTGGCTCCCATACTGTCTGAATGGTCTGCATTAATATTAATCGGACCGGTAAGGGCACGGTTTACCAGTGCCAGCACAATGGGAAGCCTGTCCGAAGCCGCTACATAAAGCTCCTCCCACATCAATGCCAAACCGCAGGAGGAGGTGGCTGTCAAGGCTCTTGCTCCGGCTGCTGACGCACCAAGCGTGGCACTCATGGAGCTGTGCTCACTTTCCACATGAATAAACTCTGTATCCATCTCACCGTTTGCGATATAAGAAGCCACATATTGGGGAATCTCTGTGGACGGTGTAATGGGGAACGCCGGCATTACATCGGGATTAATCTGTTTGATGGCGTATGCCACTGCTTCATTTCCTGATAAACGTTCTCTGATTGCCATTTATTTGCCCTCCCTCATTGTGATTGCACCGAAGGGACATACCTTTGCACAAATGCCGCATCCCTTACAATGATCATAGTCGAAATCTTCTCTTTTTCCTTCCTTTACCGGAATGGAAGAATCGGGACAAACCGGTACACATAACAGACACTGTTTGCATTTCTCTTCCATAAATTCAGGTGTACCGGTTCTCCACTCACCGGTGCAGAAATGTCTGGAAGTAGCAGCTTCAAAAATCTTATTACCTTCCGTGATATCCTGCCAGGGGCTTCTTTCATTAATATCTGTCGCTTTCATGATATATCCAAATCCTTTCTTATCGTACTGCATCCAACGTCATCTGTAACGCCTTCATATTGCCTTCAATGACTTCCGGCTTCTTCGCAAATTTATGCTTGAAGGACGCTTCCATTTCTTTCAGGAATACCTCCGGCTCCATAACACCTGTCACTGCAACCACCGCTGCCAGCATGGGAGAATTGGGATAGTTCTTGCCCAGTGCCTTCACAGAGATGTCCTTTGCATCTATGGTGTATATCTTCCCCTGATATCCGTTGAGATGCGCCTCTATCTCTTCCTTCTTTTTCTGTGTGTTCACAATAATTGCACCCTCAGGATTCAATCCGTGTGTCACATCAATGGTATCCAGCAGACTGTCATCCACTACAGCCACATAGTCCGGATAATAAATATTGGAGTGAATGGTGATAGGTTCCGCACTAATTCTGTTATATGCAGTGATGGGTGCTCCCATTCGCTCAGGTCCGTACTCCGGAAAGCCCTGCACATATTTACCTGTTTTAAACGCCACATCTGCCAACAACAGTGCAGCCGTCTTGGCACCCTGACCACCTCGGCCATGCCATCTGATCTCAATCGTGTCCTTCATTAAAAATACCTCCTAAAATATAAAAACAACCGACACTCTTGCATTGTCGGTTGTCTGAGAATTTTTATCAATTTCACTTTTAAAAAAAGCTTCCACCGCAAACGGCAGAAGCTAATTCTTCAAATTCCATTCACGACATACCAACATATGCGTCCTCTGTTACGGGAGGAAACCGTCAGCATCTACTCGCTTTCGCTTTGGTGCTGCAACTCAGGAGGGATCTTCCATAGATTCTACTTGTACCGCTTCCCAGCTAACGCGGCTCTCTGTGACTTTCAAAAAAATGTACTGTCTCCGTCTTCGTTTTTCAATCTTATATTTATTTACACTTCATTATAGTAGCGTGTCAAATCATTGTCAACAGTTTTTCATCATCTATTGTCCAAAATGTTCTGCAACCTCTTTCAAATGCTCCACGATGGGCAGATGCTGAGGGCATACACGCTCACATTGTCCACAACCCACACAGGCACTTGCCGCTCCAAAGGTCTTAATCAGGTTGCCGTAGTAGGTACCCTGAGGCGTCCAGCCCTTCTCTTTGATTTCCTGCTTGTCAGCATTATACAGAGAGAAATATTTGGGAATGGCAATATGCATGGGGCAGCCTTCCGTACAATAGGAACAACCTGTACAGGGAATGGCAATATTTCCGTTAATGATATCAACCGCTTTATGAATCAGTTCCTTCTCTTCCTCATTCAAAGGCTTCATATCCGCCATATAATCCGTATTGTCCAGCAGCTGTTCCATATCGCTCATACCGGAGAGAACCATCATTACATTATCCAGACTTGCTGCGAAACGAATAGCCCAGGAGGGAACGGACATATCCGGGTGATATTCTTTAAATACCTTCTCCACTTCCGAAGGTACTTTTGCAAGAGTTCCACCCTTTACAGGCTCCATCACGATAACGGGTTTCCCATGTCTGGTAGCTACCTCGTAGCATTTTCTCGCCTGAATACTCTCGCTTTCCCAATCCAGATAATTAATCTGCAGCTGCACGAACTCCATCTCAGGATGCTCTGTCAGTACCCTGTCCAGCAATTCTGCGTTATCATGGTAAGAAAATCCGATATGCTTTACCAGACCCTGTTGCTTCTTCTCTACAATCCAATTGAAACAATCATACTTCTTATAAATCTCGTAGTGATGCGCGCCAATATCATGCAACAGATAATAGTCAAAGAAGGTTACACCTGTCTTCTCTCTTTGCTCGTTGAAGATACGGTCACGGTCCTCCATGCTATTAATAAATCCTGCATGCAGCTTCGTTGCCAAGGTATAGCTGTCTCTCGGATGACGGTCAACCAATGCCTCCTTCGCTGCGCTCTCGCTCTGAAAACCACAATACATCCACGCCGTATCAAAATATGTAAAACCCCTCTCAAGAAAAGTATCCACCATTTTCTTGGTAAGCTCGATATCGATTTTGGAATCGTCGTTAGCATCCAAGAGCGGTAATCTCATCATTCCGAAGCCTAATTTCTTTGCACCCATAATCCTTCTCCTTTTTCTGCGAATTCAAAAACTCTAATTGAAAAATATTATACAATAATCTGCTTCAAAATGAAATACTTTTCCTTTTCTATCCCACTACTTCTATCCCACTACGAAGGTCAGTTCGGCACATACTACCACCTTGCCGTCCACACTGGCAACTGCCTCTCCCACGCCGATGGGACCTTTCTGCTTGATAATCTTAGTCTCAAGACGTACCTTGTCACCGGGAACGATTTTTCCCTTAAATTTACATTTATTGATGCCGCCGAAATATGCAAGCTTTCCCTTGTTCTCTTCCACACTTAAGATTGCCACCGCACCTACCTGTGCCAACGCCTCTACTGTGAGAACACCGGGCATGACAGGCTCCTGCGGAAAATGTCCCTGAAAGAAGTCCTCCCGGAAGGAAACGCATTTGTAGCCCACCGCGCTGACACCCGGCTCATAATCCTCGATGTAATCAATCAACAAAAAGGGATGTCTGTGGGGAATAATCTGCTCAATTTCTTTAATTCCTAATCTCATACCAAAACCATCCTCCCGTTATGCTTCGTACTTCTTCACACAAAGGGTTGCATTGTGACCTCCGAAGCCCAAAGAATTGCTCAACGCACAATGCACTTCCTGCTGCACGGGTGCTTCGATACAATAATTCAAATCACATTCCGGGTCTGTTTCCACAGTTCCCACCGTCCGGTGAATGTAACTATCCTCAATAGATTTTACACAAGTAATAAATTCCACACCGCCGGCAGCCCCCAACAGATGACCAATCATGGATTTTGTGGAGTTGACCTTCACTTTATCGGCATCGGCTCCCAATGCCAGTCTGATTGCTCTGGTCTCGAATAAGTCGTTGTGATGGGTACTTGTTCCGTGTGCATTAATATAATCAACCTCTGAAGGCGCGATATCCGCCTCCTCCATTGCCAGCGTCATGGCTTTCGCCGCACCGCTTCCATCCTCGGCGGGTGAAGTGATATGGTATGCATCACAGGTGGCTCCGTATCCTGCCACCTCTGCCAGAATCCTGGCTCCGCGGGCCTTTGCATGCTCCAATTCCTCCAGAACCACCACGCCCGCACCTTCCCCGATGACGAAACCGCTTCTATCCTTATCAAAGGGGATGGATGCACGCATAGGGTCTTCGGATGCTGTGAGTGCCGTCAACGCAGTGAAGCCTGCGACACCCACCGGCGTAATACAGCTTTCCGCGCCCCCTGCCAGCATCACATCCGCATCACCATACTGAATTGCACGGAATGCATCTCCGATGGAGTGAGTTCCTGTTGCGCATGCCGTCACCACATTGGTACATTTACCTTTGCAACCCAACTGGATAGCCACATTTCCTGCAGCCATATTGGTAATCATCATGGGAATCGCCAGAGGGCTCATGCGGGAGGAACCTTTGTCGAGAATCCTGGAATGCTCTCTCTCGATACAACCCAAGCCACCGATACCGGAACCAATGATAATACCTACTCTATAGGGATCTTCTTGCTCCATATCAATACCTGCCTGCTTCATCGCCTGCACAGATGCAGCTACTGCATATTGAGAAAATGCCTCCATTCGCTTTGCAGATTTAATATCCATATAATCGGTAGCATTAAAATCCTTCACTTCCGCTGCAATTTTCACTTTATAATCGCTGACATCAAATTTCGTAATGGGACCAATGCCTACTTTCCCCTCTTTGACAGCATTCCAAAATTCTTCAACCGTATTGCCGATGGGTGTCACTGCTCCCATGCCTGTTACAACAACTCTTCTTTTCATACCCTTCCCTCTCTTATATTGCCATGCCGCCATCTACACAAATCACCTGTCCTGTGATGTAGCCGGCCTGTTCAGATGCTAAAAAAACGGCCAGATTCGCAACATCGTCCGGCTTGCCGAAGCTGCCTAAAGGAATCTGTTTCACGGCTTCTGCCTTGACGTTTTCATTCAGCATATCAGTCATATCGGTCTCAATAAATCCCGGTGCGATGGCATTCACTGTGATATGTCTGCCGGCAAGCTCCCTTGCCGCCGCTTTTGTCAGACCAATCACACCCGCCTTAGATGCGGAATAATTTGCCTGGCCCGCATTTCCCATCACTCCGGACACGGAAGACATATTGATAATTCGTCCCTCTTTTTGCTTCAACATCTGACGGGATGCAAATCTGATACAGTGAAAGCAACCCTTTAAGTTGGTATCCAGCACCTGATTGAACTCCTCTTCCGACATCCTCATCAACAGTCCGTCTCTGGTAATACCGGCATTATTTACCAGAATATCAAGCTGTCCGTACTGCGCAATCACATCCTGAATCATTTTCTCACATGCCGCAAAATCAGATACATCACACTGATAAATGCTTGCTGTACCGCCTTTATCCTCTATCTCTTTGCGAACCCTCTCCGCTTTATCCACAGAACCATTATAATTAATCACAACCTTTGCTCCTGCTTCTGCCATCTTCAAAGCGATTGCCCTGCCGATTCCTCTGGAAGCACCTGTGATTACTGCTACTTTACCGTTCAACATATCTCTTCTCCTGCTCAAGCACTTTAGCTACATCTTCAAAGGTTTCGATATTGTACATCTTCACCTCTTTATCAATCTTCTTCAGAAATCCGGTCAAAGTTCTGCCGGGACCGATTTCTATGAAGGTATCCACACCCTCCGCCAGCATATTGCGTACACTTTGCTCCCAACGGACACCGGAAGCTACCTGCTTTGTCAGCAAAGCCTTGGTCTCCTTGCTATCGGTCACATACTCAGCAGTTACGTTTGTCACATAAGGAATCTGAAGGGGTTTCCATTCCACTCTCTCCAGCTCCTCGCCCAATTTCCTGCCGGCTTCGCCAAGCATTGCAGAATGGAAGGGACCGCTGACCTTCAAGGGAATCACCCTCCTTGCTCCTGCTGCCGCAAGCTTCTCTGATGCATCTGCAACTGCCCCGGTAAGTCCCGTAATTACAATCTGTCCGGGACAGTTGTAATTTGCAACGGACACACCTTCCATGCCATCTATTACGTTTTCGATTTCCTCACCTGTCATACCAAGCACCGCTGCCATGGCACCCTCTCCTGCCGGAACCGCCTCCTGCATCAGAATTCCCCGCTTACGCACGGTACGGATAGCATCCTCTTCCTTCATCCCTCCTGCAGTTGCAATGGCACAATACTCACCCAGACTCAGACCTGCCGTAACATCCGGTGTAATCCCCCGCTCCTTTACCACCCGGGTCATTGCCAGACAAGTGGTAACCAGTGCTGCCTGTGTGTATTCTGTGATATCCAGCTTATCGTTCTCTGCAAAGCAAAGAGCCTTCATATCCAATTCCAGAAGCTCACTCGCTCTGTCATACAGTTCCTTTGCAGATGCACTGTTTTCATAGAAATCCTGACCCATTCCGAATTTTTGGGCACCCTGTCCGGGATATATAAATGCAATCTTACTCATACTTTGTTCCTTTCAGCAATTCCTCTGTCTGTGCTGCCAGTCTCTCAATTAACTCTTTACAGGTGAGGGATTCTCTGACCAGACCTGCAATCTGACCGGCCATAAAGCTTCCGTTGTCTGTATCTCCTTCCACCACAGCCTTTCTCAGACTGCCCACGGTAAGCTGCTCAAGTTCCTCGAAGGTAGCACCCTCCTGCTCCATCCTCAGATACTCCTTCGCCTGTTTATTTCGAATGACTCGCACGGGATGTCCGGTGCTTCTGCCCGTCACCCGGGTGTCTATATCTTTCGCTTTCAAAACCATATTTTTGTAGTTCTCATGTATGTTGGCTTCTTTCACCACACAGAAATGGGTGCCCATCTGAACTGCTTTTGCACCCAGCATAAAGGCGGCGGCGATACCTCTGCCGTCCGCAATGCCACCTGCTGCAATGACAGGAATACTCACAGCATCTGCCACCTGTGGCACCAAAGCCATCGTTGTGGTTTCACCGATATGCCCACCGGACTCAGTTCCCTCTGCCACCACTGCGTCTGCTCCGCATCTCTCCATAATCTTCGCCAACGCCACGGATGCCACTACCGGAATCACCTTGACTCCTGCATCCTTCCACATTTTCATATACTTCTGAGGATTACCTGCTCCGGTGGTGACCACCTTCACACCCTCTTCCACGATGACCTCTGCAATCCGGTCTGCTTCCGGATTCATCAACATCACATTCACACCGAAAGGCTTATCTGTCAGTTTCCTTGCCTCCTGAATCTGCTCTCTTACCCAGGATGCTGACGCACCACCCGCTCCGATGATACCCAGCCCCCCGGCTTCCGAGACAGCGGCTGCCAGATGATAGTCGGCAACCCATGCCATTCCACCCTGAATAATGGGATATTTAATTCCTAATAATTTGGTTACCTCTGTTTTCATATCTGCAAGCCCTTTCTTTCTTCACATATGCGATTTCTTTCAGAAATTTATTGTTTATTTTCAATATACTTCATGACATCACCAACAGTTACGATATTGTTCAAGTCATCAGAAGGAATCTCTACACCAAACTCCTCCTCCAGAGACATCACCAACTCAAACAAATCCAAAGAATCCGCTTGCAAATCCTCTTTGAAGGATGCTGTCTCTGTAACCTTCTCCTTATCTACTCCCAAACCATCTGCGATTAACTCTTGCATTTTCTCAAACATTTTTTTCGTTCTCCTTTTCACTGTTCTTTCTGATTGCTATTAACGCTACATGTATTGTAATCCGGTCTCACCGGTAATTACCAATATTTCCTACGCTGTTCCCTTTACCACTCCATGTAAGCAGCACCCCAGGACAGCCCCGCTCCGAAGCCGGCCATCACAAGCTTCATGCCCGTCTTCAATCTGCCCTCCCTGTTGAGCTCATCCAGCAGAATCGGAATGCTGGCAGAGGAGGTATTGCCGTATTCCATGAGATTCATGGGAAAGCGTTCCAATTCCACCTTCAGACGTTTCGCTACACCCTCAACAATTCGCCGGTTGGCCTGATGAAGGATGAACAAATCAATATCATCTTCGGTCTTGCTGCATTTCTCAAGCAACTCTGTAATCGCCTTAGGGACCTGTCTCACCGCAAATTTAAAAACCTCCTGACCATCCATCCGTACATAGGTCTCCGGCGGAAATCTTCTGAAAGACTGCATCGGCGTCTCCGGCTTTGCAGCCTCCCCTGCTGCAATATGCCTGCCTGTACACTCCGGCAACGAGCTCTCCTGCCTGCGGAATCTACTCTGCCCCATCAGTGCATCTCCCCTTGCACCATCAGAATGCATGACCGCCGGGAAAAGCGTTCCTTCCTGTGCCGTGACCACAGCTGCGCCTGCACCGTCTCCAAACAAAATCGCCGTTCCCCTGTCTGTCCAATCCAGAATATTGGAAAGACTCTCCGCTCCGATTATCAGTGCTGTCTGAATCATTCCGGCACTTATGTACGCCTGCACACTGTTCCATGCAAACATAAAACCGCTGCATGCCGCATTGATGTCATAACATACTGCGTTGACCGCTCCGATAATCTTCTGTACTTCACAAGCCGTACAGGGAAGCATCACATTGGAAGAGACAGTGGACAGCAAAATCATATCAATCTCCTCCGCCGTGATTCCGGCATTCTCCAATGCGCGCTGCGCCGCTTTTGCCGCCATAGTGACGGTAGTGTCATCTTCAATGATATGTCTCCTGACAATTCCTGTTCTCTCCCGAATCCACTCGTCATTCGTGTCTATAAATTTTGACAGATCGTTGTTGTCCATCACTCTGTCCGGTACATATGACCCGGTTCCTCTTATTTTTCCTATCATACGCTCCTCACATAAATACTTTGAATATCAAACTATTATGAAGTATAATGACAGATATCCCATATGTCAAGGCTTTTTTTCAAAGCGGAAAAGAAACGAATACCAAAGGAACAGAAGGAAACCCTAGCCAATCATTGAAAGATATGCTAAAATACATACAGAAATCAACGGAAGACAATGTAACAAATCCAGACCTTGCTTCCATTCAACAATTGGTAACAAAAGTGAAACATAAAAAGGAGGTCGGAATAAACTATATGAATGCAAAACGGAGGAGAGAACAAAATGTCACATAAACTGGTTAAAAAACAACAAGAAAACGATCTCAGAAAAATCAGAAGAAGAAAACAAATCTACAAAAGCTGCTTCCTGATATTAGCTATCTGCTTTGTTATGGTATGGTCGCAGGTTGCGCTTACTGCCTTTCGTCATAAGGAACAGATGAATCATATGGTTTTGGGAGAAAACTATTTCATAGATGATGTGATGATTATCAATAAAAAAATGGATTCCTATTCCTCATCAGAGTTCTCCAACACAGAGAACTATTATCTGTATTACGGACACGATGCAACGGATAAGCTTTTGGTTCCTCATGATGTTTATGTTCAGTACCAAATCGGCGATACGATTCCGGCATACACACTGAATCACATAGATTATAAGTACACACCGGAGCAACTACTCCCCGATTACACAGGAAATGAACTTCTGAAAGCCATTGGATGTGTAATCGGATGTGTTCTCGCACTACTTGGCATATTCTATTGGATTGATGCGCGTCACAATTCTACTCCTCAAAGAGAGGTGTAGAGAAATATCTCTCTGCAGTGTCCGGCAATACCGTCACTACCGTTTTGCCCTTTCCAAGCTTCTTGGCAAGCTTCAATGCTGCTGCCACGTTGGTTCCGCTGGAGATACCGCACATAATTCCCTCCATACGGGCCAGATTTCTGGCTGTTTCGATAGCCTCCTCATCAGTAGTGATATAAATATCATCATAAATTTCCTGATTCAGGTTGCCGGGAATCAGTCCGTCACCAATACCCATCTGCAAATGCGTACCTATCGTTCCGCCTGCCAGAATTGCTGCGTTCTCCGGCTCCACCGCCCATATCTCAATCTCCGGAGTATGTGCCTTCAACACCTCTCCGATACCGCTGAGCGTTCCGCCGGTTCCGATACCTGAACAGAAGCCGTGAATGGGACCGTCAATCTGCTCAATAATTTCTATTCCCGTATGGCACTTGTGTACCATGGGATTCGCCGGATTCTCAAACTGCTGTGGTATAAATACCTTGGGATTTTCCTCAGCCAGTCTCTGTGCGGTCTTCACACACTCTTCAATACAATCACCGATATTGCCTGCATCATGTACCAAAATTACCTCCGCACCGTAATGGCGTACCAGCTTTCTGCGCTCCTCACTTACGGAGTCCGGCATGATAATAATGGTTTTGTAGCCTCTCACCGCTCCAATCAGTGCAAGTCCGATTCCCTGATTACCGCTGGTAGGTTCCACGATGATAGTATCCTGATGGATTTTGCCGTCCTTTTCCGCCTGCTGTATCATATTGAAGGCAGTTCTGGTTTTGATGGAACCGCCCACATTCAGTCCTTCAAATTTTACATAGACGTCGGCCGCCTCCGGGTCTGCCATGCGATTCAGCTTTATCATGGGTGTATGTCCCATTGCCTCTAAAATATTCTGATATACCATTTTTACATCCTCTTTTTCTCACATATGAAAATATGCTTTCTACTGATTCCAATGTAAAATTATAGCATATTGATTCCTGCTTCTCAAGTATCGGATAGTGGTTTCGTACCGCAGAATCCTTGAAAATTACATTTGCAGATTTTGTTGCAAATTTCTGTATGATTTTACAGTTTTCATTATCACCGCTTTAGTGTATACTAAGAGTAATGTTTGGAACTACGAATCAGAAGAAAGGATGCAGATTATGGAAAAAATTGCAAGTTTTACCATTGACCATATTAAATTACAGCCGGGAGTCTATGTATCCCGCAAGGATACTGTAGGGGCAGAAGTCATCACGACCTTTGACCTGCGCATGACAAGTCCCAACGAGGAGCCCGTCATGAATACCGCAGAAATGCACACCATTGAACACCTTGCCGCCACTTTCCTGCGCAACCATCCCTCTTACAAGGACAAAACCATCTACTTTGGTCCCATGGGATGCCGCACAGGCTTCTATCTTCTGCTGGCAGGGGATTATACCTCTGCAGACATTGTTCCGCTCATGGTCGAAATGTTTGAATTCATCCGTGATTATCACGACGCGGTACCCGGCGCTTCCGCCAAGGACTGCGGCAACTATCTGGATATGAATCTTCCCATGGCAAACTATCTGGCAAAAAGATATCTGGATTGTGTGCTTTATCACATTGATGACAGCAGACTCGTATATCCGGAATAACGACTTACAAGGATTTCAGAAAGGAATTGTGAAGCATGAACAAAATAGGAATCATCGGTGCCATGGAGCTTGAGGTAGAAGAACTCAAGTCCCAGCTGACCGACACAAAGATTACAACCAAGGCAGGCATGGAATTCAACGAAGGTATCCTAAACGGCGCTCCTGTGGTGATTGTGCGCAGCGGTATCGGCAAAGTAAATGCTGCTCTCTGCGTCCAGATTCTGGCAGACCTCTTTCAGGTGACCCATGTGATTAACACCGGAGTGGCAGGCTCCCTGAATGCCAAGCTGGATATCGGAGATATCCTGATTTCCAAGGATGCTCTCCACCACGACATGGACACCACTATCTTCGGCTATCAGCCGGGTGAGGTGCCGCAGATGGGTTGTCGTGAATTTAAGGCTGATGAACGCTTAATCGCTTTGGCAGAGGAGTCCTGTGCAAAAGTCAATCCCGACATCCGCACCCTGACCGGCAGAGTGGTCAGCGGCGACCAGTTCATCTCCAGCAAGGAGGTCAAGAACAGGTTGATTGCCACCTTTCAGGGGGATTGTGCCGAGATGGAAGGTGCCTCCATCGCTCACGGAGCTTACCTGAACGGCATTCCCTTTGTAATCATCCGTGCCATTTCCGACAAGGCAGATGACAGTGCAGAAATGGATTATCCTACCTTTGAAAGAGCAGCAGCAAAGCATTCCGCATTGCTGGTAGAAGAAATGGTGGCAAGAATTTAATCTTGCCACCATTTTCATATTTCCAATCCCTCTGTTATTTTGTAAAAGGAATCAGCTTCATCGTATAAGTGAAGCTTTCTCCATCCAGCTTGTACTGCTTCGCCAGCTTGGGACCACAGCTGTTGGAGCCGATACCATTCTGTACATAGTCCAGACAAAGCACCGAACTTCCGGACTCCTCCAATTCAAAATTATGTCCCTTCTCCGTCAATTCTTCCTGAGAGTACACAGATGCATTAAAGGAAAAGGTATTCCGGCTGACAGCCTTCAGACCAAATGCCTCACTTTCCAAAATGACGTAGTCGCAATCATAATGACTTCCATTCTCCTGGGGTCGTAAATAATCCTCATGCAGATTCTCAATCTTATCACGGTACAGACCATGGCTGCTTGCATGATGCTTGTCAATATAGCTCTCATAAGGGCCCATGCCGTAGTAGCTTACCTCTGTCAGTTCTTTCGGCAGAAACATTCTGATACCGAATCTGGGCAGCTCCGGAAGCCCTGTATTTCTCAGCACATCCATCTTCACCGTAACAATACCCTTTGCATCAATCTTCCACTCAGCGTCGATGGATACCATACGCTGTATCGTCGGTGCAGACAAGGAGGACGTACAGCTGATTCTCACACCCTCCGAGGTCACTTCCCATTTGGTCTCATAGGCTCTTGCTTTTGCCTGATGATATTGGGCTCTGAGCCACTCTACCTTAATATTGCGGTCATTGTCTGTAGGTGCACGCCAGATATTGACATCCATGGGCTGATGAATCAGCTCACGGCCTGCAAATACCATCCGACCAAACACGCCGCTCTTTTTGTCAAAGCTATAGCGGAAATCCGGTCCTGCAATTTCCAGAGTGCAAGCCTCCTCGACCACCTTCACCTCTCCGGCACAGACTTCCTTGCGCATCTGCTCTGCAGACTGATTTCTGCCATCTGCATTTTCCAGCAATATCTCATCAAATCCCAACAGATATCCTTTCTCCACAAATGCACTGTCTCGGCTTGCACAGTAGGAAAGCTTCAGATAACACTTGCCCTTGGCAGGTACATTCGGCTGAAAGGATATCTTTCCCGTACTCAAAGGCGGAATGCTCACATCCGGCAATTCACCGGAGGAAACCACCTCACCGTCACAGTTGATTTCATATTTCACAGTCAGGCAATCTGCCGTATTGGTGAAATCCAAGTAATTGTGCAGAACCAATTCTCCGCTCTTCTGATTGTAGGAAACAACCCTCACAGGTCTGTGGACATTCTTGAATTCCAAAAGACCGGTATGCGGTGTGCGGTCCGGATATACCAGACCATCCATACAGAAGTTGCCGTCATGCACAAGCTCACCATGGTCGCCGCCGTAGTAATACATCGCTTTGCCGTTCTCTGCCATACCCTTATAAATACCGTGGTCACACCACTCCCAGACAAAGCCGCCGCACAAGCCATCATGCTTCCGGAAGAATTGGAAATAATCCTCCAGATCTCCGGGGCCGTTACCCATGGCATGACAGTATTCACACTGGATAAACGGTTTGTCAGGGCTGTCTGCCAAATAATCCTCCATCTCCTGAAGGCTTGCATACATTCTGCTGAATAAATCTATATTGGAGAAATCATGCTTTACACCTTTTTTGCTGAACCAGGCTCCCTCATAATGTGTCAGTCTGTCAGGGTCAAAGTCCTTCGTCCACTTCAATGCATGTTCAAAGCCCACACCATATGCGCTCTCGTTTCCCATGGACCAGATGATAACGCAGGGACGGTTTTTGTCACGCTGCACACATTTCTGCACACGGTCCATTATGACAGGAATAAACTCCGGGTTATTGGCAATATGGTCACTCCAATGAAACTCCTCATTGTCCCTGCTCTCATCGTCCTTATAGTAAATGGAAGCGGAACCATGGGTCTCAATATCCGCCTCGTCAATCACATAGAAACCATACTCATCGCACAGCTGATAAAAGATGGGCGAATTGGGATAATGACTGGTGCGGATGGCATTGACATTGTGCCGCTTCATCACCGCCAAATCCTTCTTCATCTGCTCCATGGTGACAGCAAATCCGTTCACAGGGTCCGAATCGTGGCGATTCACTCCACGGAACTTGGTCAGTGCACCGTTAATATACACATTATTATTCAGAATCTCTATTTTCCTGATTCCGATGCGGTCCGTAATGACCTCATCTGCCGTCTCCAGCACCAAGGTGTATAGATAAGGTGCCTCCGGATTCCAGAGAACCGGCGCAGGAATCTCCAGCTTTACATCCTCTCCGTCCGCAGAAGCTGCAGCCACCTCTTCTCCTGCTGCATCCAGAATCCTAACCCGTGTGGCACAAGCCTCCTTCAAATATTGTAAACGGATATCCACACAAGCCTTCTTGGGCTCCTTCGGAGACGCAATGGCTGTCGTCACAAAATAATCAAAGAGACAGTTCTTCGGTCTCTTCAGCAGAAATACATCTCTGAAAATGCCGCTCATACGGAACTTGTCCTGGTCCTCCATATAGGTTCCGTCACACCATTTCAGCACCAGCACTGCCAGTCTGTTTCTGCCCTCCTTCATATATTTCGTCACATCGAATTCCGAACTGGAATGACTCACCTGACTGTATCCCACATAGGCACCGTTCATCCACACATAAAAGCAGGAATCCACACCCTCAAAATTCAAATACACCTCCGGCGCTTCTTTCACTTCCGTGTAATCGAATTCCGTCACATAAGCACCGCAGGGATTATCCTGAGGCACATAGGGTGGGTCGAAGGGAATCGGATATCTGTGATTGCTGTACTGATGACAGTCATAGCCAAAATTCTGCCAGACACCCGGCACGGGAAGCTTGTCAAAAGCGGACACATCATAATCCGCCCCAAAGAATTCCTCCACATCATAAATACTCTCGTAATACCGGAAATTCCATTCCTCGCTCAGCAGCTGCAGACGGTCTGACATTTCACGTTTCTGAACAAGTCCGTCCATTTTCACAGAAGCCGGAATATAATATGCCCTGTTCGGCATAGTATTTTCACTTAAGACCTGCAAATTCTCATAGTGTTTCGGTACAATCAGCATTATCCTTCCCTCCATGTCGTTTTTTTAATATTATATTAGATTAAAGAGTGAAAATACATGACTTACATTAGACAGAACATGCACAAAATGATACAATAAGTTTATCAAAGATTTCTTGCCTACATTCGCCGAAGGGAGTACAAATGTATACCAATTCAGCCTATCTCCACAACTGCACAAATGAAATCAACGACCATAGCAAGCCCTTGCTGGTGACAAGCTGCGGGCTCTATCGTCTCTACACCATTCCGGAATTCCCCACATGGAGACCCAAAGGCCGTCTGGATTATCAATTACTCTATATCGCCTCCGGTAGGGCACATTTTTTCATTGACGGCAAGGATGAGATTGTCACGGAGGGACATATGGTACTGTACCGACCGGGAGAGCCCCAGAAATACGTGTATTACTGTCAAGACCACACAGAGGTTTACTGGGTACATTTCACCGGCAGCTGTGTGGAAGATATCCTTCGCAGCTACGGATTCTCAGACGCTCTTAAGGTAATTTACTGCGGCTCCGGTTGGGAATATCAGAACTATTTCCTGAATATGATTCAGGAATTGCAGATGTGTAATGATGATTATGAGGAAATGCTGGAAATGCAGCTGAGACAGCTTTTGATCAAAATTCACCGATACCTCAGCACGGAGAAGAAGCTGAACAGCAGCCTTATCGCAGAGGAAATCAAAATTGCCACTGCCTACTTTAGCGAAAAATATAATCAGAATATCAGCATAGAAGAGTATGCTGCCTCCAGACACATGAGTACCTGCTGGTTTATCCGGAACTTTAAGCAATACACCGGCTCCACTCCCATGCAATACATTTTGTCCATACGAATCTCCAACGCCATGAACCTGTTGGAAAACACCGAATATAATGTCACGGAAATCAGTTCCATCGTAGGCTACGACAATCCGCTGTATTTCAGCCGTATATTCAAGAAACAAAAGGGAGTATCCCCCTCCGACTACCGCAAAACCATTCGAAAGGGAATCTACAGCCCGCTCACATAGGATATCCTCCGACCCCGGAACTTTGGGGAGGGCAGTGGAATTCGGAGTGACAAATGTGGAGTTTCTAACATATGCGCGCTTTGGAATTTATGATTATTTGCGTCTTTTGTAGTGAAAACAGCAGGCTCCGTCTGTCCGTCCCTACGCACACAGCTATTTCGAAAACCAAATGCTGAATTTCTAATATGTGCGTCTTTGGAATCTATGATTATTCCTATTTTCCTAAGGTTGGACAAAAAGCAGCACCCCGTCCGCGAAGCTTTGATACATATAAATGTATCGGCTTCTCGGACGGGGTGCTACTTTTTGTTCAACGGGTAGGAAAACAGGAACCTGATTCCAAAGCTACGCACATAAGAAATTCTCACATTTGCTTTGAAGAAATAGCTGTATGCGTAGGGCGGACAGACGGAGCCTGCTGTTTTCGGTGACAAAAGACACAAAATGGATTCCAAAGCTGCGCATATGAGAAACGCTCACATTTGTCACAACGAAATTCCACTGCTCTCCCCCAAGTTCCGGGGTCTAACCTTCCTCTATATCCGGGCTGTAGACTCCCTTTCGATTAGGTGTCCCTTGAGCTTAATGATCTCCCCGGTTTCTTCTCCGTTAATCATTTTCACCAGCTTGGTAATTGCCACACTTGCCTGTTTCTCATAGCCGGTCTTCACCGTGGTGAGCTTGGGGCTGTACCATTCGCAGAGTTCAATATCATCCACACCGATTACCATTGTATCCCCCGGAATCTTGTATCCGGCTTCCAGCAAAGCATCCATGCAGCCGATGGCACTCAAATCGTTTGTTGCAAAGAATGCCTCCGGCAGAGGCAGACCCTGTTTCAGAAAATCCCGCACCGTATCACGGGACCATTCTCTTTCGAAGCCGCCTTCCAGGATATACTGCGGCTCCAGCACGATACCTTCCCTTGCCATACGGTCACTGAAGCCTCGGAATCGCTCAATGGCATCGTAGTTGTTCATGGCACCCTGAATCACAGCTACCCTTTTCTTATTTCGACCTATCAAAAACTCCGCCACGGAGCTACCATCCTTGTGGGAATCGAACAACACACTGGATATTTTATCTGCGGCTAAATTCCTGTCCAGGAAAACAGTGGGTACCTCCAGCTCCTTGATACGCTCCGCGCCGCTTTTATCCACCGTGTCAGCTAAAACGACACATCCGTCAACTCTTTTCCCAAGTATACTGGTCAAAGCGGATTTCTCTTCCCATGTGACAAAAATATTCAGTTCATATCCATATCTCTTGCACTCCCTGAACATAATGTCCGCAAGTGTAGCAAAATAGGGGCCCTTTAAGGAAGTCACGAACAGACCGATAACCTTCGTGGCCTTCGACTTTAAATTTCTGCCGTTTAGATTCGGAACATAGTGCAGCCTGTCAGCTACCTCCAATATATGCTCCCGGGTCTCCGGTCTGAGAACATTCACACCGTTCAACGCGTTAGATACCGTGGATATAGAGACGCCTGCCTCTTTGGCGATATCCTTGATAGTTACTTTTCCCATCCCTACTCTTCTCCTTCGTAACGTAGGTTCTATTTCTTCTTAAAAATTAATATCTTACTGAATACATAATTCAAAATGGTTACAACCACCGCCGAGATGCATATCTTCGCAACCCAGTAATGCATGCCGATGACATTGACGGTAACCCACATAATCAGAATATCCAGAATCCATGTAGAAAGTCTGGAACCTGCAAATCCTATAAATTCCTTCAGAATCTCCGGATTTTTGCTGTGAAATACCCACTTTCGGTTCAAAGGATAGGCAAACAAGACACCTGCAACCCATCCGATGGTGTTAATGATAAAATTCTGGAAATCATTTCCGGAATCCAGTCCCAAAAACTCTGCCACAAAGCAGGCTCCCCAGGAGAAAATGGTGGTGAGCACTCCCACTACCAGATACACTAAAATCTCCTCATACTTTTTCATTAATTCTTTGATTATATCTATCATTCTCTTTTCCTCGCTCATTCCCCGCTCCTTACCCTGACTGCTCTTACAGGTCACTCAGCTAGGGGTTTACCACATTCCTGTCTTTGCCCTGTACAAAGGCCTGTATGTTCCGATAGACACCCTCCACGCATCTGGTTCTGGCTTCCACGCCGGCCCATGCCAGATGTGGTGTGATGATAAGCTGATTGCTGTCCTGCAGCCTGCTCAAGGGATTGTCCGGCGTAATCGGCTCCTTTTCCAGGACATCCAGGCCGGCTGCCTGAAGCTCTCCTGCCAGCAATGCCTCATACAAATCCGTATTATTTACCACCGGTCCTCTTGCTACATTAATAAGAATAGCTGTTTTTTTCATTTTCTGCAATGCTTCTCTGTCAATAAAATTCCGGGAGAGGTCACTCAACGGACAGTGCAGGGACAGGAAATCACTCTCTGCAAGCAATGTATCCTTGTCTACCTGCGGATAATCGGTACAGGTACTTTTCCCTGTAATAGAATAAAAGATTACTCTGCAGCCGAAGGCCGTTGCAATTTTCGCCACTCTCCTGCCGATATTCCCCATACCTACGATTCCCCAGGTCTTGCCGTCCAATTCCGAAAAAGGCATGTCAAAGTTAGAGAAACGGTCCTGTGCTGCATAGGCACCGGATTTGACATAAGTGTCATAATACACCAGCTTCTGGCTTAATGCCAGCGCCAGTGTAAAGGTATGCTGTGCCACCATGGCCGTAGAATAATCTCTCACATTGGTAACCTTGATTCCCCTTGCGTTACAATACTCCAAATCGCAATTGTCAAAACCGGTCGCCAATTCGCAAATCAGCTTCACCTTGGGCGCATCCTTCAGAGTACGCTCATTCATAGGGGACTTATTGGCTATAATCACATCCGCATCCTTGATGCGCTCACGGACTTCCTCCTCCGTCACAGTGTTGGGATAACAGATAAGCTCTCCAAATTCCTTCCAACACTCTACAGAAATATCCGTACCTGCACTGTTCCTCTCAAGCGATACAATCTTCATATGAAACATTTCCTTTCTGCCGGTTTGCCTGCGTTAAATTAAGCCTGCGAAATTTCTCCCGCAGGCTTATTCTTGGTTTTACTTATCATTAAAGACGCTTCAGCAGCTCTTCTCTCTGAGCCTCATAGCCGGGCTTGCCAAGCAGAGCGAACATATTCTTTTTGTAGCTCTCAACACCGGGCTGGTTGAAGGGATTAACACCCAGCAGATATCCGCTGACACCGCATGCAAACTCGAAGAAGTAGAACAATTCTCCCAAACAGAACTCATTTACTTCGGGAACATTTACCACGAAGTTAGGCACCTGACCATCGGTATGTGCCAGAATCGTTCCGTTCATCGCACTCTTATTGACGAAATCAACGCTCTTGCCTGCCAGATAGTTCAAGCCATCCAAATCCACAGGCTCCTCGCCGATAATAATCTCTTCTCTGGACTGCTCCACATTGATAACAGTCTCAAACATAATTCTGGAACCGTCCTGAATGAACTGTCCCATGGAGTGCAAATCTGTAGTCAAATCTACACTTGCAGGGAAGATACCCTTCTGGTCCTTACCTTCACTCTCGCCAAAGAGCTGCTTCCACCACTCGCTTACATAGTGTACTGCAGGCTCATAGTTTGCCAGAATCTCTACGGATTTGCCCTTGCGAAGCAGGATATTACGAAGTGCAGCATACTGCAATGCATCATTGTTCTCAAAATCGTTCTCCAACGCACGCTTTCTTCCGCTGGCAGCACCTTCCATCAATTTATCGATATCTGCACCGCTTACTGCGATAGGAAGCAGACCCACTGCAGTCAGAACAGAGAAACGTCCGCCTACATCATCAGGTACTACGAAGGTCTCATAGCCTTCCTCGTCAGCCAGATTCTTCAAGCTTCCCTTAGCCTTATCGGTAGTCGCATATATTCTCTTAGCAGCTTCCTCTTTGCCGTATTTCTTCTCAAGAATCTCCTTGAATACACGGAAAGCGATAGCGGGCTCGGTTGTGGTACCGGACTTGGAAATCATATTGATGGAGAAATCTCTGTCACCCACGACATCCATCAAATGCTTCAAATAAGTAGAGCTGATAGAGTTACCGCAGAAATAAATCTCAGGAGTCTTGCGGCTTGCCTTGTCCAGCACATTGTAAAAGCTGTGTCCCAGGAATTCGATGGCAGCTCTTGCTCCGAGGTAGGAACCACCGATACCGATCACCAGAAGCACTTCTGAATCCTTCTGAATCTTCTTGGCTGCCTCTTTGATTCTTGCAAACTCTTCCTTATCATAATCTACGGGAAGGTCAATCCATCCCAAAAAGTCATTTCCTGCACCTGTCTTGGATACCAGTAAATCCTTTGCATCCAAGGTTAATTTTTTCATATAACCGATTTCTTCTGCAGAAATGAAAGAACCGGTCTTGGAATAATCAAATGATACCTGTTTGCTCATACTTTCACTCCTCTAATCTATCAAGGTATTAATCATACCGTTTTAGTGTAGCAAAGTTGTAATGCAAATTCAAGCTTATTTTTTCAGGTAGCTAGGAATTCCTTCAATAAGGCCTCCAATTCCTCCTCACTCACCGTTTCTGCCGGTTCGGGCAGGCGCCTTGGGGTGGCTGTTATCTGTCCGCCGATGGGCATCAGCTCCACCGTTCTTCTGCCCTGATTCTCAGTAAGCCTCTCTCTCCTGCTGCCACGCTCCCTCCTTTGTGCACCGAAAAGCATGTCCATATCATTCTCCGTCACATCCATTCGCGCGGAGAGATGATTTTCCAGATAATCCACTAAATTCACCTTCAGCACCCGTCTTTTTCCCCGGACATCCACTACCGCAGAGACAGAAAAATACAGATACAAGCCCACACAGCTGACAATATAAAAGGGAAGAATCTCTCCCAGCATTCTTCCGTTTAAGATACTTCTGCAAATACCTACGCCGGCGCTGACCACCGACAGAAGCATAGTCTGACCGGAAAGATGGTACATGGTCTCGAAGGAAAGCTGTCCCAGCGCCAACCGATTTAAAAACCTGTCCACAAACACCGGAATATTTGCCACTCCGTTATTTAACTGATAACAATTGGCAAACTTCAATTTACACTGCTTTAGCAGCTTGTTCTCCGTGGATGCCATATTATCGGCTTCCTCAATCATATTCTGATAAAGCATTCCCAGCAGCACCCGCAGGCAAATGCTCATTCCCATAAAAAAAAGCATCAAAACAGTAATCATCCATTCTTCCTTAAAAATCTCAAACATGGCATATCCATCCTTTCCCGCAATTTCACACATGAATTCAGAACACCCTAAGTATATCGCACTTATTTTGGTTTTTGTATGATGACTCATCGTCATTTTTCAGCAAGGAAAGACAGATAGATACAATTCATGATACGGTTGCCATTCATTTGACAGCATCCCCGACAAAGAATATAATGAATACAAATCTTTTGCGGGTTTTTTGCATAAAATCTCTGCGGAATAAATATTTTATCATAGAAAGGAAGACACTATGAAATACCGTACACAGGGCACTTGCTCTACCATGATTGATATTGAGTTAAAGGACGGCGTCATTGAATCCGTTGTTTTCACAGGAGGATGTAACGGCAATCTCCAGGGAATCAGCGCATTGGTAAAGGGTATGTCTCCGGAGGAAGCAATCTCCAAATTAAAGGGAATCCGCTGCGGCTTCAAAGCCACATCCTGTCCGGATCAGCTTGCAAAAGCGCTGGAGAGCATGATTTAACGAAAGGAAAAGAGAGGATTTGCTTCCATGAAAAGAATCGTTTTGACAGGCGGCGGCACCGCAGGACATGTGACGCCCAATATCGCTTTACTGCCTTCCCTGAGGGAAGCAGGCTATGAAATTGCATACATGGGTTCCTATGACGGCATCGAGAAGAAGCTGATTGGCGATTTTGATATTCCCTACACCGGTATCTCTACGGGAAAATTCCGCCGCTATCTCGACCCTAAGAACCTTACAGACCCCTTCCGGGTGATAAAGGGATATGGTGAAGCCAAGAAATATTTAAAAGAATTCAAGCCGGACGTGGTCTTTTCCAAGGGTGGCTTTGTCAGTGTGCCTGTGGTTCGCGCTGCGGCTTCCCTGCACATTCCCTGCATCATTCACGAATCCGATATGACGCCGGGTCTTGCCAATAAGCTCTGTATTCCCGTTGCCAAGAAGGTATGCTGCAACTTCCCGGAGACTCTGAAGCTGTTACCGGAGGCAAAAGCAGTCCTCACCGGCTCTCCCATCCGCTCCGAACTGGCTCAGGGCAATAAGCTTGCCGGACTGGATATGTGCGGCTTCACTGCCAATAAGCCTGTGATTATGGTAATCGGGGGAAGTCTGGGAGCGGCGAATGTGAACAAGGCCGTAAGAGAAGCACTCCCCGGACTGCTGACGGATTTCCAGGTAGTGCATTTATGCGGTAAAGATAAGGTTGATAACCTGTTGCTGAACACACCGGGTTATAAGCAATTTGAATATATCAAAGCAGAATTGAAGGATTTGTTTGCCATGGCAGACATCGTCATATCCCGTGCCGGTGCCAATGCCATCTGCGAGCTTCTGGCATTAAAGAAGCCCAATATCCTGATTCCCCTTCCTGCCGCAAGCAGCAGGGGAGACCAGCTGCTCAATGCCAAATCCTTTGAAGCGCAGGGTTTCTCTATTGTGATTGACGAGGATGACCTGACTACCAACCTGCTTCTGGATAAGGTACACGAGCTTTACTTCTCCAGACAGACCTACGCAGATGCCATGAGCAAGAGCGGTCAGCCGGATTCCATTTCTACCATTATGAGCTTAATCAACGAAGCTGCAGATATGTAATGATAAAAATCGAAAAAGGAATATCGAATATCAAAGAAGCACCGGTTTACAGTGCGTCCTCATTATAGATGGCGCGCTGTCCGCCAATAAATTTCGCTCTGGTACGGGCACATACCACATGGGCATCACCGATTTCTTTGGTGCGGATACGGACGGGAACTGCCACATCCTTCAAATGCATGCCGATGAGGGTATCTCCTATGTCCATTCCCGCATGTGCCTTGATATGCTCAACTGCCACAGGATGCTCCATCGCTTTGTATGCCGCTGTGGCAAAGGAACCACCGGCCTTGGGCTGGGGCACTACATTCACGATTTCGTAGCCGTACTTTAGTGCGGCTTCTTTTTCTATAATCAAGGCACGATTCAGATGCTCACAGCACTGAGCCGCCAGATAAACGCCCGCTTCCTGGGTTGCTTGATAGATTCCGCCGAATACCACTTCTGCAAGCTCCGGACTGGAATAGGTTCCGATACCTGCGCCACCCACCTCACTGGTAGAACAGCCTACCACAAAGAGCTCGCCTTCCTCCAAATTTGCCTCGGTAAGGATTTCCTTTGCCGCTCTATATGCCTCTTCTCCGATAATTGTCATGTCTTCCGTCATAATTTCCTCTTTTCTGCGCCAATTAGCGACTCGTTACATGATTCCTATTCCTGATAACAGAATATATACTACCACTAATACCATGAAAAAACAAATCTTTTCCGTCCATCCTTTGAACTCTTTTTTTCCCGAAGGAATATAGTAAATAGAAGACACAATTACAGGAGATTACCATGCAAATTGTACCTTCTCTTCTGTTCGGGGCGTCCGCCAGTCTGGATGCTCTCTTAGTGGGCATCACCTTCGGCATGCGAAAAGCACACATCAGAATATGGCAGAATCTGTTCATCAGTACGATTACCCTAATGGGCACCTGCCTATCCGTAGGATTGGGAGCACAGCTTACTTTACTCTTATCCGTCCGATTTTGGGAGCTGGCAGGCAGCCTTATCCTCATCTGCTTTGGTCTATACTATTTTCTTAAATTTATGCGGGAAGCACTGCAAAAATACCATCAAAGACCGGAATGCGATACCACGGGAAACCATTCCTCCCCGGAGCAAGCCTCCTCTTCCATGAGCTTTTCGGAGACATGCGCTCTGGGCTGCGCCCTGTCTGTCAATAATATGGGCATCGGCCTCAGCGCCAGTATTGCCGGCTTATCCTTACTTCCGGCAGCTTCCGTTACCTTTGTCTTCTCTGCTGTATTCCTGTCTCTTGGCAATCGTCTGGGCAGGAAACACCTTCTGCCGCTGACGGAGCACACCATGAATCTGGTCTCCGCATTCTTATTAATCGTTTTGGGACTTTTGGAAATGATTAACATCGGGATATAAAGGGAAAGATAGGAATAAAAGAGAAGAAAGGAATTGTGCAGCTGCCACGCTGCCGGACATGAAAATGAACCCTCAGGACACCTCCTACCCGAAGCTTTCTACACATCTGGATGAAAACATTCATTCCCTAAAAAAACTACTCCCCATTGGGAAAAGCTTTGATTTGGTTACCAGAGATTTGTATCTGGGCACCACAAAAGGCTTCTTCCTGTGTATCAACGGATTCTGTAAGACGGAAATTCTCCAACAGATTTTTTCTGATTTACAGAATCCTCTTTTCGCTCAGAATCAGCAGATTGAAGACATTCTCCGATACATGAATGCGAAAATCGGCTATGCCCAGGTATCCCTCTCCGACTCCTGGGAGGAGATTCTTCAAAACGTGTTGAGCGGGCCCTCCGTCTTATTGGTGGACGGTTTCTCTCAGGCTATCCTGATCGATGTACGCACCTATCCCACCAGAAGTATTGCCGAACCTGATACGGAGAGAATCACAAAGGGCGCACGGGATGGCTTCGTGGAGACACTGCTGTTCAGCACAAATCTCATCCGGCGCCGCATCCGTTCTCCCCATCTGACCTTCGCCATGCACAAGGTAGGCAGCGAAAGTCAGACGGATGTAGCTCTGGCCTATCTGGACAACTGTGTGAACCAAGACCTTCTGGAGACCTTGTCCCGGACACTTGACAACCTGAAGGTGACTGCACTGACTATGGGCAGCAACAGTCTGGAGGAATTGCTTCTTCCGAAAAAATGGTGGCATCCTCTGCCCGGTATCCTGTTGACAGAGCGGCCCGATATCGCCTGCAGCTACCTGTCCGAAGGGCATATTCTCATTATTGTGGACAACTCCCCTATGGTGCTGGTGCTGCCCTGTACCATATTTCAATTTACCCAGAGTCCGGAGGATTACTACAAAAGCCCTCTGGTAGGCAGCTACTTCCGCATGGTACGTTTCTTCTGCATTCCGGTAAGCCTGTTGCTGATGCCACTCTTTCTGTTGATTACCGCATATTATCCACGACTGTCATCAAAATGGCAATTGCTATCCACAGAGAACCTGACTGCTCCCAGGCTGATATTCTATGTCCTGGCAGTGGAATTCCTGCTGGACTTATTCCGCTATTCAGGTTCCTTAAGCTCCGGTCGTTTTTCCGGTTCCCTATCCGTTGTGGGCGGTCTGTTAATAGGTGACATAGCTGTCAGTTTGAACTGGGCGTCCACAGAAGTCTTGTTCTACGGTGCTATCACACTGCTAGCCTCCCTTTCCATCACCAATCTGGAATTCAGTGACGGCATTCGGGTTTATCGGGTTTTCCTGACCCTTACCACAGGCTTCTTCGGTCTGTATGGCTTTCTAATCGGATTGACACTCGTGTCATTATCCATAATAACAACCCCTACCTTCGGCGGCATGAGTTACTTCTGGCCCTTAGTACCCTATAATGGTCCTGCACTGAAATCCCTACTGCTTCGCAGCCCTACCTCCAAGGCACAGCCCTGCAGGATATGGAACCGGGGTAAGGTGCATAAGAGGTAATAAATGCTTTATCTTCCCGTGTATTATCATCCACAGACCTCGTTCATCAGCTTCTCCCTATCCAACACGATATTTTTGTTCCGCATCAGAGTGCGAAGAAGCTCAAACTCCCTGTTCGTCAGCTCCACGGACTCACCGTTGACTGTCACCTCATAGCGGTCCTCATCCAGTATCACACCCCTAATGGATAAGGTATGGGTAGGTGTCACTGACACCTGACCACGCTTCTTTAATGCCACACGGATTCTGGCAAGCAGCTCCTCGATAGCAAATGGCTTCGTGATATAATCATCCGCCCCGGCATCAAGTCCCGACACCTTATCCATCACCGCATCCCGTGCAGTCAGCATAATCACCGGCGTATCCTGCTCCATGCGCAGCCTGCGCAAAACCTCCAAACCATTCAACCCCGGAAGCATCACATCCAAAAGTATCAGGTCAAAGCGACCGGAGAGAGCCTTTTCCAGACCCTCTCTGCCATCAAACGCCTTCTCTACTTCATTCCCCTCATGCTTTAGCTCCAACTCAACAAAGCGTGCAATCTTCTCTTCATCCTCAATGATTAAAATCCGGTTTGCCATAACCCCTACATTCCTTATCCATTTCCTTATTTGTTCTGAAAATCCTTCTTAATACTCTCACAGGTCTCTGATGCCTGCTCACAAATCTGATTTATGTCAATAGTGGCTGTATCCATTCCCTGAAAATAATACTTACATCCACAGAACAAACCTACCACCAACAAAATCGCAAACAACCAGAAGGCAATCAGCAACGCCAACACAAGTACCAGTACCGGAACCTTCAACAACAGCCTGCCATTTCTGTTCACACAGAAATCAATCTCCACAGACTTCTTAAACACACGTCCGCACCATTTGCCAAACTTATTCATTATCTCTCCCAAAGAAGTTCTCTGACAAGAATCCTCGTAGCTTTTCTGAGCCTGCTCAAATTCCTGTGAAGTCTCGGTACCTGAGAATGTGGTATAACTTGCGGTACTTCCCACCTTCACCTTACCCTGCCTCTCCAGATATATCATGGCATCCAGCATATCATAGTTACATGCCTCCATAGCTTCCTTGGCATCCTCATAGGATACATTCGCCTTCTCTCTTAAGATTTCTACCTTTTCAAAATTATCCATTTTCTTTATCCCTTTCTGATTTTCTCTTTTCGTGATTCATTTTGATTTTCCTCAGCTGATGGTAATATCCTACACCGGCTAAATTAAACTAAAATGTGTGAAAGATTAAAATCAGATTAATATTCACCAAGTCAAAACTTAATTTGTTAAACTAATCACTAATATCCTTCCATTCAAAATCTAATACTTTTTTCAATTCATCT
>CAZPRB010000022.1:0-31747 GCA_964588645.1 uncultured Acetatifactor sp. | reverse complement strand
CCTGAAGGATGTTATTGAAAGAAACAAGATTCAGAGCGTGGATGAGATTGGTATTTTGGTTGATGTCCTTGCTTCTGCAATCGGCGCACCGACCAATCCATCCAAGATTGCAAATACCTTTGCCGGTGAGCGTCAGATGAGTTATACCAACAAAACTATTTCTAACCATATCGACTATCTGGCAGAAGCTTTTTTGATTTCTAAGGCAAGTCGATACGATATTAAGGGCAGAAAATATATCGGTGCAAATCTGAAATACTACTTTGCTGATCTGGGACTGAGAAATGCCCGTCTGAATTTCAGGCAGCAGGAACCTACTCATATCATGGAGAACATTGTTTATAACGAGCTGCTGATCCGTGGCTACAATGTTGATGTGGGTGTCGTTGAGATCTTCGATAAGGATAAAGAGGGCAAGCGTGTCCGCAAGCAGCTGGAGGTTGACTTTGTGGTAAACCAAGGCAACCAGAGATATTACATCCAGGTTGCTTATGACATGACTTCGGAAGAAAAGCAAACTCAGGAGTTCAATTCTCTGCGTAATATCACAGACTCTTTCAAAAAGATTGTCATTGTAAATGGCAGCAAGAAGCCATGGAGAAATGATGAAGGCTTTGTTATCATGGGGATGAAATATTTCCTTTTGAATGCGGACAGTCTTGAATACTAAAAGAGATTTATTTCTTCTTTACATACTTAGCAATAGTACCGATTACAAGGCCAACGGCTGTATATTCTTCCGGTTTCTTACTGCCGGACGTCTGCACTTGCACTCCGGGACCATTGGTAATCTTTATATGAATACATGAAAATGGGAGTCAAGCAAAAGAACCCTGCCACTGTGAGGTGGCATGCTGTTTGCGATACACAGTAGGGGTTTTGTGGATTACTGTAATAGTTCTGGGGATATCCCGTGGGCAGCAGATAGATATCATTCGCTTTGGGATAAACGGTGGTGTCGCCAACGGTCACAATCCCCTCACCGGAATATACATATTCAATGCAATAGAAGTCACTGCATTGTCGAGATATATGGTATAGCCTGTCGGGTTACGTGTTTTCCCGACATAAAATTATGGATTGAAAGAAAGGTTGGGCAAAAAATGGCAAGTGTACAGTATCGTATGGAGCATCCGACTCCGCAGTTTTGGCGTGAGAACTGGGTGAATTTGAACGGTGAATGGGAATTTGAAATTGACTGTAGCAATAGTGGTAAGGAAAGAGGATATATTGATAAAGAGGAATATGCTGACAAAATCATAGTTCCTTTCTGCCCGGAAAGTATTCTGAGCGGTGTACATCATACTGATTTTATGAATGCAGTGTGGTATCGAAAAAGAATATCCTTACATAAAAGTAAGGAAGAGAATATTTTGCTTCATTTCGGTGCCGTGGATTATTATTCTGAGGTGTACGTAAACGGTTCCCTTGCAGGAAAGCATAGGGGTGGATACGCAAGCTTTACATTTGATATTACAGAATATGCACAGGATGGGGACAATACCATTGTAGTCTATGCTTATGATGATGTGAGAAGTGGCCGACAGCCGCGAGGAAAGCAGAGTGCTGAGTATCATTCCCATGGATGTGAATATACACGTACCACAGGAATCTATGAAACCGTGTGGCTTGAATATGTGCCGAAGCAATATGTGCAAAATGTAAAGTACTATCCGGATATTACGAACGGCTTAATTAAAATAGACGGACAGGTAAGTCAGGATGGCGAACTGAGTGTTGTTGTTTCTTTTGATGGAAAAGTGTGTGGTGAGAAAAAGGTAAAGACCTCTTACGGAAGATTTTCAACAATGATTGAGCTGGATGAATTACATTTGTGGGAGCCCGGAGAAGGTAATCTGTATCAGGTGGAATTCTCATTTGGAAGAGATAGGGTCAGCAGTTATTTTGGAATGAGAGAATTGAAAATGGATGGATATAAATTTATCCTCAACGGCAAAAGTGTATTCCAGAGACTGGTTCTCGACCAAGGCTTCTATCCGGACGGCATTTATACTGCTCCCAGTGATGAGGCAATGATAAATGATATTCAGATTTCCATGGGCTTAGGCTTCAATGGAGCAAGACTTCATGAAAGAGTATTTTCCCAGAGATTTCTCTACCACTGTGACAGACTCGGATACATGGTATGGGACGAATACGGCAACTGGGGAATGGATATATCCGATATCAGCAATTTGCCTGCATTGATAGAAGAGTGGAGTGAAATTGTAAACAGGGATTTCAACAGTCCTGCGGTAATAGGCTGGTGTCCCTTTAACGAAACATGGGATTATGATGGAAGGAGACAGGACGACAGATTTCTGGAGACGATTTACCACATCACCAAGAATCTCGATAATACCAGACCATGTATCGATACCAGTGGTAATTTCCATGTGATAACAGATATCTATGATGTACATAATTATATTCAGAATGTAGAGGAGTTTGCATCATGGTATGATCCCTTCGGCGCGGGTGGAGAATTCAGGGATGAGCATTCACACAGACAGCATTATAAAAAAGGACAGCCCGTGTTTGTCAGTGAATACGGTGGTATCAAATGGGATGTGGAAAGCGGTAATAAGGCAGCTTGGGGATATGGTCAGGCTCCGACCACAATGGAGGAATTTATCGCAAGATATGACGGGCTTACGACGACGCTTCTCAAGAATCCTAATATCATGGGATTCTGCTATACGCAGTTATATGATGTTGAGCAGGAGACGAATGGTCTGTATACTTATGAGCGCAAGGAGAAATTTGACGCGGAAGTCATCAGAAAGATTAATACGCAAAAGGCTGCGATTGAGCAGTGAATAAGAGCGGATGAATTTGAAGCATCGTAGTCTTTCTAAGCTTGATATAAGCAAAGTTACCGTGAAAAGGACTTTGTCGGTTCTTTCTTTATCCAAAAAATTGACAGGGATGTTGGGTAGGACTATGCTTAGAATAACTAATCGAGAACAGACAATCGAGAATGGATAATTCTGCAATTTCCGAAATAAGTGAGCTGGTAAAAAGCAATATGGTTGATGGAAAAGTCGGTATTGAGTTGTTACAAATATATGGCAGTAGAGAAAATATTTAAGTGCCGTAGAGGAAAGCGAACAGCATCCGGAAGTTACTGAAAAACTTCAAGAGGAATTAAAGAATATCTATTTTTCGTTCAGGGATGCTACCGGAGAGAATAGTGAAATGTTGGAACTTGTACAGCAATTGGAAGATAATACAAGGAAGATGTATCGGACTGCAAATGCAAGGTATATTTTATTAAAAACAGCAGAGGGATATTTGGCAAATGATAAAACAGCACAAGTTCTGGATAGTCTTTATGGTGGTGGAATAACTGCAACTATAGGAAAAGCTATCAATGAATATTATGGTGTATGATATCAACTCTTATAGTACACTCGAAAATTTCAGTTAGTAGGTACTTTTCCACTCTACCGTCGGTTTATGTCTCCCCACTAAACCGGCGGTAGGTATACAAAAGTGTACTTATGTCAATGCATATCAACAGAACAAGATATATGCGTTGCCCGAAGTGCAAAGAAAAATCTTGGCAGAAAGAAATTACTCTATGCCGTTATAATATGCCTCCAGCCGGGGTCTGCATTTTAAAAACAGTTTGCCGATTTCCGGGTCAAAATGGCTTCCCAGAGACTCTTCAATAATGACAAAGGCTTTGTCATAATCCATCTTTTCTTTGTAACAGCGCTTGCTGACAAGGGCATCAAAGACATCGGCAAGCGCCATAATTCTGGCCTCCAGAGGAATGGCGCTGCCGGATAGCTGCCGGGGATATCCCTGCCCATTCCATTTTTCGTGGTGATAATGCGCTATGTTCACGGCAATCTGTACGAAATTTGCATCCTCCACACCATTCAAAATTTGCGCAACAATTTCAGCACCCTTTTCGGAATGCTTCTTCATTTCCTCATATTCCTCCGGAGTAAACTTGCCCGGTTTGCGCAAAATGCTGTCATCCACAGCAATCTTACCAAGGTCGTGCATAGGTGCGGCTTTAATCAAATCCCTTAAGAATTCATCCGTAAATCCATATTCTTTGCCGATTTTTCGCAGCTCTGCCGCAAAAATCTGGATTACCTCACTGGTTCTCTTTACATGACCGCCTGTGTTGGTATCACGGTTTTCTATGATATCTGCCATGCCAAGAACCATGCGTTCCTGAAGCTTGTTGACATAGGCAGTCTTTTCCTGAACTTCTTTTTCCAGGTCATCATTGTAATGGTTCAGCAGGTTAAGATACTTCTGCTGCTGGGTATCATCTACGATTTCAACCAGATAGCCGTCTATCCGGGTTCCTTTTGCCAGATGAAGCGCCTTCAGTGTACATTCCAGGATTCTGTCGCCTGATTCAATCAGGCATTTCTTTTCCTCCGCAGGCTGACGCCCCAGGAGCTCTCCGTATTCTGCATACAAAAGAGGTGTATCCTTTTGATTCAAGGGGGTATCTACCTTTTGATTCTTTAATTCCGGCAGAAAAGCTTTTGCGGAATCATTACAGCTTACAAAACGACCCTTAGCATCAAATGCCAGATATCCGTTTGTAACACTCTCATCCAAAGAATTGATGATATTTTCCTCGATTTCATATTTACCGATTCTGGGAAGCAGCAAAAGAATCAGAAGTTCCCCCAGAAGATAGGCGAACACCGTGAGATCGAAGGCTTGACCGAAAGCCCGTTTTTGCAGGTAACATCCGACAGTTGCTATTTCAATCATCATCAGATACAGAATCACTCTTCTCGGAACATTCTTTTTCGTAGCCACAGAGTAAATGATAATACCTACGGTAATCAGAATGCTGCCGAAGATTAACAGAATAAACAGCTTGTGCATGGGACCGTATTCTTTGATCAGATAGGTCAGGCCGTTCTCGCTTCCCATGGTAACGCTGGAATAATAATCATTCCGTTTTCCGACGGAAAAAGCAAAATAAAGTACGATGCTGCTTAAGGTGAGCAACAGAGCGACCAGCCATATAGGAACCTCCAAATTGCATAATTTCATGGTTGAGAAAAGCAAAAAGATAGGAATAAATACACCACCCAGATATATCAGCCGGTTGCCTATCAGGGCGGCTTCCAGAGATTGTGAGGTTGACAACACATAATATCCCATATTTGCTGTGGCAATCATAATGTACATGAAAAGATAATAGGTGATATTTTGGTTGTTGCTGACGATAAGCAACAATATTAACATTGCAATGGATGCAATAAAGGTTACAGCATATATATTGATTCCTGTTATCATTATGTATCCTCCCACCATCATAATTCATTCTGTTATTGGCCGGCTTACATCTTATTCCATTATTATACTTTTTTTTGCATTTTTTTGCAATATCAGACACGGGAAGGATGATATGCTGAAAATAAATAAGATTTTAGTTCAAAAAAATACAATTAGGTGTTACAATTTAAAGCAGATGGATTATTATGTATAATTCCGGATATACAATATATTGATGGGAGAGAAATAAAATGGCGGATTTTGTACTTAGCTGTTGCTCGACGGCAGACCTTTCAAAAGAACATTTTGAAGCAATTAATGTAAAGTATATTTGTTTTCATTATGAATTAGACGGAGTTCCTTATTTAGATGATTTAGGACAGAGCATGCCCTTCGATGAGTTTTATGCAAGGATGGCAGCAGGAGCGGAGACAAAGACCTCGCAGATTAATGCGGATGAGTTTGTAGACTATTTCAGACACTTTTTGGAACAGGGTCTGGATATTCTTCATGTGTGTCTTTCCTCCGGAATTACGGGGGTGATTAACTCAGCGAATATCGCAAAGGAAAGCCTGGCAGAGGAGTTTCCTGACCGGAAGATATATATCGTTGATTCCCTGGGTGCATCCTCCGGATACGGCTTGCTGATGGATACCATAGCGGGCTTGAGAGATCAGGGAATGACAATAGATGAATTATATCAGTGGACAGAGGAAAACAAGCTGAGAATGCATCACTGGTTTTTCTCTACAGACCTTACCTTCTACATTAAGGGCGGCAGAATTTCCAAGACCTCCGGAACCATCGGTCAGGTGCTCAGTATCTGTCCGCTTCTGAATATGGATAATCTGGGAAGACTGATTCCCAGATACAAAATCAGAACCAAGAAAAAGGTCATCACGGCAACGGTTGATAAGATGGCGGAGCTGGCAGATGACGGACCGGATTATTCAGGGAAATGTTATCTGTGTCATTCGGCATGCTTAGAGGATGCCAAAGAGGTTGCCAGACAGATAGAAGCGAGATTTCCTAAGCTCAACGGCAGGGTGGAAATTAATAATATCGGCACTACAATCGGAAGTCATACCGGTCCCGGAACAGTATCAATATTCTTCTGGGGACAGAAGAGAGTTGATTAGTGGAGGATTAGCATGAAAATCGCAATATTGACAGATACCAACAGCGGGATAGCAAAGGAAGAAGCAGACAAGCTTGGTATATATGTGATACCGATGCCGGTACTGATAGATGGTGAAGTGTTTTTCGAGGGGGAGAACCTGACGGAGGAGGAGTTTTTTGAAGCTTTGCGAAGCGGAAAGGATGTTTCCACCTCTCAGCCCTCTCCGGCGGATGTCATGGATACCTGGGAAACACTTTTAGACCGGGGGTACGACCAAATCGTGTATATCCCCATGTCAAGTGGCTTAAGCGGCTCCTGTATGGCGGCGAAGGGCTTTGCCGAGGAATATGAGGGCAGAGTATATGTGGTTGATAACCATCGGATTTCTGTCACCATGAGACACTCTGTAATGAAAGCGAAGCAGCTGGCAGAGCAGGGCATGGAGGGAAAGGAGATATGTGACAGTCTGGAGGCGGATGCCTATAACGCAACGATTTATATCTCCGTCAATACGCTGGAGTACCTGAAAAAGGGCGGGCGAATCACACCGGCTGTGGCAGCCATTGGAACGGTGCTCAACATAAAGCCTGTTCTATCCATTCAGGGAGAGAAGCTGGAATCCTTCGCAAAGGTTCGGGGAACCATTAAGAAATGCGAGGAAAAGATGATAGATGCGTGCAAGAAGGACTTATTGAAGCGTTTTCCGGATGCAAAACCTAATCAGCTTCATGTGGGCGCTGCCGGGGCAGGGCTCAGCGCTGAGGAGATAGAGCAGTGGATGGAAATGCTCAAGCAGCATTTCCCCGGAACGGATTTATACTATAATTCGCTTTCGGCAAGCATCAGCACACATACAGGTCCGGGCGCGTTAGGCGTTGGAATAGCAGTTGATTAAGGAGGAAAGGAAGGAGTTTTATGGGTACAACGGACAAGAAATACGAGGCACTGTTTACACCTTGGAAAATCGGTAACGTTGAAATCAAAAACAGAATTGTAATGTGTCCCATGGGGGGGACCTCGCTGTTTGGATGGTTTGAGCTGACCGGATGTCACTTTGACAAGGAAGCGGCAAAGCTTTTTCTGGAAAGGGCCAACAATAATGTAGGTCTTATCATTCCGGGTATTGCGCCCTTGCGCGATACCTTCTGGGGAAAATGGCTTTGGCAGAATCCGAAAATGTTTGAGGAGCTCAAGGAGTTCATGGATGAGATACACAAGACCGGAGCAAAGCTTTTCGTTCAGCTTACTGCCGGCATGGGTCGTTCCTGGGCAATTACGGAGGCGATTGCACCTCTGCACAAGAACAAAATCACCCGCACCCTCATCAAACCGGTTATTGATACCTCCCACGAGCTGGCATCACCCTCCCCGCAGAAATCCCGTTGGGCGCATGATATCGAATGTCCCGAAATGACATTGGAGCAGATTCATGAAATTATCGAGGCATTTGCCAAGACGGCAAAGCTTTGCAAGGAAGCCGGTGTTGACGGTGTGGAGGTTCACGCTGTTCATGAAGGCTATCTTCTGGATCAATTTGCAATAGAATTCTTCAATCACCGCAGTGATGAATACGGCGGAAGCTTTGAAAACCGTTACCGTTTTGCTGTTGAGGTAGTCAAGGCAATCAAAGAGGCCTGCGGAGAAGCTTATCCGGTATCTCTCCGGTATTCGGTAGAATCCAAAATGAAGGGCTTCTGTGAGGGAGCTATGCCCGGAGAAGCCTATACTGAGGTCGGACGTAATATGGAGGAATCCGAGAAGGCAGCGAAGTACCTGCAGGATGCAGGCTATGATATGCTGAATGCCGATAACGGAACCTATGATTCCTGGTATTGGGCTCATCCGCCTATGTATATGCCAGAGAACTGCAATTTGGAGGATGTGGCACATATCAAGCAATTTGTCGATATTCCGGTGGTATGCGCAGGCAGAATGGATGCTGAGGTTGGTGCCAGAGCTGTTGCCGAAGGCAGGATTGATGCAGTGGGCGTTGCCCGCCAATTCCTGACGGATCCGGAATGGGTGACGAAATTGCTGGAGGATCGACTGGAGGACATCAAGCCCTGTATCTGCTGTCACAGCGGCTGCTTTAATTTCTCCTCCTCCAAGGGACATGCAAATACTCAGGATTTGAAGGATACCATGGGTCTTGCCCGTTGTGCGCTGAATCCCGAGACAATGCAGTCCAAGAAATACTATATTACACCTGCGAAGAAGCAAAAGAAAATTGCGGTTATCGGCGGCGGTGTCGGCGGTATGGAGGCAGCTATCGTTTGCGCGAAGCGCGGACATCAGGTGACCCTCTATGAGAAAACGGACAAGCTGGGTGGTGTATTTATCGCAGCGGCATCCCCTTCCTTCAAGGAGAAGGACAGAGCGCTCATTGCCTGGTACATCCGCGAGCTTGCGAAATATCCCATTGAAATCAAGATGAATACAGAAATTGAGGATGTCCAAAAGCTTGTTGCAGACGAAATTATCATAGCCACCGGTGCCAAGGCGAAAAAGCTTCCCGTCAAGGGTGCGGAGACTGCGGTAGAGGCAGTGGACTATCTGCTTGGCAACAAGCCTGTGGGTGAGAAGGTTGTGGTGATTGGCGGCGGTCTGACAGGCTGTGAAATTGCTTATGATTTGTACTTAAACGGCAAAAAGCCCGTGATTGTGGAGGTACAGGATGATCTAATCACAACGCCCGGCATCTGTCTGGCCAATACCAGCTATTTGCGGGATTTCTTCAAGGCAAACAAGGTATCCGTATGTCTGGAGACCTCATTGTGTGAGATAAACGAGGGCAGTGTGACCCTGAAGGACAAGGAAGGTAAGCTCTTTAACGTGGATGCTGACTCTGTGATTCTGTCCGTGGGCTATAACCCTGCACCGATTGCTCCGAAGAATAAGCATATTCATATCATCGGAGATGCGAAGCAGGTCGGAAATCTTCGTAGTGTTATTTGGGGTGCATGGGACACCTGTATGAAACTGTAAGGAGAAAAAAGATGAAATTAACAAAAGAGCAGCAAGCCATCCTTGACGGTGAGAAGGGTGAAACGCTTGCAAAGGTTATGAAGACTATCGTTATGTATGGTGATGCTTTTGAAGCGGAAAAGCTGGTACCGATTACCTCGAAATATAATCATCTTGTCACCTCCTTTGGCCTCAAGGTGATGTCACCGGTGTATGATTTAATGCAGCAGCTTCTGGATGCAGGAGTTGCATCCAATCAGAAGTTTTCGGTGGACCCCAGACCATTGGATAAGAATGTCCCGGCTAATTTTCTGCAGAAGCTTGTGTTCCATAAATTTATGTACACCAAGCAGGATTTCTATGAGAAACAGCTGGATGAGCTTGGACTGATGAACGAGAATGCCTTTACCTGCACCTGCTATATGGACGAGGTAGGAAATACCCCGGAAAAGGGGGAGGTTCTGTCCTGGGCGGAATCCAGTGCTGTGGTATATGCGAACTCTGTGCTTGGGGCAAGATGTAACCGTAATTCCGGCATTATTGATATTATGGGCTCCATTGTGGGCTATGTTCCGTACTTTGGATTGCTCACCGACGAAGGCAGAAGGGCTACCTGGATTGTAAAGGTACAGACTACGAAAAAACCGGAGGCGCAGCTGCTGGGTTCCGCTATCGGTATGAAGGTGATGGAGGATGTTCCTTACATAGTAGGATTGGATCAGTGGATTGGCAGCGAGTTGAACGATTCTGCCCGTGCTTATCTCAAGGATTTCGGTGCAGCAACTGCATCCAACGGTGCAGTGGGACTCTATCATGTGGCTAATCTCACTCCGGAAGCGGTAGAAATGGGAGAAGGTCTGATTGCAGAGGGCGCAAGAGAATATATTATTGATGATGCAGAGCTGGAAAGAGTGAAAAATAATTATCCTATTATCTGGAAGGATCCCAATGCAAAGCCGAAGCTGTGCTTTGTTGGCTGCCCCCACCTCTCCTTGGAGCAGCTCAAGGACTGGACCTGTAAGCTGGAAGCGGAGCTGAAGAAGAACGGCAATAAGAAGGTGCTCCTGAACACGGTATTTACCGCTGCACCCGGCGTGCTGAAGCAATTTGAACAAACGGAATACGCCCCGCGGCTCAAGGCTACCGGCGTGATTACCTCTTATATCTGTCCGCTTATGTATATGAATAATCCTCTTTGTAAAAAGATGCCCGTGATTACCTCATCCAATAAGCTCCGCACCTATACCAGTGCAAGATATTACACAGATGAGGAAATTCTCAAAATCATTACAGGAGGTAGTAAAGAATGAAACGGTTTCAAGGAAGAGTGATAACCCCCGGTGAAGTAACTGCGGAAGCAGTTGTCACCACAGAAGGCTTTAACACCCTGGCTTCCCTTCAGATGGCACTGCAATTTGGTGATAAAGAAGTAAAATGCGGAGACCAAAGCAATCAGGAGCTTTATGGCAAACCCCTTATCAACAAAGCTCTTTGCCTGCCTCAGACAATCGGTTCGACGACAGGTGGTCTTGTGCTTTATTGCGCCTGCTCCCTGGAAAAAAATCCGGCATGTATGCTCTTTGCCAATCACATTGATTCCCTTGCAGCTGCGGGAGCGGTGCTTGCGGATGTCTGGATTGACCATGTGACTATGCCTGTGATTGATTCCCTGGGTGAGGAGTTCCTAAGCTACGTGAAGGATGGCATGCAAATCACCGTCAAGGCAGACGGCGTGGTTGAGGTTGAGTGACAAATATATCAAAATATCCTGCGTGAAACACAGAATGGGTATGGCAGATGACTATGCCCATTCTTTTTTTGTGCATTTTATAGTTGAGATATGAAAAGTGCTGTGCTATAATCATTCTATCCATTAGTTTGAATATCAAAATATTAAAATGTCAAAACAGTGGACAGAAAGGAAAAATGGTAGATAGCAATGTTGGGTTTGGAGAAAAAGATTAAGAGAGATTATACAGTGAAAATGAGTAAGATGCGTGTGGTCTGTCCGGAGTGTAAGAGTACATACACCGGAGCGGAGGCTATGGAGAAGCTCTATATATGTCCGGCATGTGGGAAATATATGCCCATAGCTGCCAAGGCGCGCATTGCCATGGTGGTGGATACGGGAACCTTTGAACCGTGGTTTCGACTTCCCAAGAATGAAAATCCCTTGCACATGGAAGGATATCAGGAGAAACTGGAGGCTGCCAGAAAAAGGAGCGGAGCCTCGGAGGCCGTCACCATCGGAAAAGCCAGAATACTCAGTGAGGAGGTTGTCATAGGTGTCTGTGACCCTGCCTTCATGATTGGCAGTATGGGACATGAGATGGGAGAGCGGATTACCGCAGCATTTGAAAGAGCCATTGAAGCGAAGCTGCCCGTGATTCTGTTCTGTTGTTCCGGTGGTGCCAGAATGCAGGAGTCCATCATTTCCCTGATGCAGATGGAGAAGACAGCGGCAGCAGTGAAGCGTCATTCCGATGCCGGATTGTTCTATTGCTCTGTACTGACAGACCCTACCATGGGCGGAGTCACGGCAAGCTTTGCCACTCTGGGAGATATTGTTTTGGCGGAGAAGAACGCGCGGGTAGGCTTTGCAGGTCCCAGAGTCATCCAACAGACCATCGGTCAGACGCTTCCCGAGGGCTTTCAGACGGCAGAGTTTCTGCTGGAGCACGGTATGATTGACGGAACGATAGAGCGTCAGAATATGAGAGCGGTTCTCTCTTACCTGATCAAGGTGCATGGTGCGGATAAGAAGGAAATCAAGAGATTAAAGGCGGGGAAGGCACTTCCGGAGCTTCCCAAAGCTTCAGGAGTCAGGAGGAGCGCCTGGGAGAAGGTGAAAATCTGCCGTAGTGCAGACAGAGCCTCCGCCATGGATTATATCCGGCGAATCTTCACAGGCTTCTACGAGCTGCACGGAGACAGGTGCTTCGGGGATGACAGTGCATTGATTGGCGGCGTTGCCATGTTTGAAAATATGCCGGTGACCATTCTGGCGGATATGCGCGGAAGCACTGTACAGGAATGCATCCAAAGGAACTTTGGAATGCCTATGCCGGAAGGGTATCGTAAAGCGGTAAGACTGATGAAACAGGCGGAGAAGTTCGGGAGACCCGTTATCACCTTTATCAATACCTCCGGTGCCTTCTGTGGGATTGAGGCAGAGGAGAGAGGACAGGGAGAAGCAATTGCAAGGAGTATTATGGAAATGTCTGCGTTAAAGGTGCCGGTGCTTTGTATCCTGATAGGGGAAGCCGGAAGCGGCGGAGCGTTGGCCACCGCGGTGGGAAACGAGGTGTGGATGACAGAGCATGCAACCTATGCCATTCTTTCTCCGGAAGGCTATTCCTCCATTCTATACAAGACAGAGCAGCGGGCAGCTGAGGCGGCTGAAGCGATGAAGCTGACTGCCCGGGAGCTGTACAAGCTGGGTATCATAGACCGCATTATACCGGAATTCGGTACTGCCGGGGAAGAGACGGCGGACAAAATCGCCGGATACATGAAGCAGGCAATGCGTTCCTTTTTCAAGAAATACAGCAATATGAGCGGCAAGGAGCTGGCAAGGGAGCGCTATAAAAGATTCCGCAAATTTTAATGAAAAAAGCTGCAAATAGTCTGCTCCATATCGGATTCATTTATAAAAACTATAAAGAAATGGTAAATATTTGACAGAATCCTAGACAAAAGGGCATGGTTCTGATAGAATGGAGTCAGACATTTTTGCAGAAAGGAGTATTTAGTTTTTCGATGGACGACGGTGACAGTACAAAAGATAATAAGCCTCCGTTGTATTATATGTTGGAGTAGATAGGGCGTAGTCTGTACTTTGGGAAGTATGAGTAGGCCTTGTTTTTTTACACATTTTTACAGGAGGAATGATTTTGGAAGATTCTATTTTACTTATGATTTTGTTACAGGTGGTATTGATTATGTTCAACGCAGTGTTTGCATGTGCAGAGATTGCGGTGATTTCAATCAATGATAATAAATTGGCGAAGATGGCTGCGGACGGGGATAAACGGGCAATCAGGCTGGCAAAGCTGACCAGTGAGCCGGCGAGATTTCTCGCAACCATTCAGGTGGCAATTACCTTATCCGGATTTCTGGGCAGTGCGTTTGCATCAGAGAACTTTTCCGGTGTTTTAGTTGACTGGCTTGTGGGACTGGGAGTGCCGATTCCCGTTAATGTGTTGGATTCAGTATCGGTCATTCTCATTACCGTTATTTTATCCTACTTTACTCTGGTATTCGGAGAGCTTTTGCCCAAGCAGATTGCCATGCGTAAGGCAGAGACGCTGGCTCTGGCACTGTCTGCTCTGATTAGCGGACTTGCCAAGATATTTGCTCCTATCGTGAACTTTCTTACCTTTTCAACCAATACGGGCCTGAAGGTGATGGGCATCGACCCCAATGAGGAAGAGGAGAGCGTCAGCGAGGAGGAAATCCGCATGATGGTTGACGTGGGAAGCGTCAAGGGAACCATAGATTACGATGAAAAAGAGTTTATACAGAATGTGTTTGAGTTTGATGACCTTTCCGCAGATGAGATTATCACCCACAGAACGGATGTGGTAATGCTGGATTTATGTGATTCCCAGGAGCAATGGAAGGAAATCATCTACGAGAGCAGACATACGCTGTATCCTGTTTGTGACGGTACTGCGGATAATATTGTGGGTATTCTGAATTCTAAGGATTACTTCCGCATGGAGGACAAGAGTAGGGAAAACGTAATGCTCCGGGCGGTCAAGCCGGCTTATTTCGTGCCGGAGACGGTGAAAGCGGACATTTTGTTTAAGAATATGAGGAAAGAGCATCATACCCTGGCGGTAGTTTTGGATGAGTACGGCGGAATGAGCGGAATCGTCACCATCAATGACCTGGTGGAGCAGCTGGTAGGTGACTTGGGAGATGAACACACCTGTGTGGAAGAGGTTCCCATTAAGAAAATCAAGGATGACATCTGGGAGATTCAGGGAAATGCCCTGCTGGAGGATGTGTCCGCAGAGCTGGGTGTATCCCTGACCGGGGACGAGTTTGATACCTTCAGCGGATTCGTATTGTATGAAAAGGGAAGTATTCCGGAGGATGGTACAGTGATTGAAATAGAGGTGCCCGAACTCGGACTACATATCAGAGAAGCAACAATTGCAAATCACCAGGTTGAGAAGGCGACAGTACAGTTAATTAAGGTGGAGGAAGAGCAAAAGCAATAGAGACAGCATGGGAGGTTTACTATGGGCAAAATATCTTACGCAATTATTGGTTCCGGCTGGCGTTCGTTGTATTATATCCGCATCGCACAGGCCCTTCCGGAACAATTTGAAGTGAAAGGAATGCTGGTGCGTTCTCAGGAAAAGGTGGACAGATTTTCAAAGGAGTACGGTATCTTTGTGACCATGAATCAGGAAGAGCTGCTTGCCACGAAGCCGGATTTTGTGGTAGTTGCGGTGAACCGGGCAAGCAATCAGGAAATCTGTGTGGAGCTGATGAAAAAGGGTGTGCCGGTATTCGCAGAGACGCCTCCCGGTGATACCTTGGAGGAATTAAACGAAATCTGGAATGTGAAACAGGAATACAACGGAAGGATTCTGGTGGCGGAGCAATATTTCCTCTATCCCACCTATGATGCCAAATTGCGGATTGCCAAGGAAGGCTATCTGGGAGATATCCGGAATGTGACGCTCTCCGCACTCCATGAGTACCACGGCATGAGCATTATCCGACTGTTTTTGAATGCAGGCTTTGCCAATGCGAAGATTACGGCAAAGAAATACACCTACCCCATTGCGGTGACACAGAACCGTGCCGGAGTATTGCAGAAGGGTGAGGTGACTGATACCAACCGCATCAGGGCAGAGCTGGAGTTTGACAACGGCACAGTGGGCTTCTATGATTTCTGCGGCGTACAATACCATACCTATGTGCGAAGCAGACAGCTGAATGTGCAGGGCGTGCGGGGTGAAATTGATGATGATACCGTCCTTTACCTTTCCGCGGAAAATGACCCGATGATTGAGAAACTGACACCTGCCAATGACGGAATCCGTCCCGGAATCGAAGCAATCGCCTTCGCCGGCAAAGCGATGTACCGCAACCCCTTCCCTACCAATGTAATGCCGGAGGACGAGACTGCTATCGCAAGACTTTTGGTGGGCATGAAGGAGTACTTAGAGGGTGGAGCAGAAATCTATCCCTTTGCCTATGCCATGCAGGATGCATACCTTGCCGTCCTCTTAAAGGAAGCAGTGAATACCGGCAAGACAGTGACAAGTTCCTATCAGGCATGGAGCGGACAGCAATAAAATAGGCATGCAATACGCAACATAACAGGCAACAAAAAAGCACCTCAGCTGAGGTGCTTTTCTTATAGTGCGCCCGGTGGCGCACTTTTTCCTTATGTAGGTGATTAGTTCTCCTTTTTGGTAGGACGTACCATAAAGAAACAGGTCAACAGGGAGATGACATACAGCACGATGGTTGCATACAATACGTACTGATAATCACCAAACTTGTTTACAATCCAGGTGGACATCTGGTTACCGGTCAGACCTGCAATAGCCCATGCGGACAAGGTCAAGCCGTGAATAGCACTGATGTTGCTCATTCCGTAGTGGTCGGAAAGCAGGGTGGGCACATTGGAGAAACCTCCGCCGTAGCCTGCGTTTACTACGAAGATTAAAGCAAGCACAAGGATGGTAAGCAATATATTTCCTTCGCCGTTCTTGATACCGTTGGTAAGAATTACAATACCGGTAAATACAATGGAGAGGATAAAGATTAATTTGTAAATCGTATTTCTGTCCTTCATCTTGTCAGCCCATGCGGAGAAGCCGAGACGTCCGCCGGCATTGAAGATTGCGGAGATGGTGGAGATGATACCAACCATTCCTGCGAGACCGATACTCTTAACGATTGCCTTTTCCTGAGAAATCAATGCCAGACCGCAGGTGATGTTTAAGTAGAACATCAACCAGATACCGATATAGTTGGTGATGGGTTTGGACTTGATAACAGCCAGAGTGCCCTGGCCCTTCTCCTTAGCCTGAGGCTCATGCCATCCGTCGGGCTTCTTCAGCAGAAGGTGCCCTACGAACATCATCACGAAATAAAATGCAGCCAGAATGTAGAACATCTTGTAGATACCGCCCTCACCCAGATTTTCAAGCATGGCCTGCATGATAGGGCTGGCGATGGCCTTTGCAGCACCGAAGCCTGCTACTGCGAGTCCGGTTGCAAGACCCTTCTGGTCCTCGAACCACAGCATCAGGGTCTTGACAGGGGAGAGATATCCGGTACCAAGACCGATTCCCATGATGAAACCGTAGCTGAGATAAATACCAATCAGGGCCAATGCGCTTCCCTTGTGCGCACCGCCGTAGTAAATGAAGAAACCGGTACCTGCCATACCTGCTGCGAAGCAGATAGCAGCGATGAGGGAGGATTTGTGAATATCCTTCTCGACCACATTCCCCAGGAAAGCAGCACTCATACCTAAGAAGAAAATAGCAAAGCTGAATGCCCATTCGGTCGCTCCCTTGGAGAAGCCGATGTAGTCTGCGATTTCCTGACTGAAGATGGACCAGCAGTAAACAGTACCAATACTGCAGTGAAGCAACAATGCAGGAATAGCAGCTCTGAACCATTTGTTGTTTTTTAAACCGTTCATTTGTAAATTCTCTCTTTCTTACATGCGTATTTTAAAGTCATCATTCCTATTATACACCTAATAATTACCATTTCAAGCAGAAAAGTATCAGCTTTATTAAAATGTGCCAAAAAAACATTCCTGTCTACATTTTCTCTAAGAATTCATCCACACTGTTTGCTTTGGCAGCCGGTTTATGCCGGCGTTTCAGAACCTCCATGGACTGCTCGGCATCGATTTGTGCGCGCGGTGCTTCCGGAATTTCGCCATATTCGACTAATAATTCCGCTATGGACATCTGAATGGTTTTCAATGTTGCTTCTTGTGCAGCATCCTGCCGTTCATACGCGATAATCTCATCAAACCTCATATATTCCGGCTTCACCTCCGGTTGCTAATTGTCTGTGAAATATGTTGGCGACAGCCAAAGATTCTACCCTATTCTCTTGATTTATGACGGGTGAAAGATTTCACTAGATGTTACAACATCACAATATCACATTCTATTCTGAGATGCAATAAATGTTTTTTCGATTATTTTGTCAAAAAAGACAATGGATAGGTAAAATGGAATGTAATCGTAGAAATAAAATTAACAGAGAGCATATATTAAAATAAATCAATAAGTAGATAATATCACTCCTTGCATATAGCGGATATCGGTGATAATATGACTAAATCAAATCAATTTATAGTAAGAAATTAAGTGCTTTTCATATTATAAAAATAAGAATCAGAGGAGAAGAAGGATGGAGAAGGAAAGAACAAAGATCAGTGAGAAATACGGGAAAACTTATTTTTTGCCCCCGGAGATGACTTATGACTGGGTGAAGAAGGACAGTATCACGAAAGCACCTGTCTGGTGCAGTGTGGATTTGAGAGATGGAAATCAGGCGTTGGTAGAGCCTATGAGTCTGGAGCAGAAGCTGGATTTCTTCCGGATGCTGGTGGATATCGGGTTCAAGGAAATCGAGGTGGGATTTCCGGCATCCTCCGATACGGAATACCAGTTCATCCGTGCGTTGATTGAGAAAAACATGATTCCTGAGGATGTGACCATTCAGGTGCTGACGCAGGCAAGAGAGCATATTATCCGCAAGACCTTTGATGCGGTCAAGGGTGCGCCCCATGCGGTGATTCATCTGTATAATTCTACCTCCGTGGAACAGCGCGAGCAGGTATTCAAAAAGGATAAGGGGGCTATCAGGCAGCTTGCCGTGGACGGTGCAAGGATGTTGAAGGAATTGGCGGCAGAGACGGAAGGCAATTTCACCTTTGAGTACAGTCCGGAAAGCTTTTCTCAGACAGAGGTGGACTATGCGCTGGAGGTCTGCAATGCGGTGCTGGATGTGTGGCAGCCGGACGCAGAGCACAAGGCAATCATCAATCTGCCAACTACCGTACAGGTGGCAATGCCCCATGTATTTGCCTGTCAGGTGGAGTATATGCATAAGCATCTGAAATACCGTGACAATGTAGTCATAAGTGTTCATCCCCACAACGATAGGGGATGCGGCATCAGCGACGCGGAGTTCGGTGTGCTGGCGGGAGCTGACAGGGTGGAGGGAACCCTGTTTGGCAATGGGGAACGCACAGGAAATGTGGACCTTGTGACCGTAGCCATGAATATGGTTTGTCATGGGGTAGAAAGTGGTCTTGACTTCTCTAAGATTATGGAAATCAGGGAAGCCTATGAGCGTTTCACGGGCATGAAGGTGCATGAGAGAACACCCTATGCGGGAGACCTTGTTTTCACAGCCTTCTCCGGCTCTCATCAGGATGCCATCAGCAAAGGAATGAACTGGCTGAAGGAGGGCAAGAGCGGCAAGAGATGGGATGTGCCCTATCTGCCCATTGACCCAGCAGATGTGGGAAGGGAATACGAGTCCGATGTCATTCGTATCAACAGTGTCTCCGGCAAGGGAGGCGTAGCCTTCGTATTGAAGCAGCAGTTCGGCTTCTCCCTGCCCGCAGCCATGAAGGAGGAAGTGGGATATCTGATTAAGGGTGTCTCTGACAGGCGGCATCAGGAGCTTCTGCCCAAGGAGATTTACGCTATCTTTGAGGAGAACTATATTCATCCCAGAGGGGTGTTTAATATTCCGGAATGTCATTTCCGGCAGGAAAACGGTATTCAGTCAGAGGTGACAATAGAGCAAAACGGAGAGAAGCGGCTCATTCATACCTCCGGCAACGGTCGACTGGATGCGGTCAGCAATGCCATCAAGATTTATTTCGGTATGGAGTATGAGCTGTCCGTATATGAGGAGCACGCCATCTCTAAGGGTTCTTCTTCCAAGGCGGCGTCCTATGTGGGTATTATGCACGACGGTAAATTTTACTGGGGCGTAGGCGTGGACGAGGATATCATTAAGAGCTCCATCCATGCGCTGGTATCCGCAGTCAATAAGCTTGCCAAGGAGCAGCATATTACGGTGGGCCGGGAGGATAGAATCATTGAGATTATCAGCTTTATCCAGAAGAATTTCGTGGATGTGACTCTGGATACGCTGGCAGAGCATTTTCACCTTTCCGCCCCATACCTCTCCAAATATATTAAGGAGAAGGCCGGCATGACCTTTCAGGAGGCGGTCAGGGAGGAGCGTATGAAAAAAGCGAGAAATCAGCTGAAGTACACCAACGATACCGTGGAGACCATTGCCGCCGGTGTCGGTTACGAGAATGTAGAGCATTTCAACCGTTTGTTTAAGCGTTCCTATGGTATCACACCGGTGCAATACAGGAAAAATTAGAAGCCTGCCGGAGCTGCAGCACACAAAATGTTGTCGAAAATATTGAAAATTGTGTGAAATGGCTTTCCTTTTTGGGAGAAATACTGTAAAATAAGGCGGTATGTGAATATAGGAAGGAGACAGTTTTATTATGTCTAATAAAGAGAATGTTACGGAAGAAAAGGTTTTGACCAAATATGACCTGAAGCAGCAGAAGCGCAAGGAAGCAGAGGCGAAAAAGCAGAAGGAGAAGCGTATTGAGAAGATTGTATGGGCAGTGGTTATCGTTGCCATCCTATGCTTCATCGCTTCCTTCCCCATCCGTTCCTACACGGCGCAGAACAGTGCTTATATCAGAGTCGGCGGACGGGACATCACAAAGGTAGAATTTGACTACAACTATAATGTGGTGAAAAATAATTTCATGAACGAGTATGGCAGCTATTTGTCCTTCCTGGGCATCGATTCTACGGCTGATTTATCCAAGCAGATGTATGCGGAGGATATGTCCTGGCAGGATTATTTCGAGCAGCAGGCAGTGAACGGCATGGTACAGGGAAAAGCCCTGATGACGGAAGCAGAGGCAGAGGGCTTTACCTATGATGCGGAGGAGGACTACAAGGCTTACGTAGAAGGCATTGAAGCAGCTGCGGAGGCAGCAGGTATCTCCGCAAAGGATTATATCAAGCAGGCATACGGCAGATATGCTACCCTGGACAGAATCGAAGAATATATCCGGGAGTCCCTTACGGTAAATGCTTTTTATGCGCAGAAGAGTGATGAGTTGCTTCCCTCCGATGATGAGGTGCAGGCATATTATGAGGCGAACAAGAAGGATTTTGAATCCGTTGACTACTATCTGACGACAGTCAATGCAGAGGTTTCCTCTGAGGCTACCGAGGAGGAGATTGCAAAGGCAATGGAGGATGCCAAGGGGTCGGCAGAGGCAGCAGAGGCCAACGTGACCGCAGAGGGTACCTTGAGCGAGAATGTTACCTATGACACTGCAGTAGCCGCCATTCGTGACTGGCTCTTCGATGATGCCAGAAAGGAAGGCGACACCACTGTCGCTGAGGATTCTACAGGTCACAGATATTATGTGGTATCCTTCATAAAACGTTATTTGAATGAGAAGCCTACCGTGGATGCGCGGGTTATCGTGACGGCACAGGACAATGGTCAGGCAATTCTGGACGAGTGGAAGAGCGGAGAGGCTACCGCAGAAAGCTTCAGTGAGCTGGCAGCAGCCTATAATGATACCACTCTGGCTCCTGCAGCGGACGGTAACTATGCTGCAATTACAGAGTCCAATATGGATGCTACCGTAGCGGAGTGGCTGTTCGACGGAAGCCGGGCAGAGGGAGATACCACAGCACTGGTGGGAACAGATGGCTACACCTATGTAGTATATTATGTGGGTACCAATGAACCTGAGTGGAAGCTTGATGCGAGCGCAGAGCTTTTGTCGGCCAATCTGGACACCTATCTTCAGGGAATTACCGAGAGTGTAGTAGTGGAGGATTTGAAGGCAGACCTCAAATATCTTGAGGTGCAGGCAGAGGCAGAAGCAGCAAACTAAATGCGATAGATGCAAATCATAATAAGCGGTGGCAGCTGTGATTGTCACCGCTTATTTCCATGTTATGCGTATTTCTGCAGAAAAGCGTGTAAACCCTCCAGAAGTGTGCTATACTAAGCGAAGAATCTGCAAAGAGATGAAATATATCAAAGATATGACAACAGAGAAAAGCAAGAAAGAAACAATAGGTGTATTATCCATGAAGCAAAAGATATTAGTTTTAGATATTGACGGAACCCTGACCAACTCCAAAAAGGAGATTACCCCTGCCACGAAGCAGGCAATATGGGATATCCTGGAGCAGGGACATAAGGTCATTCTGGCATCCGGCAGACCGACTCCCGGCATGCGGCGCTATGAGCAGGAGCTGGAGCTGAAGAGGTACGGAGGATATCTTCTCTCCTTTAACGGAGCCCGCATTGTGGAGTGCGGCACCGGAGAAACTGTATATCAGAGAGTGATTTCCTCGGAGAGGGCAGCAGAATTGTACGATTTTGCTCTGGAAAATAATTGCGGTCTGATTACCTACGAGAAGGAGGATGTGATTTCAGCCTTCGAGCCGGATGAGTACGTGCAGCTGGAATCCCGCATCAACGGCATGGATGTCAGGGTGGTGGAGAATTTCAGGGATTATGTGACCTTTGATGTGAACAAATTCCTTTTGACAGCACCGGTGGAGAGAGCACCGGAATTGGAGAAAAAGCTGCAGGAGAAGTATCAGGATACCTTGAGCATCTATCGTTCCGAGCCCTTTTTCATTGAGGTGATGCCACAAAACGTGGATAAAGCAGCTTCTTTGGAGCATATGCTTGAGAGCATCGGGCACACGAAGGAGGATGCCATCTGCTGCGGCGACGGCTTCAATGATATCTCCATGATTCGATATGCGGGAGTGGGTGTGGCCATGGGAAATGCCCAGCCGGCAGTGAAGGAAGCTGCCGACTACATCACTGCCACCAATGACGAGGATGGTCTGGTGGAGGTCATCGATAAATTTATTCTGTACCAATAAGCTTCCTATATGTTTATATATCATATAGAGAGAACAGAAATGAGGACGTGAATGAGGATAGAACTGCCGGAGAAAGTAAAGTATATTTTAGAATCCATCACGGAAGCGGGCTACGAGGCATATATCGTAGGGGGCTGTGTGCGGGATGCCATTCTGGGCAAAGCCCCTCAGGACTGGGACATCACTACCTCCGCAAAGCCGGAGCAGGTGAAGGCTCTGTTCCGTCGTACCATTGATACCGGTATACAGCATGGTACGGTCACTGTCATGCTGGACAGGGAAGGCTTCGAGGTGACCACCTATCGTATTGATGGAAAATATGAGGACAGCAGACATCCCAAGGAAGTGACCTTCACTCCCAATCTGGAGGAGGATTTGAAGCGACGGGATTTCACAATCAATGCCATGGCATATAATGAACAGGCCGGATTGATTGATATTTTCGACGGCATCGGCGACATCGGGCGGGGAATGATTCGCTGTGTAGGAGATGCAAGAGAACGCTTCCGGGAGGATGCGCTTCGTATGATGAGAGCAGTGCGTTTCTCTGCACAGCTGGGGTATACCATCGAAGCACAGACCAAGGAAGCAATCCGTGAGCTTGCCCCCAACCTGAAGAATATCAGCGCAGAGCGTATTCAGGTGGAGCTGGTGAAGCTTTTGATTTCTCCAAACCCGGATTATCTGAAGCTGGCCTATGAGAGCGGGGTGACGAGGATTATCCTTCCGGAATTCGATAAAGAGATGGAGACGCCACAGAACCATCCCCATCACATGTATCATGTGGGAGAGCATACCCTGCATTCCCTGAAATATGTGGAGGCGGATAAGCACCTGCGTCTGGGAATGCTGTTTCATGATGTGGGAAAACCGGATACCATGAGAGTGGATGATAAGGGAATCACCCATTTCCACGGTCACCCGGAGGCAGGTGAGGAAATCACCAAATCCGTTCTCCGCCGGTTAAAGTTTGATAATGATACGATTAGTAAGGTATGCAGGATTGTGAGATATCACGATTTTGGAAATGGTGTAGAGCCGGATATGCGTATCGTCCGCAGAGCGGTTAACAGGATTGGAGAGGATATCTTCCCCCTGCTGTTCCAAGTGAAATATGCGGATACGCTTGCCCAAAGCCAATATAAAAGACAGGAGAAGCTGGAAGCGCTGGAGAAGTGGAAGAGCCTGTACGGGGAGGTAGTGGCAAGGAGACAATGTGTATCCCTGAAAACTCTGGCAGTTACGGGAAACGACCTGATAGCAGAGGGAATGCAGCCGGGTAAGGAGATTGGAGAGATGCTTCAGATACTGCTTGAGCTGGTATTGGAGAACCCGGATAACAACACCAAGGAGCTCCTTTTGGCGGAAGCAAAAAAGCGCAGAGAGTCTTAACATACTTTCATCCCCTGACACATAAGATAGGTTAGGATATGTGTTAGGAGGGGCAAATGTGAACGATAGAGCAGTCGGTTTACTGGAACAATATGAGATAGAGGTACTTCGTACCCGTAAGGGAAGGGGTGCTATTATTTGCGATACCGATCAGGGCTGCCTCATTTTCAAGGAGTATACAGGAAATGAAGACAAGATTGCGATACAGAACAGAGTGCTTACCCATATCAGGGAGAAAGGACTGGTATCCGCAGAAACAATCCTGCCCACAACAGAGGGTGCTCTGTTTGTGAAGGATAATGACGGTGTCAAATATATTCTGAAGACCTATCAGGAGGGCAGGGAGTGCAACATTCACGATAAAAATGAATGTTTGGAGGCGGTGAAGCTGCTGGCGGGCCTACATACATCCATGAAGCTTCCTGAGGAAGAGGTTTCGCAGCTTCCTGTGTTTTCTCAGCAAAAAGAATATGAGAAGCATAACAAGGAGCTTAAAAAGGTGCGTAGGTATCTGCAGCAGAAGAGTCAGAAGACGCACTTTGAAATCACTCTGCTAAACTCCTTCGATTTGTTCCTGCAGCAGGCGCTGCAGCTCACGGATGAGTGGATGCAGTATCAGGAGCTGAAGGATAGGAAGTCGGGAGAAGGGGAGAGTAAGATATTCTGTCACGGAGATTACCAATACCACAATATCTTACGCTGTGAAAAGGGATGGTTCCTCATTAATTTTGAGAAATGTCTGATAGATGACCCTATCAGGGACTTATATTTACTGCTTCGGAAATTGCTTGAGAAGAGCAGCTGGTCCGTAGCTATGGGCAGGGACTTGCTGGCGGCATATGAAAGGGAGAGAGCGATATCCGCCTTCAGTCGGATTGATTTGTATTATCGGCTGGCGTATCCGGAGAAGTTTTGGAAGATTGTGAATTTCTATTACAATTCCGGCAAAGCATGGATACCGGAGCGCAACGGAGAAAAGCTGGAAAAGGTAATCATACAGGAGAGAGAGAAGCAACAGTTTCTGGAGGAGGTATTTCAGAAATTGTCTTAGTTAGCCTCAGAAAAGGGAGTATACAGTGACGAAAGAAAAGAAGTCTATCAAGAAAATAATGAAAACGGGACTGATTATGATTATGACACAAGCGTCATTAATCGCATGTAACACAGCTGCCCCCGGAGGTCATCAGGAGCAGCAGGAGGCCGGAGTGATTATAGAAGAGACCGCAAAGGAGAGGGCGGATACCGGCTTTGTGTTGTCGGGTCCCGACAGCTTTGACTCTGCGGACACACCTATCGTAGTGGATATCAATCAGGAGAAGGGCACAGTGACCTTTCTCAATTTGGAAATAGGAAGACGCTATACGCTCTCTATGGACGGAACTACGCATCTGTATGATAAATATGGTGAGAGCATTTCTCTGGGGCAGATTGCAAAGGGGGATATTGTGGATGTGAAATTCCTGAAGGAACAAAAGCATCTCACAAGCATGCAGCTTTCACCCCGTTCCTGGAGCTATGATAACGTGGAAAAATATGAAATCAACGCAGTGCGCGGCGAGGTGACCATTGGTCAGGAGGTGTACGGCTTAAATGAGAATGTCCAATACCTTTCCGGTGGCAGGTCGATAGAGGAGATGGAACTGCATCCGGCGGATATCCTTACCTTTATCGGACTGGATAAGGAGATTCTGTGTATCAATGTGGAGAAGGGACACGGGTATCTCAGACTCACCAATGACGAGAATTTCATTGGCGGCTGGATTGAAATCGGGCAGTATCTGATTCAACAGATTACCGAGGATATGCTTCTGACGGTTCCCGAGGGAAGCTATCAGGTGAATATCAGTCACAAAGGAAGTGGCGGTGTCAAGAGTGTGGTGATTAACAGAAACGAAGAGACCACACTGGACATTGGTGACTTAAAGGTTGCAGAACCGAAATACGGAACCATTCTGTTCTCCGTGACACCCTCCGATGCGCAGATTTATATTGACGGTGCTCAGGTGGACGCGGCACAGCCGGTATCCCTGCAATACGGAATCCACCAGCTGATTGCCAGAGCAGAGGGTTACCAGTCCATCACACGCTATCTGCGTGTGGGTGCGGAATCCGCAGGAATAGACGTGGTACTCGATCCAAAGGATGGGGAGGAAGAGGAAAGCACAGAGACCGTGGAGAGCTCATCCGGAGTGAGCGGCTCGGATGCCCTCACGGATTATTACAAGGTGTATATTGATGCTCCTGAGAAGGTCGAAGTGTATCTGGACGGCAGCTATATCGGCATATCTCCCTGCAGCTTCCGAAAAACGGCAGGAGTGCATGAAATCACTCTTCGGAGGAATGGATATGAAACCAGAAGCTATACCATACGCGTTGATGAGGAGGAGAAGGATTTCTCCTATTCCTTCGTGGATTTGATACCGGAGGCGGAAGGGAAAACAGCCAATTCCCAATAATTTCGGGAAAGCGGACAAGTATCGTGAACAGGAAACACACAAAATGGCAAAAAAAGCCGTAAACATGGGCAAAATGCCTTGACAAAGTCCCCAAAAAAAGCTATATATATGTATAGACGTTTCGAAGAAGGGTCTAGGTAAAATACAAAATAGAAAGCTCATTATAGGAGGAGTTCGATATGAACAAAACAGAATTAGTTGCAGCTATGGCTGAGCAGGCTGGCATTTCTAAGAAAGACGCTGAGAGCGCATTGAAGGCTTTTACAGATGTTGTTGCAAAAGAATTGAAAGATGGCGGAAAGGTTCAGTTAGTAGGCTTCGGTACCTTCGAAGTTTCTGAGAGAGCTGCAAGAGAGGGTAGAAACCCTGCAACCAAGCAGACCATCCAGATTCCTGCTTCTAAAGCTCCTAAGTTCAAAGCAGGCAAGGCATTAAAGGACATGATGAACGCTTAATTGCTGACATTGATTGCTTCAGAGAACCTGTAAAAGGGTTCTCTGTTTTTGTTTATACGAATTTATGAAAGCTTTTTTCGAGGGAAGGTGACAATATGAGATTAGATAAATATCTGAAGGTATCCAGACTGATTAAGCGCCGCACAGTTGCCAATGAGGCATGCGACAGCGGCAGAGTTCTGATTAATGATAAACCGGCGAAAGCATCTGCCAACGTGAAGGAGGGAGATGTCATTACCATTGCCTTCGGCAATAAGGACGTGAAGGTGGAGGTTCTGGATGTGCAGGAGACAGTCAGAAAAGAGGAAGCAAAAGAATTGTTCCGCTATCTGTAAGAGAGATGCATTTTTCCCGGGCTCCCGCCATAGACTTTAATGTGAAAAAAGCGTATGGGGAGGAGTTCATGGAGGATTTGAACAGCGGTGTACGGATGCACAAGGTTACCCTGATGAATCGAAGGACATGTACCATCAGCGGTGTTAAAGATGTCCTGTCCTTTGATATCCATGAAATTCATCTGGAGACAGAGCAGGGAATGCTGATGATTAAGGGAGATGAGCTTCATGTGAGCAGGTTGACACTGGATAAGGGTGAGGTGGATGTGGACGGCAGAATTGACAGCTTCACCTATTCCGATGCAGCCGGGAATAACCACCGGGATGAGTCCATCCTTGCAAAACTGTTCCGATAGGGGAGCGGTTTATGGAAAATGAGAATGCGTTTCTTCTGTATGCCCTGATTATGGGGGCATATATTACCTTTGTATATGATAATCTTCGTGTTTTCCGTCGCGTGTTACCCCATGGAAGCCTGCTGATATCGTTGGAGGATTTAGGCTTCTGGGTCTACTGCGCTGCGGAGGTTTTTGTGTTGATGTACCATGAAAGCAATGGGATGCTGCGGTGGTTTGCCGTGTTTGGCGCACTGGTAGGAATGCTTGTATACAAAAAGCTGGTCAGTCCGTTTTTCGTCAGGTATGTGACCCTGATACTACGGAAGCTTCTGCAGATTCTGGGAAATATCGGAAGCTGTGCACTGAGTCCCCTGGCCCATACCATACGGAAAGCCCAAAGAGCCGCACAGCAGGGAAGGCTTAGGGCTCTGCGCAGAAGGACAAAGGCCAAGTGGCTCCTAAAAAAGAAGTTGACCTTCCTACGGAAAATGTTAAAATGAAGATGTAAGCATTCAATGAATTTCTGAAACTGCGAGGTACATAATGGCAAGAAGAAGGGTTGCATACCGTAAGAGAAATCAGAACCGCTTCAGTATGATTCTGGTAACAATGGTGGTTTTGATGATTACCATTGTTGTTGCGGTGAAAAGTATTGAACTGAGACAGAAAATAGATGATGTTGCCGTGAAGGAAGCGTCGTATCATGAGCAGATTGCCGAGGAGGAAAAGCGCGCCGAGGAAATCGCTGATTTTGCAAAGGAAGTACAGACCACAGGCTATAAGGAAGAGCTGGCCCGCGACAAATACGGGATGGTCTATGAGGGTGAGATAGTTTTCGAGGAGGCCGACTAAAGCCGACTGTGAAGCAAACTCCGGACCACCGGGCGCCGTGGGCAGCAGGGAAATTCGGAGTGCCGAATGTGGAGTTTCTAACATATGCGCGCTTTGGAATTTATGATTATTTGCGTCTTTTGTAGTGCAAACACAAGGACAGCCGGCGTTCGTCCTACGCATACAGATATTTCTTTGAAGCAAATGCGAGAATTTCTTATGTGCGCAGCTTTGGAATCAGGTTCCTGTTTTCCTACCCGTTGAACAAAAAGAAGCACCCTGTCCGAGAAGCCGATACATTCATATGTATCAAAGCTTCGCGGACAGGGTGCTTCTTTTTGTCCAACCTTAGGAAAATAGGAATAATCATAGATTCCAAAGGCGCACATATTAGAAATTCAGCATTTGCTTCTCGAAATATTCTGTATGCGTATGGGCGGACGTCTTCTGCCCCGCTGTTTTCGGTGACAAAAGACACAAAACGAATTCCAAAGCTGCGCATATGAGAAACGCTCACATTTGCCACAACGTAATTCCATCGTCCTCCCCGGCCTCCGGTTCCCAACACGCACTCAAAACGGGGGACTATCTGCTGTTTTGGTATTCCCATAAGCCGTTGTCAAAGCTCACGGTATCGATCCACTGTGTACCACCGGGAACACGACGGTAGAGTTCTATCCTGCCCATCCCGGTTCCGCCGGCGTAAAGCGGCACATTTGATTTGGTGCCGTCCGGTGCTTCATAATCCAGAGACAGCATCTGCTCCCTAGTGCAGCTGCCGGATATTTTGATGACAGATGTCTTATTCTGTGCCACAATTTTCCAAAGGAAGCGCTTGTTTGTGGTCTTAATTTTCCATTTGCAACGGGAGAAGGTTCCCGGTCTGGCAAAATTATATTCGAAATCCTCGCCTGTGTAGGTGAACTGAAGCATGAGCTTGCGCCGTAAAGGAATACAAAGTATTTTGGGACAACACCCATCCACAGCAAGTGCGGAATGACGTAATTCCTTGCCGGTACGTTCACTTACAAGCTTGCAGGAAGCCAGCTGAAGCCAAGGCTTGTTAAAGCTTCTGCCCCAGTGCTTGTCTGCATAACCATAGCAGGTGTCGGGAGACACCTCGTAAATCACACCATCTAAGGAAACAGTACCGCGGAAATAGGTCCGGATACCCTCCCCGTGCCAGAAGCTCTCCAGAGCATTCAGGGCAGTGAAGAAGCGATTTGCAATTATGCCGGTGTGGCAGGCAATGGTCTTGTGCACCTCTAAGTCCCATTCCATGGTTCCGGCATCCGTCATGAGAGAACGATGTCCGGCTTCCTCCTCGGTTACATCTGCGAAACCGTAGATACGATTCTCGCTGAACAGGCAATCCTCTATTTCCATGTGAAGGGGATGCTGCGCTACCCGCAGAGAAGAAATGGGATAATAAGTCTGCAGCTGCTTACCGGCATTGCCGTAAGCATCGGGGAATGCCCCTGCTTTTATCATTACATAGGAGGGCTTCATTCCTCTTTTTTTGTAATAGGGATGCTGACCCAGAATAGCCTGCTCCCCTCCCGGTGACGGATTTATCACAAAATATTCTATAAAAAAGGTACGTGCTTCACCGGTGTCCGGCTGTATTCCTACGAAAGAATGCCACCACCGAACGTACCCCTTCTTGGCGAGGGAACCTCGCAGCATATAAGAGTTTCTATCGGAATCAAATTTGTTCATTCGTGTATTCCGCTCCCCTCGTGAGAGTCTCATCCGTTGTTCGTAGAACAATGTTCATAGAACAACATATCGTAGTATCTTAATCCATTATAATACTATATCTTGTAAATGACAATAGTGTCGCAGAGTTTTTTAAAAAAAATGGAAGCCGACTGCGGTTGATTTTTGGCAGGGGTTATAATATGATTGAGATTGACAATACATGTGTGTACGGTAAATCCGGATGGATATGCATAGTGAGGAAGTATGAATGAATATATTAACAGCAGATAATTTGTCGATGAGATTCGGAGAAAAGAAGCTTTTCTCCCATGCAAATTTCTATTTACAGGAGGGCGAAAAAGTAGGGATTATCGGTATCAACGGTGCCGGGAAATCTACTCTGTTAAAGCTGATTGCAGGCTTGGAGGAACCGGATGAGGGAAGAGTCATCATGGCGAATCACTGCGTGGCAAGATTTCTGCCGCAGAATCCGGTGTTCCGGGAGGATGAAACAGTGCTACAGGCGGTTCTTCGGGATAATGAGGCCACAGAGAGCGGAAGCACCTTGGAAGCGGAAGCGAAAAGTATGCTGACCAGGCTTGGGGTGACAGACCTTGCACAGCCCTGCGGTCAGTTGTCCGGCGGACAGAGAAAACGTCTGGCACTGGTAGCTGTGCTTTTGTCCCCGGCAGAGATACTGGTGCTGGATGAACCCACCAACCATTTGGATCATGAAATGTCGGACTGGTTGGAGGACACACTGAAGAAGCGGAAGGGTGCAGTGGTGATGGTGACTCATGACCGCTATTTTTTGGACAGTGTATCCACCCGCATTGTGGAAATTGATAAAGGAAATATCTATTCCTATGAGGCGAATTATTCCGGCTATTTGGAGTTGAAAATGCAGCGCGAGGAAATGGCACTTGCCGGAGAACGCAAGCGGGCAAGCATTTTGCGCAATGAACTGGCGTGGGTACAGCGTGGAGCAAGAGCCCGTTCTACCAAGCAGAAGGCGAGGCTGGAGCGCTTTGAGGAGCTGAAGAATCAAAAGGCGCCGGAGCAGGACGGCAGAGTGCAGCTTTCCTCCGTGTCCTCCAGATTAGGAAGGACTACGGTGGAGCTTCATGGCATTTCCAAGGCGTATGAAGCAAGGGCTTTGATTTCAGAATTCACATATTTATTCGGCAAGGATGACAGAGTGGGCTTTGTGGGTCCTAACGGAAGCGGAAAATCTACACTGATGAAAATCATTATGGGGGAAATCGCACCTGATGTAGGGCATGTAGAAATCGGACAAACCGTAAAAATCGGTTATTATGCGCAGGAAATAGGGGAGGATATGATGCAACCTTCCCGGCGTGTGATAGATTATATCCGTGATGAGGCTGAGTATGTGGAGACGGATGAGGGCAAAATCAGTGCATCCGCCATGCTGGAACGCTTCCTCTTTGCGGGGGAAGACCAGTATGGACTGTTGGGTAAACTGTCCGGAGGGGAACGCCGGAGATTGCATTTGTGCAGGGTTTTGATGAGTGCGCCGAATGTGCTGATTCTGGACGAGCCCACCAACGATTTGGATATTGCAACACTGCAGATTTTGGAGGATTATCTGGATAGCTTCCGGGGGATTGTGATTGTGGTATCCCACGACAGATATTTCTTGGACAGAACGGTGAAACGCATTTTTGCTTTTGAGGAAGACGGAAAACTGAAGCAATATGAAGGCGGCTATACCGATTATTCTTTGAAGAAATTAGCAGAGAAAGAGGAAGCAGAGGCAGAGCAGGCAAAGAAAGCGGGCAATGCATTTAAGCCGAATACCCGGCAGCCACAGAAAGGACAGCGTACTCGTGGCCCTCAGAAGTTAAAGTTTACCTATCAGGAACAGAAGGATTATGAAACCATTGAAA
>CAZPRB010000021.1:26800-36714 GCA_964588645.1 uncultured Acetatifactor sp. | reverse complement strand
TTGCGCAAGGGAGTATTGCGCAAGGGAGTGTTGCGCAAGGGAGTGTTGTGCAAGGAAGTACAGTACAAGGAAGCATGGTACAGGAGGTATTGAAATTTGTACTGTATTTGATTCCGTATCTGATTATCGGCTACGATATTTTGCGGAAGGCAGTGCTGGGAATTCTTCACGGAGAGGTTTTTGATGAGAATTTCCTGATGGCGGTTGCCACTGTGGGAGCAATCGCGCTGGGAGACTATGCCGAGGGAGTTGCGGTTATGCTGTTCTACCAGATAGGAGAGCTGTTCCAGGCGGTAGCGGTGGGGAAGAGCCGGCGAAGCATAACGGCGCTCATGGATATCCGCCCCGATTATGCCAATGTGGAATCGGAGAACGGGGAACTGCTGCAGGTTGACCCGGAGGATGTGGAAGCCGGCACGGTCATCGTGGTGCGCCCCGGAGAGAAGGTGCCCATCGACGGCGTGGTGGTGGAAGGTAATTCCACGTTGGATACCGCGGCACTCACAGGGGAGAGCATGCCCGGGGAAGTGAGGACCGGGGATGAAATCATCAGTGGCTGCATCAATCTTTCCGGCCTTTTGAAGGTGCGGACCACTCGGGAATTCGGGGAATCCACAGTGTCCAAAATTCTGGATTTGGTGGAAAATTCCAGTATGAAGAAATCCCGCTCTGAGAATTTTATTACAAAATTTGCGAAGTTTTATACACCGGCCGTTTGCTACAGTGCGCTTGCGCTTGCCATTCTGCCTCCGCTGATTCAGCTGCTGTTGGGCAATCCGGCTTCCTGGAGCACATGGGTGACCAGAGCATTGACCTTTCTGGTAATCAGCTGCCCCTGTGCGTTGGTTATTTCCATTCCGCTGAGCTTTTTTGGCGGTATCGGCGGAGCTTCTGCCTGCGGTATTCTGGTGAAAGGTTCCAATTATCTGGAGGCGCTGGCCGGAGCGAAATATGTGGTGTTTGATAAGACGGGCACTTTGACGAAGGGTGTCTTTCGGGTGACGGATGTGGTGCCTTCTCCGGAGTTTGAGAAAGCCGGCGGACAGGATGCTCGTCGGACACTCTTGGAATATGCTGCCTGTGCAGAATGCTATTCAGCCCATCCCATTAGCAGAAGCCTGAAGGAGGCGTACGGTTCCGATGCAGAGTACGGCTCCAATGCAGAGTGCGGCTCCGATGCAGAGTACGGCTCCAACGCAGAGCATGCGGAAGTTACTGATGTGGAAGAAATCAGCGGACACGGTGTGAAGGCTGTGGTGAACGGTGTTCCTGTCGCTGTGGGCAACAGCAAGCTGATGAGCCGGCTGGGGCTGACCTGCGGGCGGCAGGCAGGTATCGGCACGGTAGTACATGTGGCTGTGGATAATGTCTATGCGGGATACATTCTGATTGCGGATGTGCTGAAGGAACAGTCCGCTGCGGCTGTGGCTGCGCTGAAGGACTTGGGTGTGCGCAAGCTGGTGATGCTTACCGGTGACAGCAGGGAAGTGGCCGGTTATGTGGCAGCGCAGCTAGGCGGAATGGACGAAGTGCACAGTGAACTTCTCCCGGCTGATAAGGTGGAGGAAGTGGAACGCCTGTTGCAGGAAAAGAATGCGAAGGATAAATTGGTGTTCGTGGGCGATGGCATCAATGATGCGCCGGTGCTGTCCCGGGCGGATATCGGTATCGCTATGGGCGCACTGGGCTCCGATGCGGCAATAGAAGCGGCGGATATTGTTTTGATGGATGACAATCCGGAGAAGATTGCTCTGGCGATGCGTATCTCCCGCAAATGCTTAAGAATCGTCTATGAGAATATCGCCTTTGCCCTTGCGGTGAAAGGCATCTGCCTGATTCTGGGGGCACTGGGAATTGCCAATATGTGGATAGCCATCTTTGCAGATGTGGGAGTGATGGTGCTGGCAGTTTTGAATGCCATTCGTTGCTTAACAGTGAAAAAACAGTGAAAATGCAAAAAAGTAAACAACAGTAGAGAGATATGAAACTAAGAATATGAAACTAAGAATATGAAACTAAGAATACAAAACTAAGAATATAAAACTAAAAAAAAGTGTCTTTTTTAAAAAAGAGAGATATTGCATTTGCAATGTCTCTCTTTTATACTATATAAATGTTATCTTGGTGAAAATAGGCGAAAATGAAATATAAAGGAGCACTACAGTATGAAACAAAGGATTTGTGCGATAGTACTTGCGGGGGGAATGGTGCTGGCGACGGCGTCCTGCGGACAGCAGACCGAGGAGGCACAGACCGTGCTGGTTCAGGAGCAGGAGCAGGCGGCTTATCCCACCACAACCGCAGAATATGGTGATATTGTGAAGGATGTGGTCATTTCCTGCAAATATACATCCACGGAGAAGCAGGATTTGGCTTTCCCGGTGGACGGAAAGCTGATAGCCCGTGTTGATGTGCAATTGGGTGACTATGTCACGGAGGGGCAGCTTCTGGCGGCACTGGATGTGGAGGATTTGGAAGAAACCATTGAGGAGGCGCAGTTTCAGGTAAAGAGTCAGGAGTTAAAGCTGAAGCAGGCGGAGGAGATGAAGCAGTTTGAGCTGGACAGCGCCCGGATCATGTATGAATACACGGATAAATCCTTGGAGGCGGAGAAAGCCCTGACGGAGCAGATAGAGGGCATTGAGGAGAGCTACCAAACCAGACTGGAGGACATGGAGGATACGCTCACCATTCAAAAGAAAAGATTGCAGCAATACCGCGAGGAGCTGGCAGACGGCCAGCTGTTTGCAGATATGACCGGAGAGGTTACCTATCTGCGGAACAGCGCGTTGGATACATACTGCAAAAAGAATGAAGTGGTGATAACCATCAGCAATCAGGAAACCTGTTATTTTACCTCGGACAGCACAGAATATGCTTCCTGCTTTCAGGAAGGGGAGAGTGTAAATCTGGTGTACAGGGAAGCCGGTAAGGAATTCAATTGTGAGGTGGTTCCTGCACTCATGGACGCCTGGGAGGAGCGCATGTATTTCAAACCGGTTGGGGATGAAATCATACCCATCAATACGGATGCAACGATTGCTTTGGAGCTGGAGCGAAAGGAAAATGTGCTGTGCGTCCCGGCAAGCGCGATTCACAAGTCGGACAACGGATTATTCGTATATTTGGAAAAGGATGGTCTTCTGGAGATGCGATACGTGACCGTGGGCTTGGAGAGCGGTACTTTGGCAGAGATTACGGACGGACTGGAGCAGGGCGAGGTCATCGCCTTAAAGAAATAAGGTTTGGGTGGAAGGACAGTATGAAAATAAGAAGAGTAATTGGAATGTTTTTGCTGAGTGTCATGGCTTTGACCGGCTGCGGACAGGAGACATCACAGGGCACCATCATTGAGCTGAAGGAGTCTTCCCTGAACAGACCGCAGAAGGTTGCGGTGGTCAGGGGCGATATGTGCATTGCCACCTATCAGGATGCCTATGTGGGACCGCGCGTGGAGCAGCTTAGCTTTGCGGAGGACGGCTTGTTCGGAGAGTTTCATGTACAGTTGGGTGATGTGGTAAAGAAAGGGGATATCCTTGCCACTCCTGCCACGGAAAATCTTGAGAAATCCATTGAGAGCCTGGAAAAGGAGATAGAAGGCTATAGCAGAACCTATCTCTACCGGAAGGCTTCCTTAGAAAACAGTATTTCCATTGCTGCGACCCGGCTGGAGCAGGCTTATGCGGAGATTGACGAAGCACACTATCCCTCACCGGAATTTTCTGCAGCCTGTATGCGTGCGGGAACCTACGATGAACAGCGCAAGAGGCTGGAGCTTGAGCTGAAGCAGCTGACGGAAACCTATGATTTGGAGCTGCCCTACAAGCAGCAAAAGCTGCAGAAGCTCCGCAAGGAATGTGAGGGAAACAATATAGTAGCTCCCTTTGACGGAACGGTGATTGCCCTGGCGGAGACCGAGCATGGCGTGGGTATCAGCAAGGATTTGTATTATGTGGCACTGGCGGATACCACGGTAAGCTATGCCAGATGCAAAATTGTCAGCAGTACCACGTTGAACAGACTTCAGGATATCTTCTTCTGGAAGGACGGAAAAGAGTACCGGGTGACCGCCATTCCCATGGATTACGATTATTATATGGAGACCAGAAACAGCAACGAGGATGCTTATTCCGAGTTCGAAATTCTCAGCCCGGATGAGGATATCACCATGGGAGCCTACGGCAAAATGAAGCTGGTTACGGAGTACAGGAAGGATGTATTAATGCTCCCGGAGACCGCACTGAAATTGACCGGCGGCAATTATTATGTCTACAAGGACACAGACGGACAGTATCAGCAGATTGTTGTGAAGGTGGGAGCTAAGGACGGCATTTATGCAGAGATACTGGAGGGCCTGGAGGAAGGAGATGTGGTTTATGTGCAAAAATAAATTATGGACATCAGCGCTTGTTTGCCTTGCCGCGACCATGTCCCTGACAGCCTGCAGCGCTCCGGCAGGTCTGGTGACGGATACGGGAAGCGGGAAACAGCAGGAGATTCCCGTGGAGGACTATTTGGACACCAAAGTCCTGACCGGCAAGGAACAAAAGGTGGATGATATTTATCAGGTTATCACCTTGGAAAAGGGCAGCTTTGAAGAGCCTGCACTGAGACAGGTTCTGCGCAGAAGCTATATTAATGTGCCCTCGGTTCAGCTCTCCATGGAGGGCTTCAAGGGTACCTTCGGGGAATATGTTGCCGAATACGTGGATTACGTGGAGGCAGGAGATGTCATTGTCACGATTTACACGGAGGTGGATGAGATAGCGGTAGAGGAGGCAAAGCTGAAGCTGCAGCGTCTCAGGGAGCGCTATCAGGAGGCGGAAGCCAAGCTTGCGGAGGATATGCAGGAGCTGACGGATAAGGGCAATGCCATGACGGACGAATATGAATACCGGGTGCATCGCATTCAGGTTCAGCAAAGACAGCTGGATTGGGAGTATGAGAAGGCCAATTATCTGGAGCAGATAGAAGACGCACAGAAGACCCTGAAGCAGCTGACGAAGGTGGGTTCTGTCTATGAGGTGAAGGCGCCTATGTCCGGTGTGGTATTCTATAATGAGAGATACAGAGCCGGTCAGGAAATCGAGGACGGTGATTACATCTGCCATATTATGAACAGCAATGAGGTGTACACCACCACAGATGCGCAGGCGGAATTCTTCCAGTACGGAATGGATTTGGCCTTCGAGAATACCTATGGGAATGCCACCAGCACCGTGGTGAACGGAGGACCGTGGCTTTTGTACGGCAATCTGGACACGGGAAGGGCAATCTTCAGATTGGAGATGGAGCAGGATATTTCCCAAATCAACCCGGCAGCGCTGAACAATCTTACCTTGTCCGGCAATCTCACGAGTATGGATGACGTAATCGTCATCCCGAAGAAAGCAGTGGAGGTAGAGGATGAAACCTATTATGTTACCGTACTGCTGGAGGACGGCACTCTGAGGAAAACGGAGTTTATTCCGGGCGGTGATAACACGGAGAGCTACTGGGTACTGCAGGGGCTGGATGAAGGCATGCAGATTGTCTATAATTAATCGGGAAGGAAGCAAGAGACGATATGTTTTCTTTAATGTTACATAAACTGACACATAAAAAATGGATGGTGCTTTGTCTGCTGATTGGAAACATACTGTTGATTTCCGTAGCGTCAAGCTATCCGTTGTATCGTGTATCTTCTTTCCAGAAGATGCTGACAGATGAGTTTGAACAATATAAGGAGGAAGAGGCTTGTTGGCCGGCAACCTTCTCTGTTGCCTATAATATCCTGAAGGGTGGCGGAAGAATCGGTTTTGACACCATGGAAGAAGAGGCCTACAAGGCTGCGGACAGCCTGGGGGTCAATGTGCTTGACACGGTGGTTACCTATCATCTGGGCACGCAGAGAGCCTCTGCTGCCGTTGTGAGGGATGATGAGGACAATAAGAGAATCACAGTGACTGCCATGTCCGATATGCAGTCCCACGTGGAGCTTCTCTTCGGAAGATATCCTGCGGATGAGCCGGACAGTCAGGGCTTTCTGGAGATTATGGTCAGTGATTCGGCCATGGTAGATCAGGATATTCTGGTGGATGATGAGTACACCTTCGATACCTGGACGCTGGCGGACGGACGCCCCATAAAGCTGAAGGTGGTAGGCGTGTTCCGCCCCTTGGATGAGACGGAAATTTACTGGGAGAATATTAAGCCGGAGCTCTCTAAGAGAGTCTTTGTCACATTTGATGCTTTTGAGAACCATTTTCTGGGTAAGGGCGTGGAAAATATGTATTCTCTGGGCGGTAGATGGAGCTTTATCTGGGATTATGAAAAGCTGGATATCTCGGAAGTGAACGGTTTGCTGCGCGCCATGAACAGTCTCGGAAGGGTTGAGGTCCTGAAGGACAGAGTCTTCGACAGCGGATATATGCAAATTCTTACGGATTACAGTGCCAAGGCGGCAAGGATAGAGGCCACCTTGTTAATCCTGCAGGTGCCGGTGCTGGTGCTTCTGTGTGCCTTCCTCTATATGATAGCGGGACAGATGCTGCAGATGGAGCGCAATGAAATTTCCCTGATGCGTTCCAGAGGAGCGTCCAAACGGCAGGTGTTCGGCCTGTATCTGATGCAAAGTGTTTTCCTAAGCTGTGTTTCCCTGCTGGCGGGCATTCCCCTGGGAGCCTTGTTCTGTAAGCTCTTAGGTGCGTCAACGGCATTTTTGGAGTTTTCGGTAACCAGAAGTCTGGATATCCGTTTTACGGGAGATGTAATTTTATATGCTGCAGGAGCAGTACTGCTGTCGATTGTGATGACCACCATACCGGTGCTTTCCTACAGCGGACTCTCCATTGTGAATTTAAAACAGAGCCGCTCCAGACAGAAGAAGTCCTTCTGGAAGAAAATCTATCTGGATTTTATTCTGCTGGGAGTTTCCCTGTACGGTTTTTATTCCTTCAAGCGTTCGACCGACCGGATGGTGGAGGATGTGATGGGAGGAAAGACACTGGATCCCTTGCTTTATATCAGCTTCTCCCTGTTTATTCTGGGTGCGGGATTGCTGTGTGCCAGAATACAGCCCCTTTTGCTGCAGGGAATCTTTGCACTGCTGAAGAACCATATGAAGCCCTCCACCTATGCCTCCGTCCTCAGTACCATACGAACAGGAGCCAAGCAGGAATTCATTATCCTGTTTCTGATTATGACAGTGTCAATCGGTATCTCTGACACCACCATCGCCAGAACCATTGTCCTGAATGCGGTGAACAATACAAGACATATCACGGGGGCGGACATTGCTTTGAAGGAAAAATGGAGCAACAACCAGTCTGCTCTGCTGCGTGACAGCTCTTTGGATTTGTCCTATACGGAGCCGGATTTTGACAAATATAATGTTATTCCCGGCGTGGCGCATACGGCGCAGGTGCTGATAGAGGAGGATGCGAAGCTCAACCAAAATGATAAGCTGGATGTAACGGTCATGGGAATCAAGGCGCAGAGCTTCTACGATGTCACCGTGATGGATGAGGATTTGCTGCCCTACTCCTATGTAGAGTATCTGAATGTATTATCCTCGGACGCCAGTGCGGTGATTGTGTCGGAAAACTTTATGATTAAGCAGGGACTGAAGCTGGGTGATGTTATTTACTATAAAAATGCGATAGGCGATATGGCGATGGGAGTGATTCGCGGCTTTTTTAACTATTGGCCCACCTATGTACCCGTGTCCTATACCATCAATGAAGACGGCGGAATCGAGACTGCTGATAACTACATGATAGTGTCCAACCTCACCTATCTGAACAGTACATGGGGTACCTATCCTTACGAGGTATGGATGGATGTAAATGATGACGGAGAGGGCTTCTATGCATGGCTGGCTGAGCAGCCGAAGCTGTCCCTGACCAAGCTGGAGGATATGACCGCTAAGGAGAACGGGATTATCAGGGATACCATGTTCCAGGGAACCAACGGCATCCTGTCCATGAGCTTCATCGTCATTCTGCTTCTGTGCTGTGTGGGGTATCTGATTTATTGGATTATGTCCATCCGCTCCAGAGAGCTTCTGTTCGGTGTGCTCCGCGCCATGGGTATGCGAAAGAAGGAAATTACATGGATGCTTGTGATAGAACAGATTTGTTCCGGCTTGTTTGCCATTGTAGCCGGAGGCGCAATCGGTGTGCTGGCTTCCCGGATGTTCGTTCCTATGATTCAGCAGGCATATGCGGCATCGGAGCAGATATTGCCTCTGAGGTTGATTACCAGAACGGCAGATATGGTGCAGCTGTTTGCGGTCATCGGACTGATGCTCTGCGTCTGTCTCGGAGTGCTGGGAAGAATTATTTCCCGGATGAACATCAGCAGTGCATTGAAGTTAGGAGAGGACTAGTTTATGAGTGAAACAATACTAAAAGCGGTGAATGTGACAAGAAGGTTCCCTGTTGTGGGGGAGGAAGACTTCGTTGCGGTGGATAAGGTGTCACTGGATATTCCCCGGGGGTGTCTGGCCATCCTTAAGGGCCGCTCCGGCTCCGGAAAGACCACGTTAATGAATATGCTGGGGGCATTGGACCAGCCCTCCGACGGAGAGATTTTCTTCTGCGGTGAGGATATCACCAAATGGTCAGAAGCAAGGAGAGAGACCCTGCGTCGGGAGAAAATAGGCTTTGTCTTTCAGTCGGTTTCCCTGATTCCCATGATGACGGCATATGAGAATGTGGAGTTTGCATTGCGTATGGCGGGAGTGAAGGAAAACCGCGGGCAGCGTGTGGAGGAATGCCTGAAAATGGTAGGCTTGGGCGGAAGAATGCACCATATGCCCCAGGAAATGTCCGGCGGTGAACAGCAGAGAGTGGCAATTGCCAGAGCCATGGCTCACAGACCCGGAATCATTTTTGCGGATGAGCCCACGGCTGAGCTGGATTCCGCTACCGCAGTAAATGTGATGAGTCTGTTCAAGGAGATGGTGGAGAAGGAAAAGGTTACCATCGTTATGACAACACATGACACCTCGCTGATGGGCGCCGGTGATGTGGTATATGAACTGGAGGACGGAAGGTTACTATGAGTGATATGATTATCCGGGCAGATAACCTGGTGAAAATTTACAAATCTAAGGATATTGAAGTGGTCGCCCTGCAGGGTCTGGATTTGAATGTGGAGCAGGGGGAGATGATGGCGATTATCGGCAGCAGCGGCAGCGGGAAATCCACCTTCCTGAATATGCTGGGCGGACTGGACCGGCCCAGTGCGGGGAAGCTTTTCGTGGACGGTAAGAATCTCTTCTCCATGACGGAGAAGGAGCTGGTGTCCTACAAGAGGAATACGGTAGGCTTCGTATGGCAGAATAACGGACGCAACCTTCTGCCCTATCTCAGCGCCTATGAGAACATCATGATGCCCATGGAGCTCAACAGCTATAAGGAGCGCAGGGAGAGAGCGGATATGCTGCTCGACATGGTGGGGCTGTCCCATAAGAAGAATAATAAAATGCAGGAGATGTCCGGCGGTGAACAGCAGCGTATTGCCATTGCCATTGCACTTGCCAATTCCCCCAAGCTTCTTCTGGCGGATGAGCCCACGGGGTCCGTGGACACTAAGACCTCCAATTATATTTTTGACATTTTCAAACGGCTGAACAAGGAGCTGGGACTGACGATAGTCATTGTTACCCATGATGTGTCCCTCTCCAAAAAGGTGCAACGCGTGGCGGCAATCAGGGACGGCAAAATCAGCAGTGAGCGTATCCTGAAGGAGGATTTTGCGGAGCGCATGAGTCATCGGGACAAAAGTGTGAACTGGCATGAGGCGGAGACCCAGGATGAATATGCGATTCTGGACAGAGCCGGACGGATTCAGCTTCCCGCGGATATGCTGAGCGAGATGAAGCTTGCTGACAACAAGGTTCGGCTTTTGGTGGACAACGGAAGGATAGT
>CAZPRB010000021.1:23855-26700 GCA_964588645.1 uncultured Acetatifactor sp. | reverse complement strand
CAAATACAAATTCAAATACAAATACCAGAGTGCCTGCCCGATAAGGCACGGAAAAGAGGATATCATGGCAAAGCTTTCTTTTTTGGACAAGAACGGTACATTTCAATTGGAAAAGGCGCAGGAGTACAGCTATCTGTATTTCCCCATAGCCAGCGGAACGGGACTGAAGAGTGCAGTTACGCCGGAGCTGGGCGGAGATGCCAAGCTGGACCAGAATCATTTTCTGCTGCAGCCTGTCAGTGCAGAGGAATTACATAATAACAAATCAACCAGAAATTTCTGGTGCCGCATGGAGGACGGAAGCTATTTCTCCGTGACCGGTGTATCCGCCCTGCAGCAGGCAAAGAAATTTTCCGCTGACGCTGAGGATATCACTGTGGAAGCGGGAATGATGTGGCATAAGGTGACCGGAGTAATGAAGGAGCAGGGTATCCGCGCGGAGGTGCTTTCCTTTGTCCCGGTGGGTGTTGAGACGGAACTGATGCAGGTGACACTCACCAATGAGGGAAGCTCTGAGGTATGCTTTACCCCCATAGGTGCCATTCCGGTGTATGGCAGAAGTGCAGACAATTTAAGAGACCACAGACATGTGACCTCCCTGCTGCACAGAGCGTATGTGACGGAGAACGGTGTGTGTATCCGGCCTGTCCTGTCCTTTGATGAGAGAGGACACAGACGGAATTTCAACTCTTATTTTGTGGCCGGAGCAGAGGGCGACGGCACTGCACCCGAAAGCTTCTATCCCGTGGTGGAGGATTTCATCGGCGAGGGCGGAAGCCTGGAGGTGCCGGAGGCTGTGGTGAAGCTGAAGGACGGCGTGGCGCCGGGAAGTCATGCGGAGGGCTATGAAATGCTGGGCGGTATCCGCTTTGCAAAAAAGACATTGGCACCCGGTGAGAAGGCAGTCTATGTGATGCTGCTGGGTGTGCATGAGACAGAGGAGGAGACACCGGAGCTTTCCGCACATGCAGCGCAGCTGACAGCAGCTGCCGTGGCACGCTTCGGCGGAGAAGCAAAAGTGGCGAAGGCTTTGGAGGAAACCACCGCACACTGGACAGAGGAGAATAACATTGCCTTCCGCACAGGGGATGCTGCCTTTGATAACTATATGAAGTGGATCAGCTTTCAGCCGGTGCTGCGCCGTATTTACGGCTGCTCCTTCCTGCCCCATCACGATTATGGCAAGGGCGGCAGAGGCTGGAGAGATTTGTGGCAGGACCAGCTGGCACTGCTGATGATGAATCCCGCCAATGTAGGTGAGATGCTTTTGAACAATTACTGCGGTGTGAGAATGGACGGCAGCAACGCTACCATCATCGGCAGCAAGCCCGGTGAATTTGTGGCGGACCGCAACAATATTGTGCGTGTGTGGATGGACCACGGACTCTGGCCCTATATGACCACGGAGCTGTATGTGCAGCAGACGGGTGACAGCGACCTCTTGTTTAAGGATGTGGTTTATTTTAAAGATAAACAGGCCGGCAGGGGAACTGCCATTGACGAGGCGTTTGAGGAAGCGCAGGGTACCAGACAGCTGACAGCGGACGGTAAGGTTTACAGCGGCTCTGTTCTGGAGCACATTCTGGTGCAGAACCTCACTGCCTTCTATGAGGTGGGTGAGCACAATCATATGAGACTGCGCGGCGCAGACTGGAATGATGCGCTGGATATGGCACCGGAGCGCGGAGAGAGCGTGGCGTTCACCGCTGCCTACGCAGGCAATCTGGAGGATTTGGCAGAGCTGCTGTCGCAGCTTCAGGAGAGAAAAGGGCTCACAGAGGTAGCACTTCTCAAGGAGATGCTGCCCCTTCTTCAGGATGATGAGGCGGTCTATGAGAGCATAGAAGTGAAAAAAGCGCTTTTGAGTGCCTATTGTGAGAGCGTGAAGCACAGTGTGTCCGGAGAGAAGACAATGGTTCCCGTGGAGGTTTTGATTGCATCCCTGCGCCATAAGGCACAGTGGCTCAAGGACCATCTCCGCAGAACGGAGTGGCTGGAGGAGGGCTGGTTTAACAGCTACTACGACAACAGCGGCCGTCGCGTGGAAGGAAAGCAGGCAGACGGCAGTGTGAGAATGATGCTCACAGGGCAGGTGTTTACCGTGATGTCCGGCACCGCTACGAAGGAGCAGACGGCTCAGATTATGAAGAATGCGGACAAGTACCTGTATCGGGAGGACTGCGGCGGATATCGCCTGAATACCGATTTCCGTGAGCTTAAGACGGATTTGGGAAGAATGTTCGGCTTTGCGTACGGTCAGAAGGAGAACGGTGCGGTTTTCTCCCATATGACCACCATGTACGGCAATGCGCTGTACAAACGGGGCTTTGCGGAAGGCGGATACCGGGCGTTAAATACCCTGTACCGCCAGTCCATGAACCTTGACATCTCCCGCATCTATCCGGGAATTCCCGAGTATTTCAACGACAGGGGACGGGGGATGTATCACTATCTTACCGGTGCGGCAAGCTGGTATTTGTTGACCGTTCTGACACAGGTATTCGGTGTGAAGGGTTCCTTTGGCGATATGGTGCTGGAGCCCAAGCTGATGTCCCAGCAGTTTGACGCAAGGGGAGAGGCTGCCGTGACCTCACTGTTTTGCGGACGTATGCTTCAGGTGGTGTACAATAACAGAAATGATGCGGATTACGGAGAATATGCCATCGCCGGATGCCGGATTGACGGGGAGGAGTTTGCTTTGCCCGAGGAGAATGCACGGAGTCTGCGGATTCCCGCAGCTGTAATTGAGAAGCTGTCCGCGGAGGAGACCCACAGGATTTACGTGGATTTGAAGGGCATATAATCCCCAAATAGTGAATTTGACGAAAATGACGAAGGGTGTATG
>CAZPRB010000021.1:5674-23755 GCA_964588645.1 uncultured Acetatifactor sp. | reverse complement strand
GCTCCTGCAGAGTTAAGTGGCAAGTTGACAGTTTGGACTTTGGCAGAAGACCTTAACCAGTTCGCTGATAGGTTTAAAGAGAAGCATCCCGGTGTTGAGGTAGAAGTAGTAGTTACCCCTCCCGGAGATTACCCTACAAAGGTTGAGACCGCTCTTCTTGGTGGCGACAGCACAGCAGACATCATCGTTGGTGAGCCTCAGATGCTTGAGTCTATGTATGAAGCAGAGTTCTTCGCTAACTTAGACGAAATGGGCGCACAGGATTACGCAGGACAGATCGTTGACTACGTATGGGAAGTTGGTCAGGATGCTGACGGCGTTCAGAGAGCAATCTCTTACCAGATTACTCCTGCAGGTATCTACTACAGAAGAGATATCGCAGAGAAGGTATTCGGTACTTCCGATCCTGTAGAAATCGGCAAATTGTTTGCTGATTACCCTACCATCATCGAGACCGGTAAAACTCTGAAGGACGCTGGTTACAGAATCTTCGCTTCCGACGCTGAGACCAGCTACTTCTCCGGCGACAGTGCTTGGGTTATCGATGGCAAATTGAATGTAGATGAATCCAGATATGCTTACATGGATATGTGTACTGAGCTGTATCAGCAGGATTTGACTGCTTACGCTGCACAGTGGACAGCTCCCTGGTATCAGGCAATGAGCGGCCCTGTTCCCATTCTGACAGCAGATGTTATGTGGGGTGACTGGGGTACCAACGAAGCAGGTGAGACCAACCTGAACGTTTGGGATGCTGAGAACTTCAACGCTAACGTAGGTAACTACACCGATGAGACTGCAGAAGTATTTGCTTTCGGTCTTCCTGCTTGGGGTGTACTTACTCTGAGAGACAACGTTGGTGAGACCTCCGGTCTCTGGGGCGTATGTGAAGGACCTGCTTACGGCTTCGGTGGCGGTACCTTCATCGGTATCAGTGAACTTTCTGAGAACAAAGAGCTCGCTTGGGAGTTCGTTAAGTTCTGTACCTTGGATGAGGACACCGCTGACTGGTGGATCGAGGCATCCGAAGGTGATACTGTATCTTTGATTTCTGCACTTGAGAAGCACGCAGATGACGGTAACGACGTATACGGCGGACAGCATCTGTACAGCTTCTGGTTAGAGCAGGCTGAGGGTATTGATTACTCTAAGGTTACCATGTATGACAAGGCAATCGGCGATGCATGGGGTAACGCAATCACCGCAGTTAAGACCGGTGAGAAGACCAAGGAAGATGCTGTTAACGGATTCTATGATGAAGTTGCATCTACCTATCCTGATTTGATTATCGAGAGATAAGAAAGAGAATAAGTGAATAGCTTATGATACGGAGTGAAGGGCCATAAACCCTTCACTCTGATTTCCGCAGGAAGATACTCCTGCGATGAATAAACTAACCACCAATGGGGGTAATACATATGGCTGAAACAAAGACCAAAGTGAAACCGAAAAAAAATACATTAGGAAGATATAACAACTGGGCATACCTGTTTGTTGCTCCCTTCGTTATCGTATTCCTGATTTTCAGCGTGTATCCGGTATTCCGTACCTTGTATCTTTCCTTCATGAGCTATAAGGGTTTCGGCGACACAAATTTCATCGGATTGAAGAACTATGCACGTGTTCTGACGGACAAATTCTTCTGGACTTCCCTGTGGAATACCATCCGTATCTGGAGTGTGAATATCGTACTGCAGTTAGGACTTGCATTCCTGCTGACAATCATCTTCAGTGATATCAAGTATAAAATCAAGGGCTTGTCCGTATTCAGAGCGATTTATTATCTTCCCGGTATCATTGCGGCAACCTCCATTGCTTATTTGTTCGGTACCCTGCTTGACTGGAGATTCGGTACCGTGAACCAGATTCTGGCAAAGGTGGGTGTGAATCCTCCCATCAACTGGATGGGCGACCCCAAGACAGCCGGTCTTGTAATCTCCCTGATTCAGACCTGGATATGGTTCGGTAACTCCTTCATCATGCTGATGGCAGGTGTACAGGGTATTAACAGTGATTACTTCGAGGCAGCAGCAATTGACGGTGCCACCCGCTGGCAGAGATTTTTCAAAATCACTTTGCCCTTGCTGAAACCCATTATGTTGTATGTGACGATTACTTCCTTAATCGGTGGTATCCAGATGTTCGACCTTCCGTTCCTGATGTGCGGTGGTGTGGCAGGTAATCCTTACGGAACTACTCAGACCGCAATCATGTATCTGTACAAGTTCGGATTTGCTACCAGACCGAAGCAGGTTGGCTACGCATCCGCAGTGGCATATGTATTATTCGCTATCATCCTGATTGTATCATTGGTACAGTTTAAAGTGATGAACAAGAAGGAGGATTAAGAGATGGCAAAGAAGATTAAATCAGGTATTATCTATTTATGTTTGATTATTTTGGCAGTATCCTGTCTTGTTCCGTTCCTTCTGATGATGGTCAATGCAACCAGAAGCGGACGAGAGATTATGACCTCCTTCACTCTGATTCCCGGTCATAGCCTGAAGGAAAACTGGGAAGCGGTATGGGGCTACTTCAACCTGCTCCTGGGACTTTGGAACAGCTTTAAGGTGGCATTGCCTGCAACAATTTTGAGTGCTTACTTCTCCGCTTTGACAGCATTTGCTATGGCGGTGTATAAGTTTAAGGGTAAGAATATCATCTTCTATACAATCGTCATCTTTATGATGATTCCGGGACAGCTGAGCTTGATCGGTTTCTATGACTTGGTATCCTCCCTGAAGCTGATTAACTCCTATGTTCCCTTGATTGTACCGGCAATTGCATCCTCAGGTACCGTATTTTTCTTAAAGCAGTACATTGAATCCGTCCTTCCCATGTCTCTGTTGGAGGCAGGACGTATTGACGGTGCGAAGGAGATTAATATGTTCCATGGAATCGTGCTTCCGATTATGGCTCCCGGTATTGCTACCATGTCCATCGGCGCCTTCATCGGTAACTGGAACTCCTATCTGGTACCTATGATTTTGATTAACTCTCCTGAGAAGTTTACCTTGCCCGTAATGGTTGCATCCCTGAATGCTACCAATGATATCGCGGCAAATCAGGGTGCGATTTATCTTGCAGTTGCAATTTCAGTGCTTCCGATTCTGATTGCCTTCTGCTTCTGCTCCAAGTACATTATCAGCAGTATTGCTGCAGGTTCTGTTAAGGAGTAAGCAACCTGACAACCGATAAATAAACTACAAAAACTACAAAAACAGAAGCTTTCTTGCTTTCCTTGTGCCAATTTGGTATATTGGAGAGTGGGAAAGCTTTTTTGATTCCTAAATGAGATAAGGATATGGGAAAGAAATGAAGAGAAATCGAGGATATAGCCTGCTTTTGGCAGGAGCAGCCCTTATGGCATCCGCATTTACCTTGGCGGGCTGCATGCGCGGAGACGGGGACGGCTCCGCAGAAAAGGAGCTGCAACAGACATCTGAGCAGACGGTACCGGGCTGGCAGCTGCACGCGCAGGACAAGGTTACACTGGAGTGGTATGTGAATTATTCCTGGTACACTACACCCTGGGGTGAAAATGCAGTCTCGCAGAAGATTACGGAGGAGACGGGCGTTGACATCGAATTTGTGACACCCAAGGGAAATGAGAGCGAGAAGTTCAATGCATTGATTTCCTCGGGAAGTCTGCCTGATCTCATCACGCTGGGCTGGTGGGAACCACAGATTGATGAAATGATAAGCAGGGATATGGTCTATGCGTTAAATGAGCTGGCAGATGAATATGATGCTTATTTCCGGCAGGTGGCAAACGAGCGGATTATGTCCTGGAACGAAAAGGAGGATGGGAATGTCTATTATTATCCCAATTCCTTCTATCTGCCCGAGGATTACGAGCAGATGGACAATATCGGCTCCAATCAGACCTTTTTGGTGCGGAAGGATATCTATGAGGCAATCGGGAGTCCCGACATGACCACGCCGGAGGGCTTTCAGAATGCAGTGAGGAAGGCGGTTGAAATGTTCCCTGAGGTGGGAGGGGAGCCTTTGATTCCCATAGGAGCCCATGTATTTAACGATACGGGGTGTGTGTCCTTCGACCAGTATCTGCAGAATTTTCTGGCAGTTCCCTATGAGAAGGACGGCAGATACTATGACCGCTATACGGACCCGGATTATATTACTTGGCTGAAGACCTTCCGAGAGCTGGGAAGTGAGGGGTATTTGGCAAAGGATATTTTCATTGACCAACGGACGCAGATGGAAGAGAAGCTGGCTGAGGGACGCTATTTCTGCATGATTTATCAGAGGACGGATATGGAGGCTCAGCAGAAGAAGCTTTATGCCCGGAACCCGGAACAGATTTATATAGCGGTGGACGGACCCAAGAATGCAGACGGGGATGACCATATCCTGCCCGGAGCAGGCAGCAATGGCTGGACGGTCACATTGATTTCCAAGAACTGTGAAAGACCCGACAGAGCCATTGAATTGTTGTCCTATTTGATGAGTGAGCATGGTCAGAAGCGGATTTATCTGGGTGTGGAGGGTGTCACCTATGATATGGTGGACGGTGAACCGGTGATGAAGCCTGAGGTGAAGGAACTGCTGAACAGGGACCGAACTATGTATGATATGCTTTATGGTGCTGATGATACCTATTGGATGATGCAGAATAATGTGATGCAGCTGCAATGGCGCAGTGAGCCGGAGGAGCCCATGGGGCAGCCGGAGCAGTGGACCTATCCCTACACACATTATCTGGGACAATATGAGATTAATTTTGAGACCAACACGGAAGCGGGCAACGCGGATGCCAATATTAAGAAATTATGGAGTCAGATATTGCCTAAGCTGTTATTGGCGGAAACAGAAGATGCATTTGATGAATTGATGCAGGAATTTATAGAGGAACGGGATAAATTAGGGTATGATGTTGTGGCTGCGGAGAGCGAGCGTCAGACCCAAGAGTTCAAGGAGCGACTGGGGATAGATTAGGATGCGGAACAAATTAAGGGACAGAATAGTCGGACTTGCGGACAGAATGAAATTAAATGAGAAGTTCACCTTTGTTATCGTTTTGCTTCTTTTTGTGCCAATCGGTCTTTTCACCATGTTTTTTTTCCGGAATATGGAACAGAGCTCCATCAAGGAAGGCTATAAGGCGTTGGAATATTCCTTGGAACGAAGCTATGATGAAATCCTCAAAAATGTAGATAATATCAGTATGTCCACACAGTTCTTTCTGGGGGATAAGTCCTTACTGACGTATCTGCAAAAGGTGAATCACAACGAGGATATCACCTATGAGGAGATGCTGAACTTCTATAATGTGAATATTTCCTATCTGGAGCGGATGGTGAACAGCAACCCGGCAATCTATCAGGTTAGGGTCTATGTGGACAATTCGGATATGGAAGAGATGATGCCGATTCTCTACCGCTATGAAAGAATGAAACGTCTCTCCTGGTCGAAGCAAATGGATATCAGCGGTTGGAAATTTAATTATCTGGATACCACCTTTGATTCCTATACCATGAACCAGGATCGCAGACTGATGGCTCTGGTGACTCCCGTGACGGAGTATACGGGTGAGGAGCTTGGTATGCTGGAGGTAGCTATCCGTATGGAGACCATGTTCCCCACTGTCTATGAGGTGGACGAGAATTCTGTTTCCTTCTTTATAGACAATAAAGGCAGATATTACTGTGCTGAGGAAAACAGGGATTTCGTGGAGGAATATATGACATGGAATTCTCCGGATACCGATGCGAGAATGGCACAGGGGAATTCGGTTCTGAAGGAACAGAGATGGAAATATGAGAAAATATTGGAGGGCAGCCGCTACATTCAGGAGCTGGACGGCACCCTGGTGCAGGTGGATAATCTGCAGGAAGAAATCGGAATCCTGCACAGAAACAGAAATATTTTCCTTTCCATTTTGATTGTGGTATCTACGGCATTGGTATTTTTGATTAACTATATGGTGAAGCGCCTGCTGTCTCATTTTTATCGAATCATGGACTCCATCCGCGAGATTCAGAAGGGCGATTTAAATGTGGTGATAACCGACTGCGGCAATGATGAAATGGGTGAGCTGGGTACGCAGATTAACACCATGATGGAGAGAATCCGGGATTTGATGGAGGATAATCTGAACCGTGAGCTGTTAATCAAGAACTCAGAGATTCGCGCCCTCCAGAATCAGATTAATGCACATTTCATTTATAATGTGCTGGAATCCATTAAGATGATGGCGGAGATAGATGAAAAATATGATATTTCGGATGCCATTACCTCCCTTGGAAAGCTCCTGCGATACAGTATGCGCTGGACGTCCGGTAATGTTACGGTGGAGGAAGAGCTGGAATACATTAAGAATTATCTTGCACTGATTAATCTGCGCTTTGACTATGAGATATACCTGTCCCTAAATCTGCCGGAGATATTGTATCATCAGGAGATTCCCAAGATGTCCCTGCAGCCCATTGTGGAAAATGCAATCTATCACGGAATCGAACAGATTGCGGAGGATACCAATATCTATGTGAAGGGCTGGCTGGAGAACGGTGATTGTATTATCGAAATTACTGATTCCGGAAAAGGAATGACGGAGGAACAGGTGCAGGAGCTGTACCGCAAAATCAGCGGTGAGATTGAGGCCGGAGGAGGCAGCGGCAACGGTATCGGTCTGAAGAATGTACAGGATCGAATTAAAATCAGCTTCGGTGAGAAATACGGACTGAACATCTCCTCCAAGCTGGGTTGCTATACAAAGGTGAGTGTCAGAGTGCCGCAGACTTATTTCGAAGTGAGACCTGCAGAAAATAAAGAAAGCTGAGGATAACAGATGCATACATTACTGATTGTAGAAGATGAGAAAATGATACGTCAGGGTATTAAGGCTATGGTGCAGCGAAGTGGTGTACAGATAGATACCATATTGGAGTGTAGTAACGGAGAGATGGCTCTTGATATTCTGAAGAGTCAGGAGGTGGATGTCATGTTCACGGATATCCGCATGCCCAAAATGGACGGTATCGAGCTGGTAAAAGCCATGCAGGAGCTTTCGAGGCTTCCGTTGACGGTGGCCATAAGCGGCTATGATGATTTCTCCTATGCGGTGGAGATGCTGCGTGCCGGCGTCAGGGAATATATTTTAAAGCCGGTAGACCGGGATAAGGTGAAGGAGATATTGGAGAAGCTGGAGGAAGAGATTCAGCAGAAGCACGCCAAAAATGAAAATATCAGAACCATCGACTGTCAGCTGTTAAAGCACCTGATGCAGGATGACAATATTACAGAGACCGAAAAAACAGCCATCCTGCAGGAACAGGACAACGGCTTCTATGAGGGCGGCTATGTGGTGTGCTGTCTGGATAGCCGGGACGGGGAGATGACAGTGGACGAGGACCATGTCTATATTAACAATTTAGGCGACAATGAAGCTTATATCATGAAGGAGGAGCTGTTGGAAAGCGTCAGAATGCGGGAATGGCGCAGGCGCTTCGTGGGCGTCAGCAGCTATAAGCATGGCCTGAGTAAGCTTCGGGAAGCCTATGAGGAGGCTGTGCTTGCCCGAAAAGAGGCGTTTTGGATGGAAAAACCGCTTGTAGCCTATGATGAGATTGCCGAAAAAACGAACATAGAAGTAGGGGGGGGCGTCAATGAGAGCATCTCCCTGGATAATTATGTGCAAATGCTTGGCACGGACAAGTATGAGCAGGCCTTGAAGCAGCTGCGCAATGAATTCTGGAATGCCAGACGCAAGGCAGGACACGGCAATCTGGACGCAGAGGTGGTTCCCTTTCTGGATAAGCTGCTGCAGACCTATGAAGCGGTTCTGCATACGGAGAGCGAAACGGTGGACAGAATGAAGCATTTCTACGCTTATGCCTGTATCGGTGAATATGAGAAAGAGTTTATGGAATGGCTGGAGAAGTTCACAACGGACCTGAATAGTCAGTTCGATGATTATAAAAACAAGCAGAAGATACAGCAGGCCGTACTGTACATCAGGGAGAATTATGATAAAGAGCTAAACATGGCGGTGGTATCCAACTACATTTCCATGAATTATTCCCTGTTTTCCTACGCCTTCAAGCAGTATACAGGTACAAATTTCGTCAATTTTCTCAAGGATATCCGCATGGAGAAGGCCAAGGAGCTTCTGGAGAATACGGATTTGCGGATTGTGGAAATCAGCCAGAGGATTGGCTATGAGAATGAAAAGCATTTCATGAAGACCTTCAAGCTTACCTGTGGTGTATCACCCACGGAGTACCGCAAAAATATGCAGTACAAAAACTAAGCGTTTTGCATGCATAGCCTAAAGGAGCTATACATGCAAAACGCCGGAAATACTATATCTGCGTCCGGTGGCGGAGCTGCTTCTGACGGTACATATTCCGGTCTGCCGCCCGAAACGCGTCCTGAAGAGCACTCTCTGTATAGCCTGCCACGCGGGCATATCCGCCGCTGACAGATATTTCATAAGGGCGACCGCCGGTCGCATTGTAATTCTCAAGATATCTTTGAATGCGCACAATGGTATTAAGCGCTTCGTCATCTGATAAATCCGTTCCCAACAGATAGAATTCATCTCCGCCGAACCGGCAGGCCAGCAGCTTGTCATTACACACCTTATTGATAGCCTGTCCCAACACCTGAATGGCGAAATTACCCTCAGCATGTCCGTATTTATCGTTAATCTTTTTTAAATAATCCAAATCCAGCACGATGGTGACCAAACCGGTGTCGTAGGTCTCCGCATTGCGCATGAAATTAATTGTCAGCATGTTGAAGCTCTGGAGATTCAACAGACCTGTCAGGGAATCATGGCTGTAGATATCCTCCAGACGGTCCAGCATCAGCTGCATATTCCGATTGTCACTGATTGTCTGCAGCATGCTGTTCACATTCTGCAGCCAGGACACAAAGGAAAAGGGATAGGAAATGATATTGTTTTCAAAAGCCTGACACAAATAGCCGAAGGCTCTGTCATCAAAATACAGATGGGTATATACATACACCTGACTTCCGTTCTTGCGAAGGAAGGGAGGGAGGCTGTCGGTGCGGGAAAAGGTACACTCGGGAAGCTGCTCGCCGTCCCTGATGGCCAGCTTGAGAAGGATTTTCTCACGGTCCGGAGTATCCTCCAGCAGAGTCAGCCTGCGCACCTGCTTGGAAATCTGTTCCCAGTCGGAGTAGAGGCACAGGTAGAATTCGCGAAGCCCCTGAATGTGCTGCTCCCGTTCAATATTTCGGACAAATTCTGCCAGACGCTCCATGGCGTCGTCAATGTCGGTAAGCCCCTGCAGACTGGCGGACATATGCATGTTTTTCAAATAAGTGGATTCTAAGGTATCTACCTTATATTTTAATTTGTTGCTGAACACGATGGAGGGGTCGGAGTGGCTGTTATGGCAGCCGCAGGAGCCTCCGAAGCGCGGAGTTGCCTTTACGACGGGGGCATCCTCGGTGGAGGTGCCGTCCAGCCGGGACAGCAATCTCAGAAATCCCTGTTCACCCAGCTCATACGCGGGGAAGGTAATGGTGGTGAGGGTGGGGGATATGCTCTGGGCAAATTCCAGATTATCGCAGCCGGTCACGGCAATCCGGCTCGGAACGCTGATGCCTCTGGAGGCGAGCAAGCCCATCACTGAGCATGCCATCACATCATTGTAGCATACAATGGCCTCCGCCTTTGCCTGCAGTAATTTGTCCACAGCCTGAGAGATTCCCTCGAGGGAATAGTCCGACCATGCACTGTTGATGTGGGCGGACAAGCCCAGAGTGTTCATTGCCTTGGTATAGTAATACTCTCTCGCCTCGGAGATACGCTGCTCCGAGGTACATCCCAGATAGCAGATGTTTTTCAACTCATGTATCTTGAAAAGATGAGCCACCAAATCCGCAACGGGCGTATTGTTATCCAATAAAACACTGGGGAAGGGTGACTGCATGGAATTGATGTCAATGACGGGACAATTCCATCCTTTTAGGGTTTCGATGACACGACTGCAAAGCTCCGGCACCAGATAAGTACCCGAGCTTAAAATGACACCGTCATAGGTGGCAGGATTGGGGATGTCAAGGATGCCGGATTCTCCTGTGGCGTATTTCCCCAGAATATTTTCATCATTGGATGCAAAAATATCAACATAATAACCGAATTCTGTTGCCTTGTCAATAACGCCCTGACAGAGATTCCGCTGATAGTCTCCGTAGATATGAGATATAAAAACCGCAATTTTATGTATTTTGGACATTGTGACAAACCTTGCCTTTCTACATAGCTTGATTTATCTCCCCTGAGTTCATTTTACTGGAAAACAGACAATATTACAAGCTGTTTGGAGGGAATTTGGGAACATTTTAATCCCCGCTGCCATATACTATGGATGAGATTTTGAGTGGAAACAGAAACGGAAATTGTCCATGGATTGCAGGGAGAAAGTGCTTTCTGACGAGGTGTATGATTACATCACTGATTTCCCCGTTGCGGGAAGAGGAAATGATATCGGTTCTAACTGTTACGCTGATATTGAAAATCTGTATCAGCTGCTGTATATTGACCGGGCGGAGGTTCCCAACCGGGATGTGTCCTTCTTTGCCTATCAGAGCATTCCCAAGCTGTATGGTCTGATGCAGGAGGGAAGCTTTGACCCCACAAGTCTGATTGCAGGCGGCATCACCCGGCTTCAGAGACCACCCTTAAGTCTGATGGGCAGGGGCGTGGTCATCTGTGTGATTGACACGGGAATCGATTATCAGAATCCGGTTTTCCTGGATGAGAGCGGCGACAGCAGGCTTCTGGCTATTTGGGACCAGACACTGCAGAGCGGCACTCCGCCGGAGGGCTTCCTCTTCGGCACGGAGTATGGGAGAGAGGAGATTAACCGTGCGCTGCGTTCGGAGACTCCCCTGCAGATAGTTCCCAGCCGGGATGAAAACGGTCACGGAACTGCCCTTGCTGCGGTGGCGGCGGGAAGCAGTGTGGCCGGCAGGGAGCCCTACCGGGGAGCGGCGCCGGAGGCGGACTTGGTGATTGTGAAGCTGAAGGAGTGCAAGCGGTACCTCAGGGAATTCTATCTCCTGCCGGAGAAGGTGCCGGCCTATCAGGAAAATGATATTATGCTGGCCGTGCAATATGCGGATTCCTTCGCGGAGTCCTTCCGTCGCCCTGTGGTCATATGCCTGGGGCTCGGCACGAATATGGGGGATCATACGGGGAGCTCCGCATTATCAACGTATTTGAATGTTGTTGCCGTCAGACGAAGCAGAGCGGTGGTGGTGTGCGGAGGCAACGAAGGGAATGCGGCTCATCATTACAGAGGAAGGCTGGAGCAGGGAAGCGACGGACGTAGCGACGGGCAGGATGTGGAGATCAGAGTGGGAGAAAATGCAAAGGGCTTCTGGCTGGAGTTATGGGGAAGTCTGCCGGATGTTTTCAATGTGGAGCTGCGTTCTCCCGGGGGAGAACGTGTGCCTGTTATCAGGCTGACAAGCGGACAGATATTGACCTATGCGCTGGTGTATGAGAGGAGCCGGATTACCATCAAATCCGTGCTGGTGGAGCCCGCCTCCGGGGAACAGCTGATTCTCTTCCGTCTGGAGGAGCCCACGGCGGGCATCTGGACCTTTCGGGTTTATGCCGAGAGCAGGATACACAACGGCGTATTTGATATGTGGCTTCCCCTGACACAATTTCTGAATACGGAGACGGCCTTTCTGCGTCCGAATCCTTACACAACGCTGACAGAGCCTGCCATGGCGGCAAACGTGATAGGGGTCTCTGCCTATAATGCGTACAACAACAGCTTCTACCTGGATTCCGGGAGGGGCTTTGACAGAACGGGTGCCGTACGGCCGGATTTCGCTGCACCGGCTGTGAATATTCCCACGCCCTCCGGGGAGCGCAGCGGCAGCAGCCTTGCCGCGGCAATCACAGCCGGAGCGGTAGCGCAGTTCCTACAATGGGCGGTTGTGGAGCAGAACGCTCCGTTTGCGGAGAGCAGAGAGATTAAAAGCTTTCTGATACGGGGAGCCACAAGAAGTGCGGATACCACCTATCCGAACAGGGAATGGGGCTACGGAAGCTTGAATATGGAGGGCGTGTTTGAAACCATCAGCGGGGTATGACAAAGACCGGACAGATTACTCTGTCCGGTCTTTTATAGGATTTATAGGATTTATAGGATGAATATTATGCTAACTCACAAAGAATTTCTTTGATTTCGCCATTTCTGACTTTTTCAGCCATCTCACCGGTAAGTGAGGTGCCGTAGGAGATACCGTCTGCCTTGATATCCTTCACGGTGACTCCGTCCTCACCGTAGGTGTTCCTTCGAGCTTTGTTGACATAAGTAACAGTGGTCTCGGAACACATCTGAAACTGCACCTTGCCTTCTTCGTCGAACAACCATCCTGCCAAAGCGGGCTGCAAACGGAAGGTCAGTACTCCGTCCTCCACGATGAAAGGATGTTCTCCTGCCATCATGGTGCTCCACATGGACATAACCTCTGTGGTAGAACCGGACAGACGGGCTACAAATCCGCGTCCGTGCGTGGAAGGATCGGGATTCAGGCTGGAAGCGATAAAGGAGGAGTTCTCCAAAGTGCTTCTGCCGTAGACAGCGGGGTCAAGGAAGGGAACCATAACATGTTTCATTTCCTCAAAGAACTGGTCGTACAGACCGGCCTTTAAGAGACCCAGCTGGTATTTGTAAGCCATATGCAGGAAGATGCTTTCTCTCTCCTGCCAGCCCGGTGTAAATGCACGGATACGTCCGTTTTCCAGACCCATGTGGTCGATGGGTACGCTGGTTTTATACATCTGAAGCTTTTGGTCAAACAAATCACTTGCTTTTACAGTATGATAAAGGTTTAAGGCTTCTGTCTTGTCGGAGAGAGTCTTCATATATCTTGCGGGGCCCTCCAGGAACGCAGGAAGCAGAACGGGAACGAAATGCTTCACGTCCGCGGCGGGAAGACCATAATGGGTCAGCACTTCCTCTCCGTTTGCATCCTTGCGGATGCTGAAATCATCAGCCTTGTAGGTGATGTAGGTGGGCATCAGACCATTGCCAAGCTCCTTTGCCTTCTTAATTCCTTTCAGAATCTTATCATGTGCCATTTCTAAGTATTTCTTGATTTCAGAGGCATCCATCACGGTTTCCTTGCCGGTCATGGTGTACTGCACCTTATCCCGATATACCTCACGGGCGGTAGCCACACCATCCCAGTATTCGAACTGTGTGAGCTTGCCGTCGTTGAACTGCGTCAGTTTCTCGGCGGTATCGCGAATCAGCACTGCGATTTCTTCCGGCAGGCTGTAGCTTCTGTTCATGTCCATATCATTCATCATAAACTGAACAATCCGCTCTAATTCCAAAGTCTCTGCCATGCCGCTTCCCAGAAGTCCGGGAATACCGTTCATGGCATCGTTCCAGCCGGGCTTTCCGCCCTCCATCTCGATGCCCATGCCTTCCTGATCCATGCAGGAGAACTTGATGGCTGCAAGGAAGAGCATCTTGGTGAACAGGGATACCTCCACATATTTGCCGTCAACGGTTTTCAACCAGTTGGTGCCCTTTTCATCGAAGTCCTCGCGCTCGCTCTTTGCGATATCCTTGGTCAGAGCGCCGTATTGTTTTACCTCGCCGTTGTGTACCACATATTTCTCGCTTCTGGGCATGACGCGCTCTGCACTGTCATAGAAGCGGTAGGTGCAATTGTCGTATAAGAACTCATCCTTCCTGTCGGGGAAGATTCGCAGATAATCCTCTACCAAATCGAAGTTGTAGGTGAAATGGTCGCTCCAGTAGCCTTCTCCGTGACCTGCCTCGATATTCTGGGTGCAGAGCTCGGTGAGTGCCTGCAGGAAGGCATCCTCATCCATGGTCAGACCGATTTCCCGGCGGAAGATGCCGTTGATAATCTGACCGGGAGTGAAGCGCTCCGTAATCAGCTTCTTTAAGGCTGCCTTATCAGCCTCGCCTGCAGTAGCCTTGGTCAGGAGCTCCTCCAAAGCAGCTTCCTTTCCGGGAAGCACCGAGAAGGTGTAGGAACGGATTTCAAGGGGATTGTAGCCGTCAGCCTGCACCAGACTGAAGAAGGTCTTCACATTGAAATCACCTACAGCGGGGTGGAAGAATACATCGTTTCTTCTGTTCTGATTCACATCACGGAAATTGCCGTTGCCCTGTGAATAGAATTCTCCTGCGGTGGAGAAGAAGTTGTAGTCACGCTCCGGGTCTCCGTGCTTTCTGGAGAAGAGATGTACCACCTTGTTGGAACCTTCCTTCTGGGGGAAGACGAAGGGATAGCCTCCGCGAAGGAAATTGTCCAGATAGCACTGCTCGATATATTGGTCGAACAGGGGATTGGAGGTGTGGGTTTTCACATCGGAGGTGTACCCTGCAACAAGGTTCATGGCCTCTGCTTCCTTCTGCTCCAGATATCCGGGTGCGATGATTTTCCCGGAGAGACGGGTAATCTCCTCGCCGGAGTTGGTCAGTCCGATTAAGGTGTTAATCACCAGGGCCTCGCCTGCCTTCACAACTCCCTCATAGGGAGTGAAGCCGCCGGGGATACGGTTTGCATACACCTGAGGATACTCTCTTATCTCCCGGATGGAATGCTCCTTGAAGTATACGGGGGTTACCAGAGAGGTATCCGGTCCGAATACGATATCGTTGTCATAAATGGGCGCGATAATTTTGCCGTCTACAAAGGAAAGATAGAAGACGCCCTCCTTGCTTACGGTTGTATCTGCTTCCGCGGAGTCCTCCCCTGCAGTAGCCATGTTATAAACGGGGATTCCGTTCTCAATATTGTGCATATCGGTCCAGCTTCTGAACAGATTGGACATTGCCTTGTAGCCGCTGTTGAGCAGGCCGTAGGGAAGAATCTTGGGCATACCGTCGATGACCTCAAGAGCCATATCGGTGCCGGAGGTGTTTTCGATGGTTACCCTCCGCACAAGTGCACCGTAGCTTTCACCGGGCATTAAAAAATATTTTACGGTTGTCTTGATTCCGGTTGTGGTGTTGGTATCCTCAATCCGGAAGCAGTTCTCCCTGATATGGAAGGAGCGGCTGCTGTCACCCTCGTAGCCTGCGAAGGGCTCGTATACCTTACCGTTATATTTGATGAAGGTACGGAAGCCCTTCACAGAGGTATTCTCATATGCGGTGTTGGCAGGATTAAACTCCATGATGGCGTGATCCTTGTCGTGGACACCGAAGCTGTTCACACCCTGTCCTCTGTTGGTGTAGAAGCACCAGAGGGGAATTCCCTTTGCTCCGGCGATTCCGGGGAGAAAACTGGAAAAAGGTGCAACTTTGTCATAGTCTTTAATGATAAAAGTGCTATTTTCGAAGCTGTAATTACTCATAGGTTCTCCTTATCTCAGCAGTATTTGCCGTCTTGTTACATACTCTGAATCAATACTAACAAAGATGGATTTTCATTTCAAGGTGACGATTTTTTACAAGGGTATCTATTTTTGAAATGCCTGCCGGCGGAAATTTACCTATAATAAGAAAGAATATAAAAATACACAAAAAAAATAGATTTTTTTGCGGAAAAATGGTTGATTTAACCAAAGAATGCTGTATACTGTAACTACGAGTACATTTCCAGCAATTACCGTAAGAGCAAAGCAGGCTTTTACGGTAATATGTTCTATAGGGATTTACACGATAATAATCTAGGGGGCAAATACTATGGCAAAAGAAATGATAGCAATGCTTTTGGCCGGCGGACAGGGCTCAAGGCTCTATGCTCTGACACAGAAGCTGGCAAAACCTGCAGTTCCTTTCGGCGGAAAATATCGAATCATCGATTTCCCGCTGTCGAACTGTGTGAATTCGGGAATTGATACGGTGGGCATTCTGACCCAGTATCAGCCCATGGTGCTGAATGAGTATATCGGTAACGGACAACCTTGGGATTTGGACAGACTGCACGGAGGTGTGCATGTGCTGCCGCCGTACCAGAAGGCATCCGGCTCCGACTGGTATAAAGGAACCGCCAATGCAATTTATCAGAATATTTCCTTTATCGAGCGCTATGATCCGGAGTATGTCATCATCCTCTCCGGTGACCAGATTTGCAAGCAGGACTACAGTGATTTCCTGCGCTTCCACAAGGAAAAGGGAGCGGAATTCAGCGTGGCTGTTATGGAGGTGCCCTGGGAGGAGGCTTCCCGGTTCGGCCTGATGGTTGCGGATGAGAATGACAAGATTACCGAATTCCAGGAGAAGCCTAAGAATCCCAAGTCCAATCTTGCCTCCATGGGAATCTATATATTTAATTGGGATATTCTGAAGCAGTACCTGGTGGAGGATGAGGAGGACCCCGAGTCCGAGAATGATTTCGGCAAGAATATCATTCCCAACCTCCTGCGGGACAACAGGAATATGTACGCATACCATTTCAACGGCTACTGGAAGGATGTGGGTACCATCTCCTCCCTGTGGGAAGCCAATATGGAGGTTCTGGATCCGGAGAACAGCGGTATCAACCTGTTTGACGAGGATTGGAAGATTTACAGCAGGAACAGCGGTATGACCGGACACAGAATCGGTTCCAACGCGGTGATTGAGAATTCCATGATTACCGACGGCTGCCGCGTGGAGGGCTGCGTGAAGCATTCCATCCTGTTTGCCGGAGTGAGAGTGGAGCCCGGTGCGGTGATTGAGGATGCGGTTATTATGGGCGGCACCACAATCAAAGCCGACGCTGTAGTAAAGCATTGTATCGTGGCAGAAAATGTAGTAATCGGCAGGAATGCCGTTGTAGGCGCCATGCCGGCAGACGGCGTAAAGAGCGTGGCTACGGTGGGCTCGGACGTCGTCATCGGTGACGGAGCCAAGGTAGGACCGGATGCAATGGTCAGTGAAAATGTAAAGGACGGTGAGATTGTATGATAAATTCAAATGCAGATGCTTTGGGCATTATGTTCCCCAATAGTTATGATTCCTTCGTGCCGGAGCTGGTCAGTGAACGTTTGATGGCTTCCATTCCTTTTGCAAGCCGTTACCGTATCGTAGACTTCCTGCTGTCCAGCATGGTGAACTGCGGTATTGATAATATCTCCCTGATTGTGCGTAAGAATTACCATTCCCTGATGGACCATCTGGGTTCCGGCCGTGAATGGGATTTGACCCGCAAAAACGGCGGTCTGAACATCGTGCCTCCCTTTGCGGAGAAGAATGTTAAGGTGTACAGCGGACGCGTGGAGGCGATGGCAAGTATTCTGGGCTTTCTGAAATCACAGAAGGAGAAGTATGTGGTGATGGCAGATACCAATCTGATTGTGAACTTCGATTTCAAGTCCCTGATTGATGCACATGTGGAGAGCAAAGCGGATGTTACGGTGGTATACACCAAGGAAGAGCTGCCCAAGGATTTGATGGACAAGCCCGTGGGTGTGAAATCCATGTATTATACCATGGAGACGGAGGACAACCGGGTGAAGGAAATCCGTTTGAGCTCCAAGGAGAAGGGCGTGCAGAACCTTCTGATGAATATTTACGTGATGGAGAGAGAGCTGCTGATACAGCAGATCAGCGAAGCCTTTGTAAACGGCTACTCCTATTTTGAGCGTGACATCCTGATTCCCAATCTGGACAGGATGAATATACAGGCATACCGGTATGACGGATATGTGGCACGCATCACCAGTGTCAAGAGCTATTTTGACGAGAATATGAAAATGCTGGATGAGGCAAATCTGGATGCACTGTTTTCAGGTAACCCGATTTACACTAAGATTCGAGATGACAACCCGACCAGATACATCAACGGTGCCAAGGTGAAGAATACCATGGTAGCAGACGGCTGCGTCATTGAGGGAGAGGTGGAGAACAGTATCCTCTTCCGTGGTGTCAGGGTTGCGAAGGGTGCCAAGGTGAAGAACTGTGTGCTCATGCAGGATACGGTGGTGGAAGCAGGTGCCAGACTGGATTACGTGATTTCCGACAAGAATGTGACGGTCAGTGTGGGACAGGAGGTCAAGGGAACCGATACCTTCCCCGTGTATGTAGAGAAGCATAAGACGGTATAACCTTTTCCTGCGGAAGCCTGCGACAGCGGGGAAGGAGGAAGCAT
>CAZPRB010000021.1:0-5574 GCA_964588645.1 uncultured Acetatifactor sp. | reverse complement strand
ATGAATCTCTCAGAAAAAGATGCGGACAGACATGAGAGCAGGAGAAGGGAAATATATTTTCTGTAAGAGCAATGAATGAGTTGTCTGTATGAATCAATGGAAAGAGAAGATGACGCACCTGCGGGAGCAGATTACAAAGGAGAAGCTGAAGGGAGCGGTGCCGAGCCTGATTCTGCTAGGGATGATATCGGCAGTGGGCGGAAGCATCATCGGACAGGTGAATGCATACCGCGCAGCCTCCGCAGGAGTAGTACTGCAAAGCGAGAATTGGGGTCTTGGATTTGGCGCGGAGGGCACACAGCCCTCCGGGAATGTATCCGCAGAAGCCCTGCGGGAGTACGATGCCTATTACGTGGGCAATCCGGAGGAAAAGGTGATTTACCTGACCTTCGACTGCGGATATGAGAACGGAAATACGGCGCCCATACTGGATGCACTGAAGAAGCATAATGCGCCGGCTACCTTTTTTGTGGTGGGACATTTTCTGGAAACCGCGCCGGAGCTGGTCAAAAGAATGGTGGAGGATGGACATACGGTGGGCAATCACACCTATCATCATCCGGATATGTCCAAAATATCTGACAGGGCTTCCTTTCAGAAGGAAATGGATACCGTGCAGACCTTGTTCCGGGAGATTACCGGCACGGAGTTAGCCATGTATTATCGTCCTCCGCAGGGGAAATACAGCACTGCCAATCTGCAGATGGCACAGGAAATGGGATACAGCACCTTTTTCTGGAGCCTGGCTTATGTGGATTGGAATGTGGATGCCCAGCCTACTCACGAGGAGGCACTGAGCAAATTGACGAAGAGAATTCATCCCGGCGCTATCGTTCTTCTGCACAGCACCTCCAAGACGAATGGAGAGATTATGGATGCATTGTTGTGTCAATGGGAGGAAATGGGATATTCCTTTGGTAAATTGGATAAGTTCACATCAAAATAACAATTTGTGTTTAAAATTGGTATTTTTTTAGTGGAAAGTATGGAAAATCTTCGGAAGATGAGGTATAATCAAGAGAATAAGAAAACAGCTCCGTCAAGAAGCGTTCGGGAAAGGGGTTTTTCTATGAGGATACAGAAGATAAACAATAGAAATAGAAAAGATAGGAATAAGCCGAAAAAGAGCATCAAGAACGCAAACAAGAAGCGTGCCTTTGGCGTCTCTATTCGGGCACAGTTGATTGTCGGGTTTTTGATTCCGGTATTGTTCTGTGTGGCCATCGGCCTGATATCCTATATCAAAGCTTCTGAGGGTCTGGTTTCCAATTATGAGAAATCCTCTGCCACGGCTTTGAAAATGACCATGACCTCTCTGGATGAGGCTATGAGTACCGTCGCATCCATGGCCATGGAGCTGGCGCAGGATCAGTCCGTTTATTCTTATTCCCTGGGCGGGTTGGATTTTGATTCGACGCAGGAAACGCAGGCGAAGACCAATATTCAGAAGAATTTGAGTATTAAGACCACCTCCACGGATATGATTCAGGATATTCATATCATCCCTGTGGAGACCGAGAGCATTATTACCACCAAGAACCTGAAAACCACAGTCAGTACGGACAGCTTTATGGACGAATTGGCAGAATCTGCTGACGCAGCGATGCTTGGCAATAAAAGGGTACAGTGGTTCTCTGACCATACCTTTATTGATGAAAAGCTGGGAACGGAAGGATACATTATGTGCTGCAGCCGATTCTTTAACAGCGGGAATTTGAACGGTCTGGTCGTCATTGATATCAGTACTGCAGAGGTGTTGAAGCTACTGTCCCAGCTGGATTTCGGCACGGGAAGCTATGTGGCATTTGTCACTGCTGACGGCAAGGAAGTAACCACAGACCCCGAATTCCTCACCGGTAACGTGGAGGGAATCGACTGGAGTCAGGAAACCGATTACATACAATATAACGGTAAGACATATTTCTGCATGACAACGCAGAGCTTTGTGTCCGGCGGAAAACTATTGGCATTGGTTCCCAAGGATTATATTACCCAGAGCTCCGATTCCATTCGGAATATCACTATGGCGATGGTGCTTGTGGCATGTGTGATAGCAGTGATATTGAATATCGTGATTATTGCAGGCATCACCGGCAATATCAAGAGAAGCGTAGAGAATTTGGATAAGGTATCCAGAGGTGATTTGACGGAGGCATCCAAGAAACGCAAGCCGGCAGGGAATGAGTTCGGCAAGCTGCACAGTGCTTTGGACAATACGGTCGGGAAAATGCGCGGACTGCTGGGTACTGTCTCCGATATGAAGGATGCGGTGATGGAGTCCGGCGGAAAGGTTATGGAATCCGGTATTGAGCTCAACACCATGACCGAAAATGTCAGTGCACAGATAGAGGAGATAGACGGCATTATCGCCACACAGAATGCGGCAATCACAGACTGTAACAACCAGATGGAGGAGTTGTCTGTCCAGATTAAGAGTGTAAGCTCGGGAATCTTCTCAACCATTGATGAGGTCACCAATTCCCGGAGAATGATTGAAGAAGGAATGACTACGGTGGAGGAGATGGTGAACCAGTCCGAGCAGACTGCGGAGGCGACGAAGGAGGTTCAGGAGCATGTAGTGAAGCTGGCTGATAAGCTGGGTCAGATTACCAAGTTCGTCGGTGATATTCAGGAAATTGCTTCTCAGACCAATCTGTTATCCCTGAATGCTTCCATTGAGGCGGCAAGAGCAGGAGAACAGGGAAGAGGCTTCTCCGTGGTGGCAGAGGAAATCCGCAAGCTGGCCGACAGCTCAGGACAGACGGCTATGGAGATTAATAAGATTATCGAAGAAATCACCTTATATTCCGGCAATGCGCTTACAAAGGTCGGTGAGGCAGAGAATATTTCCGAGAACCAGATGGAAAGTGCAAAGAAGACGATTGCTGCGTTTGAACAGATGAACAGCCTGATGGCGGGTCTGGTTAACAGCATGCAGGATATTTCCAAGGGCGTGGATCGGATGAATACCGGCAGGGATGAAGCTTTGAATGCCATCCGCGGTATCGGAGAGTCCTCAGAGCATACCGTTCAGGCAACCGGCGAGGTGAACCGCTTCCTGGAGAAGCAGATAGAGTCTGCAGATAGTCTGAAGACAGAGACCATGAAAATGCAGCAGAACATGAAACAGCTGGAGGAGGCAATCCAGACCTTTAAATTGTAGGAAAGGCACCGGGTTATCAGAAGCCATTTGCCGGCGGGAACAGAGTCCCCCTGTGAATGCGTTTGTGTAATCCGGTGCTTTGTTGTCAGAAGGGATAGATGTTGCTCGGAGTGATAATTCTGCAAAAAAAACTTTACTTTGTGTCATTACCTATTTTATAATCTGTAATGGAATTTGTGAGGAGTATACAGAATCGCAGTCTTACCCCTTAATATACGGAGGCGAACATGAAGAAAGAGCTGGTAGTTGTCATTGATTTCGGCGGCCAGTACAACCAGTTGGTTGCAAGGCGCGTCAGAGAATGTAATGTGTATTGTGAAATTTATTCCTACAAAACAGATTTAGAGAAAATAAAGGCTATGAATCCCAAGGGAATTATTCTGACCGGAGGTCCCAGCAGCTGTTATGAAGAGAATGCGGCGACCTGCTCAGAGGAGCTGTTTCATCTGGGTATCCCGGTCTTAGGTCTGTGCTATGGTGCACAGCTGATGTCCCATGTGCTGGGTGGCAGGGTAGAACGTGCGAAGGCGCGTGAGTACGGCAAAACTGCAGTGAAGGTGGACACAACATCGGCACTTTTTGCCGGCGTGAGTGAAAACACAATTTGCTGGATGAGCCATTTTGATTATATTTCAAAGCTGGCACCAGGCTTCCGTTCCGTGGCTGTTACAGACAACTGTCCTGTGGCTGCAGCTGAGTGTGAGGAGAAGAAGCTCTATGCCATCCAGTTCCATCCGGAGGTGCTTCACACCACAGAGGGTTCTAAGATGCTGTATAATTTTGTGAGAAATATCTGTGGCTGCTGCGGTGACTGGAGAATGGATTCCTTTGTAGAAGAATCCATCAAGGCAATCCGGGAGAAGGTGGGCAAGGGACGTGTCCTCTGTGCGTTGTCCGGCGGCGTGGATTCCTCCGTGGCAGCAGTCCTTCTTTCCAAGGCGGTTGGGGAACAGCTCACCTGTGTGTTCGTAGACCATGGTCTGCTCCGCAAGGATGAGGGCGATGAGGTGGAAGCTATCTTCGGCCCCAACGGCAATTATCACTTAAATTTCATCCGTGTCAATGCGCAGGAAAGATTCTATGAGAAGCTGGCAGGCGCGGAGGAACCGGAAAAGAAACGTAAGATTATCGGTGAAGAGTTCATTCGTGTGTTCGAGGAGGAAGCAAAGAAAATCGGTGCTGTCGATTTCCTGGTACAGGGAACCATCTATCCGGATGTGGTAGAGAGCGGTCTGGGCGGTGAATCCGCTGTCATCAAATCTCACCACAACGTAGGCGGTCTTCCCGACTATGTGGATTTCAAGGAAATCATTGAACCCCTGCGAGACCTCTTCAAGGATGAGGTGCGTCAGGCAGGACTTGAGCTGGGTATTCCGGAGAAGCTGGTGTTCCGTCAGCCCTTCCCGGGGCCGGGACTGGGTGTCCGTATCATTGGTGAAGTGACTGCTGAAAAGGTGAAAATCGTTCAGGACGCGGATGCCATCTACCGTGAGGAAATCGCGGCAGCCGGCTTCGACCGCAGTATCAATCAGTACTTCGCAGCCCTGACCAACATGCGCTCCGTAGGCGTCATGGGCGATGAGAGAACCTACGACTACGCCATCGCACTGCGCGCAGTCAACACCATCGACTTTATGACCGCGGAGGCCGCTGACATTCCCTTCGCCGTGCTCCAGAAAATCATGAGCAGAATCATCAACGAAGTCAGAGGGGTCAACCGGGTATTCTACGATTTGACCAGCAAACCCCCCGGAACGATAGAATTCGAGTAACTCGGTGGAGCGTAAAAATCCAGTGGTTATGCGGAACAGAATGATTGACAGGTGGCTTGCAGATTGAAAAACCATATTATAATAACGAAGCCCTTAGCTGTGGGTAGTAACTCATAGCTAAGGGCTTTTGGTCGTGCTTATTTATCTTTTAAGTGGTCTTTGAACGCTTCCACAAGAGCGTCACTAAGCTCTTGTGATGGGACTTTCGCCCAGATTTGTGTGGTGTCGAACTCAGGATAGTGATAACGCCATTTATCGTATTCTTCTCTGCTGATTTCTTCGGCAGATAGCTTGAGATAATGGACAAGCCTGTTTCCTTTTATGCCTTTCATATGCTCTATTGGTGTGGTATCAGAGAGGGCGAACTGTTGGCTCTTACCGCCTCAGATTTTAACTTTGATAAAGAAACAGTCACGATTAACAAATCCTATCAGCGTTTGAAAGGGCAGGATGTGATTACTTCCCCGAAAACGAAAAAGAGCAACCGCACCATTAAAATGCCGAAGTTTCTTTGCGAGGAAATGAAAGAGTATCTTGGTATGCTTTACGGATTGAAGAAGAAAGACCGTATTTTCACAATAACCAATACAAAGCCTTATCAGAATTTATGAAATGATGAAAATATAGTTTGGGTCGGCT
>CAZPRB010000020.1:0-36740 GCA_964588645.1 uncultured Acetatifactor sp. | reverse complement strand
CTGGGCAAGGCATAGATTGGAGGAAAAAGATGTACGGATATTACTATTATGGAATAGATCCTACCTATTTGCTGGTGATTATCGGAATATGTCTCAGTATGGGTGCAAGTGCCCTGGTGAACAGTACCATGAAGAAATACAGCCGGGTCCGCAATGTGAGCGGACTGTCCGGTGCTGAGGCGGCAAGAAGAATTCTGAACCGTGAGGGACTGTATGATGTGCAGATTGAGTGTCTGCAGAAAGCTTCCGGGGATCATTATGACCCGAAGACCAATACGGTCAGGCTTTCTTACGACAATTATCATTCTGCATCCATAACCTCGGTGGGAGTGGCGGCTCACGAATGCGGACACGCCATTCAGCATGCTAAGGGTTATGTGCCGGTTTCCATCCGCTCTGCACTGGTGCCTGTGGTGAATATCAGTGCAAACCTTGCCATGCCCCTGATTTTGCTGGGCGTGATTTTAAGCTGGAATCAGACCCTGATTCATCTTGGAATCTGGGCATTTTCGCTGTCTCTTATTTTCTATCTGGTGACCCTGCCTGTGGAATTCAACGCATCTGCCAGAGCTGTGGCGAAGGTGGAGGATTACGGTCTGCTTACCTCGGAGGAGAACAGAGGCTGTAAGAAGGTTCTGACAGCTGCGGCATTGACCTATGTGGCAGCGGCAGCAGCTACGGCATTGCAGCTGCTCAGACTGGTGCTTTTGTACGGCGGTGGCGGTCGCAGAAGGAGAGATGACTAGAGATGGCGGATCAAACAAGGGAGATTGTATTGGAAACATTACTTGCCCTGGAAAGGGGAGAAGAATTCTCCCACAGATTATTGAAGGCAGTTTTGGATAAATATGATTATCTGGAGAGCAGGGATAAGGCTTTCATCAAGAGAGTGACGGAGGGAACCATTGAGAGACAATTGGAGCTGGACTACTATTTGAATGCTTTTTCCACAGTTCCCGTGGGAAGAATGAAGCCGCTTATCAGATGCCTGCTTCGAATGAGTGTCTATCAGCTTCTGTATATGGATACGGTTCCGGACAGCGCGGTTTGCAATGAGGCGTGCAAGCTGGCGGAAAAGAGAAAATTCCGAAACCTGAAGGGCTTTGTGAACGGTGTGTTGAGAAATATAGTTAAGAACAAGACTTCCCTGCCGCTTCCGGACGAAGAGAAGAATCCTGCAGAGTATCTCAGTGTGAAATATTCCATGCCTCAGTGGCTGGTTGATATGTGGCTGGATGAATATGGAAGGGAAGGGACGGTAACACTTTTAGAGGGTCTGCTTCAAATTCATCCGGTTTCTTTGCGTTTTAAGAGTACACTTCCGGAGGAGGAGCGGGAGACCTATCTTTCCATGCTTCAAAAGACCGGTGCTGAGCTGAAGCAGAGTGCGTATCTGCCCTATGTCTATACGGGCACAAATATAGAGGGAATCGGCACGCTGCCCGGCTTTGCGGAAGGGGTATTCACGGTACAGGATGTGAGCTCTGCGCTGGCTGTTACGGCAGCCGGAATCAAAGCGGGCGATTTCGTGATGGATATCTGTGCTGCACCGGGAGGCAAAAGCATCCTTGCAGCGGAAAAGGCAGGGCGTGTGCTTGCCCGTGATGTGTCCGAGAGTAAAATTGCCCTGATTGAGGAGAATCTGGAGCGCATGCAGGTGTCCAATGTGACCACGCAGGTGTCTGATGCCACGGTCGCGGATGCCGCATACACGCAGCAAGCGGATGTGCTGATCATGGACGTGCCCTGCTCCGGATTGGGTGTCATGGGTAAAAAGCGGGACATCAAGTATCATGTAAGTCCCGAAAGCATAGAGAGTATAGGAGAATTGCAGCGAAGGATCGTGAAAAACAGCTGGCAGTATGTGAAGCCGGGCGGAATCCTTCTCTACAGCACCTGCACCATCAATCGTGCAGAAAATGAAGACATGGTCCGGTGGATTTCGGACAATTTCCCCTTTGAACCGGTGCCGCTTTCGGATGACCTTCCGGAGAAGCTGCTTTCCGAGGTGAGAGAGTGCCGCACCAGATTGCCGAAGTCCTCCGGCCTGACAGAGGAGATGAAGGCTGCCTGTCTTCAGCTGTTGCCGGGATTTATGAGTACGGACGGGTTCTTTTTTGCGAAGCTTCGCAGAAGGCAGGACTGACCGGACGGGTACCGGTGACGAATATATGCAGGAGAACGAAGAGATTAGTACACGAGGAGTAGCATGACACAGAAGACAGATATCAAGGCACTGACCCTGTCAGAGCTGAAAAAGGAAATGGATAAAATAGGCGAGAAGGCCTTCCGCGGACAGCAGCTGTATGAGTGGATGCATGTGAAGCTGGCCAGAGACTTTGATGAAATGACCAATCTCTCCAAGGCTTTCCGGGAGAAGTGCAAACAGCTCTATTCCTACACTGCGTTGCAGGCAGTACAGATACAGGAGTCGAAGCTGGACGGCACCAAGAAATTTCTCTTTGCATTGGCGGACGGGAATGTGGTGGAGAGTGTGTGGATGAAATACAAGCACGGCAACAGCGTGTGTATCTCCTCCCAGGTGGGCTGCCGGATGGGCTGCCGGTTCTGCGCCTCCACGCTGGATGGTCTGGAACGGAATCTGACCGCTTCGGAAATGCTGGATCAGGTGTATGCCATTACCCTTCTGACAGGGGAGCGCGTATCCAATGTGGTGGTCATGGGAACCGGAGAGCCTCTGGATAATTATGATAATCTCCTTGCTTTTTTACATCTCCTGACAGATGAGAACGGACTCCACATCAGTCAGAGAAATGTGACGGTATCTACCTGCGGCATCGTGCCCGGAATGCGTCAGCTGGCTGAGGAAAAGCTGCAGATTACCCTGGCATTATCCCTACATTCCACAACGGATGAGAAGAGAAGGAGACTGATGCCTATCGCAAACAAGTACTCCATAGAGGAGCTGATGGATGCCTGCAGCTATTATTTTGAGCAGACCGGAAGGAGAATCACCTTTGAGTACAGTCTGGTAGGCGGCGTGAATGACACGGACGAGGATGCACAGGAGTTAATCGCTCTTGCAAGACCGCTTTGTTGTCATATTAATCTGATTCCTGTCAATCCTATCAAGGAGAGAGATTATGTGCAGTCGAGTCAGGGAAGAGTCCTTCACTTTAAAAATATGCTTGAAAAAAACAAAATAAACGTTACAATAAGAAGGGAAATGGGTAGAGACATTGACGGCGCATGCGGTCAGCTGCGTCGAAAATATAAGGGGGAAGAAAAGCGTGCTTAAGACGTTTTCCATAACCGATATCGGTAAAAAAAGAAAAGAAAATCAAGACTATATATACACCCGGGAGAGCACAATCGGTAATCTGCCCAATGTATTCATTGTGGCAGACGGCATGGGTGGTCACAGGGCAGGAGATTACGCTTCCAAGGTGACGGTGGAGACCATGATTGCGGAGATTGAGAACTCCTTTGAGAAGAATCCCGTGCTCATATTCAGGAAGGCAATTGAGGCTGCAAATGAGCAAATCCGCAGAAAGGCGCGTGAGGAGGCTGAGCTGGAGGGAATGGGCACCACAGTTGTGGCTGCCACCTGTATGGGAAAGTACCTTCAAGTCGCGAATGTGGGTGACAGCAGACTTTATATTGTGAATCAGGAAATCAAACAAATCACAAGAGACCATTCCCTTGTGGAGGAGATGGTAAGGATGGGAGGCATCGGCAGGGAGGAAGCCAGAAACCATCCTGACAAAAATATCATCACCCGGGCAGTAGGTGCCGGAGATACCGTGGAGCCGGATTTCTTCACGGTAGAGCTGAAGCAGGGTGATATTGTACTGATGTGTTCTGACGGACTTACCAATATGCTGGAGGATGAGGAAATCCGCATGATAATGACAGGAGCAAGAGACATTGTGGAAAAAGCCTGCATGCTGGTGAAGGCGGCAAATGATCATGGCGGCAAGGATAATATCAGTGTGATATTAATCGAACCTTTGGCATAAAAGTATTAGAATGGAGAGTTGTATGATTAAGATAGGAATGATTATCGGCGACCGCTATGAGATATTAGAGAAAATCGGTACCGGCGGCATGTCAGATGTATATAAAGCGAAGTGCCACAAATTGAACCGTTTTGTGGCAGTTAAGGTGTTGAAGCAGGAATTCAGTGAAAACGCCAACTTTGTATCCAAATTCCGCATAGAGGCACAGGCGGCAGCAGGCCTGATGCATCCCAATATCGTGAACGTGTATGATGTGGGAGAAGAAAATGGGATTCATTATATTGTAATGGAACTGGTGGAAGGGATTACTCTTAAGAAGTATATCGAGAAAAAAGCCAGATTATCGTATAAAGAGGCAGTAAGTATCGCCATTCAGGTGGGCATGGGTATCGGTGCTGCCCACAACAATCACATTATACACAGAGATATTAAGCCGCAAAATATCATTATCTCCAAGGACGGCAAGGTGAAGGTTACGGATTTCGGTATTGCCAAGGCGGCTACCAGCAATACCATTACCTCCAATGTCATGGGCTCCGTGCACTATACCTCTCCGGAGCAGGCAAGAGGAGGCTACAGTGATGAGAAGAGTGATATCTATTCCCTGGGTATTACCTTGTTTGAGATGCTTACGGGCAGAGTGCCGTTTAACGGTGAGACGACCGTAGCCATTGCCATCAAGCATATTCAGGAGGAGATGCCTTCGCCGAAGGAGTTTGTTTCCGAGATTCCTTCCTCTGTAGAGAGTATTGTCTTAAAATGCTGTCAGAAATCTCCTGACAGAAGATATATGAATGTACAGGAGTTGATTGGAGATTTGAAACAGTCTCTGATTAATCCGGATGAAGATTTCGTGGTAGCCAATGACCCGGATTTCGAGGGCGGAACCCGTGCCATCACGGATAATGATATGGCACAGATTAAGCGCTATTCCTCCTATCAGGAGCCACAGGAGTATGGGGAGCATGAAGAAGGAATGCGTCTTCGCTCCGACACGGCATCCATGTATGAGGACGGCGAGGAGGATGAGGACGACTACGATTACGACCCGCGGATGGAAAAGGTTACCACCATTCTTGCGGTAGTTGCAGGAATCTTCATCTGTATTGTTTTGATTGTATTGGCACTGAAGGTTTTTGACGGCTTTGGTGAGGACAAGGATGAGAATGACGGACCCATTGCAACCACGCAGGAGTCTGAGTCCGTTCCCGAGGAAAAACAGATATCCATGCCCGATGTAAAGGGAGTCAATGTGGAGGATGCGAAAAAGACACTCACGGCACTGGGGCTGATTCCCAATGTGGAATATGAGGAATCAGACACAATCGACGAGGATGTGGTCATCAGCACCGATACCGATGCAGGCACCCTGTTAAAGGAGGGAAGCACAGTTACATTGACCGTAAGTGCAGGCTCACAGAGTGAGGAAGTTCCGGATATCTTGGGCATGACCTATCAAGAGGCCAACAGTACGCTGATTAGTCACGGATTCCTTGTATATAGAACGGAGAGCTATTCTGATACAGTGGAGCAGGGGCGGGTAGTCTCTCAGATGCCTATAGCGGGAACGCTGGCACCGAAAGGAAATGTCATTACCGTGAATGTGAGTCTCGGCAAAGAGGAGGTCAAGGTGAGAGTGCCCAATCTGGTGGGTTTGAGTGAGGAGGATGGTACCTTTGAGGCAATCGAGCAGGGACTGACCATCGGAACAGTTACAGAGGTATACAATGCAGAATATGCTGCAGGCTTAATCTGCTATCAGAGTTATTCCCACGGCTCCTATGTGGAACCGGGTACTGCGATTGAAATCAGAGTCAGTCTGGGGACGGAGAAGGTTACCTATAAATGTAATGAAAATATTTATGCACCTACGTCGGAGGAGGCACCGGATTACGTTGCAGGAAGTGAAGTGAAGGTGCTGTTCGTAACGGATGGCGGACAGGTTCTGATGGATACTACAATTACAGGCTTCCCTCAGGCGGCGAATTTCACGGGCTTGACCTCATCGGGCGGAACGCTTACAATGAGTTATATGGTTACAACTCCGGGAACCACCACCACGGATCCGAATACGGGAGAGACGATTACGACTCCGGGAGGGACGGAGACCAGATCCTTCAACAGAAGGATTACGTTTGTCCCGGAAGGATAAAGAGCGATAAGGGATAAAAGAATGCAGGGTAAGATAATCAAGGGAATTGCCGGATTTTACTATGTGCATCGTACCGGGTCGGACATGGATGATGAAACCGGTTCGGGGAAGGTATATGAATGTAAGGCCAAGGGTGTTTTCCGGAAGGATCACAGGAAGCCCCTGGTGGGTGATGATGTATTTTTTGATGTTTTGGATGAAGAGGAGCGGCTCGGCAATATCAGGGAGCTTTTGCCCAGACACAGCGAGCTTATCAGACCCGCCGTTGCGAATGTAGACCAGGCGCTTATCATTTTCTCCATTGTGAAGCCACAGCCCAATTTCAACCTGTTAGACCGGTTCCTGATTATGATGCAGCAGCAGGATATTCCGTGTATCATATGCTTTAATAAGCAGGATATTGATGAGGATGGTGTGGGGGCAAAATATCGGGAGATTTACAGCAAATGCGGCTATCAGACATTGTCTGTCAGTGCCGGACAGAGGCAGGGCATTGAAGAGCTTCGGAGGCTTCTTGAGAACAAGACCACTACAGTGGCAGGTCCCAGCGGCGTAGGAAAATCTTCTTTGGTGAATTGCCTTCAGTCCGGGACGGTTATGGAGACGGGCAGAATCAGTGAGAAGATTGAGAGAGGTCGGCACACCACCAGACATTCCGAATTGATAGCAATCAAAGGAAACACCTACATTCTGGATACACCGGGCTTCAGCTCATTGGGCTTGTTTGATTTGGAGAAGGAAGAGCTGGCGCAGTACTATCCGGAATTTACGGAATACGAGAAATACTGCAGGTTCGGCGGATGCGCGCATATTGCAGAGCCGGTATGCGGTGTTCGCGATGCCGTGGCGCAGGGAAAAATTAATCAGATAAGATACGGGAATTATTGTCTGCTCTACGAGGAATTGAAAGCCAAAAAGAAATACTAAAGGTACATGAGAGGCTTGGGGCGGCAAAATGCCTATAGCGCAGGAGGAAATATGAGTAACAGTTCCCATTTTAATAATCTGGGTGACCAGATTCGAGGTGCGTTAAATGAAGCACTTTCCACGGGTGACTTTAAAGAATTGAATACCTTGGTTTCCGATACCGTGAAATCCGCTCTCAGCGATGCAGGAACTTCCACCGAAGCCTGGCGGGAGAGTCGGAAGAATGCAAAGAACGGGCAAGGAAACGGCACCTATACAGAATATCGGAAGCGACAGATAGAGAAGGAAAAACAGGAAGCGAGAGCTGCACAAAGAGCAGCCGCACAACAGGTACAGCTGACAGAAGCACAACGGTATTACCAGCAGACCGGATTGCTTGCAAAGGTGGAAAATGTGGGACTGGTGTCCGGGATTCTTTGCGTGGTGTTCGGAGCAATCTTCGGAGTTCTTTTGTTTATCTGCAGTCTGGTTTTCCTTCCAATCAAAATGTCGGTGGGATGCGTATTTCTTCTTTTTCTGTTAGCGGCTGTCTCTGTCATCCTGCTTGGAAGGAACAATATCCGGTTGATAAGCCGGGCGAAGCGCTATGTAAAGCTCTGCGGCAGCAAAATGTATGCGGAGGTGACAGACCTCGCCACACAGGTGGGCGTACCGCCCAAGAGGGTTATCAAGGAATTGCGCAAGATATTGCAGAAGGGAATTCTTCCCACAGCTCATCTGGACGCAAAAGGGACGCATCTGATGTTAAATGATGTTATTTACAAGCAATATCTGGATGCAGAGAAATCAAGACTTCTTCTGGAGCAGCAGGAGAAGGGCAAGCAAAAAAACGATAAAGCCATAGCGGATGCTTCGGCCTCCAAGCCCAAGACAGAGCTGGAACAGATGATTGCTGAAGGACAGGATTACATCAAAAAGCTTCGGGAGATGAATGACCTTATTCCGGGCGAGGTAATCTCGAATAAGCTGTATCGTCTGGAAACTTTGCTGAAGGAAATCTTCGCAAATGTACAGAAGGAACCCAGTCAGATGAGCCGCATGCACAAGGTGATGAGCTATTATCTTCCCACCACCTTGAAGCTGGTGGAGGCTTATCATGAATTTGATAAGGTGAGCAATCCGGGAGAGGATATTGTTGCTGCAAAAAAAGAAATAGAAGCCACACTTGATTCTATCAATGAGGCATTTGTGGAGCTTCTGAATAACTTGTTTCAGGACAAGGTATTTGATGTTACTACCGACGCACAGGTATTGCAGACCATGCTTGCCAGTGAAGGCTTGACGAAGGAAATGGAACAAACAAAATAAACATTTAAGGGGGATCCAAAGATGGACAACAAGAATTACGAAATGGAACTGGACACAATGCTGAAGGAGGCACCCACACTTACCTTTGATGCTTTTGCAGACACCAAGGAGCCGCTTGCAGCGTCTGAAGAAAAAGTAGTTGAGGAAGCCCAGAAGGCGGCAGCACAGATTGTGCTCACTCCGGAGGAACAGAAGCTGGTGGATGATTTCGCGGCGCAGATTGATTTGAACAATACCCAACAGCTGATTCAGTACGGAGCGGGAAGTCAGAAAAAGATTGCAGACTTCTCCGAATCGGCACTTAACAGTGTGCGCACCAAGGATATGGGTGAAATCGGCGAGATGCTCACAGACGTGGTGGATGAGCTGAAGAGTTTTGAAAAAGATGAGGAGACAAAGGGCTTCTTTGGATTGTTTAAGAAGAGCGCAAACAAACTGGACAGCTTGAAAGCAAAATATGATAAGGCGAATACGAATATCGACAAGATTGTGACTGCTATGGAGGGTCATCAGATTACCCTGTTGAAGGATGTTGCAATGCTGGACAAAATGTATGAGCTGAACCTGAATTACTTTAAGGAATTATCCATGTACATACTTGCCGGCAAACAGAAGCTGGAGCACGCCAAGGCTGAGGAGCTTCCGGAACTGATTGCCAAGGCGGAAGCCAGCGGACTTCCCGAGGATACCCAGGCAGCGAAGGATTATTCCGCACAGATTGACCGCTTTGAGAAGAAAATCTATGATTTGGAGCTTACCAGAACGGTTTCTCTTCAGATGGCTCCCCAGATTCGTCTGATTCAAAGCAACGATACCGCAATGTCTGAGAAGATTCAGTCCACCTTGGTGAATACCATTCCTCTTTGGAAGAGTCAAATGGTTATTGCCATCGGCTTAAGTCATTCCACTGATGCGGCACGTGCCCAGAGAGAGGTCAGCGATATGACCAATGACCTCTTGAAGAAAAATGCAGAGACCTTGAAGCTGGCTTCCGTAGAAACCGCAAAAGAGGCAGAGAGAGGAATCATCGACGTTGAAACGCTGACGCAGACGAATCAAAGCCTGATTGCAACCTTTGACGAGGTAATGAAGATTCAGGAGGACGGAAGAGCCAAACGTGCTGCGGCAGAAATTGAACTTCAGAAAATCGAGAATGACATGAGAGAGAAGCTTATCAGCATGAGTAAGATGAGTAAAAATTCATAATAACGTTTAGAATAGAAGCAATTTTTGAGAGTTGAAAAAGGAGTCTGATTATGATATCACGGTATATCGTATCGGACTCTTTTGCTTTGTCTTAAAATTGGGACATGGCTGGTACATGGACGGGAAGAAAAAATGAAAATACATGTTATATGAGCCTCAATATTCAAAAAAGTGTATATAAGAAAGACAGAACAGACATGCTATCATTTTAGTACGATGGCATGTTTTTTTGTTTGAGAGAAAGAACATTTTATGTTTAGATGTAATAACAACCAATAAATTTGTAAAAATCTACTATTGATAAAAAATAATAACGGCTATAAAATAATAATTACAAGATGCTATGTGGGCAAGCATTGTTAATAAATGAAATAAGCAAAGGAGGAAATTACTTTTTGTCACCAACAAGGAAGAGTGCAGTGAATGCAACAGATATTGTACCCATATCATCTGCAGGACAACGTACGTTTACTTGGAAAAGCGGGTATGGAGGTCTTAATGGCTATTATTGCTTATCAGCGTATCCTGCTGTAACAGGAGCGTATGATGATTATAATGTAAGTGGTACTTGGTCAAATTAAACTAGAGCAGGAGTGCCTACCTCCTGTAGTTTTGCCAGGAAAAAGAGGAGCTAAGATGAAAAAGGCAAGTTTCTTTACTTTTGTTGCGTTGCTATGTGTTATTTTGCAGGGGTGCGGTCAACGTGGAATCGCAATTCAAAATGATAATTCTAATATACATATTCTCTATAATATTGATGAAGTGGCTTCGATAAATGAAGCTACTGTGTACAGTGCAGAGCCTTTTCGGGCCAATGAAGAAAAACTCTGTGACATTTTCCTGCGAAATGAAATAGAGAGTGAGACATTGGATGCAATGGGAAGGGTGTATTATACAAATTCCGAAGCAATGATTTTTTATTATAGAGAGCAGGAAGCCGGGTTGTATGGTGGCTTTTTATATTCTGCACCGAATGCTCAGGATTCAGAAAACAAGTGGTATCAGGATGTGGTTGTAAACGATCCGGAATGTCAGTTTGAAGACTTACGAGCCGATTATGAAAAATGGGTAAATTTAGATTTTAAAAATATCGAAGATGTACTGGATGATATAGAGAGAATAACAAAAGAATCTTTTTTGCCCAAGATACAGGCAACAGAAGTATATGCTCTTGATGAAAAGACTATGAATAAACATGCTTCTTTACGGATGGATGCAGATAAGGAAGATTTGCAAATGGATTGGGGTAAAGAGGAAGAAGCCTATCTTATTCATTACGAGCAGGTGGTGGACGGAATACCATTAATGAATCATATATGGACGGAGGAAGTAAGGAGTGTTGCTACGGAGACGCCCATTACAGTAATTTACTCCGGTAATGGCATAGTAGAGTTTTATGGACAGGGAATGGTCGATAAGTTGCAGGAACTAGAAAAATATAAATTATTGTCTCCGGAAGCGGCGGAACGTTCTATGTGCGATTCGTACAAAGCAGTGGGCCAAATATCTGAAGTTGAGATTGAGAAAATGGAATTAAAGTACGTTGTTCTGTATCAGAAGGAACGATTGATTCTGGTGCCGGCATATGTATTTTGTGTTGCCATTAATAGCACCTTTGAAGATTCCGGTACGGGAGAGACCTATTTGAACAGGAACTATGAGCATTATGTGGTTAATGCAATCAGTGGAGAAAGAATGGTGAATGCATCCTATGAGAAAAATACATTTGTTGTTGATTGATACAAAACGAGCCATATTTTCGATAAGGTTTTTACTGAGTTTTGTTGGCGTTGCCTTAGTTATGTATATGGCAATATCCCGTATGGGTGAAGGCTCACAAAGTGCTTCTGTATGGTACTTAATGTATTTGTCAATTTCCGGAAGTGGAATTGTCAGTACAACATTGTGTTTATTTCCGGTATTTGCATTTGGTCTGAGTTATGCTTCGGAATGGCAGCAAAAGGCCGAAAGATATTGGATAATCAGAACAGGTACAGAAAGCTATGTATGGTCAAAAACGGTAGTATGTTATATTACCGGCTTTTTGACAGTTTTTTGTGGAATGATTCTGTTTGTTTTACTCATGTCGTTTTTCTATCCCTTATATACAGGCAATATAAACAGTATTCAAGGTGGGGATTACGAGATTCTGGCAGCGGACGGACATGTTTTGGCAGCGTATTTGTTATATATGATTCATAATGCTTTGTCCGGTTCGATAATGGCTACATGCGCTTTTGGATTTTCTTCAGTTTTTCCAAATACTTTCTGTACGGCAACGGCTCCTATGCTATTGTATTTTGCACTTTTAAGAGTGACAACACGTTTGGCATTGCCCGGTTGGCTGGATCCGCTGTATTGGAATGGAGGCATATATTATGCTGACACGGTACAAACAACGCTGTTCATTAAGGTGATTACCTCAGTTGTTGTGAGTATCTGTTTTGGGTGTTTTTCCAAAAGAAATATTGAGAGAAGGTTGATGAATGAGTAATGTAAGGAAAATTTTAATCTGCCTGGGTGCAAATGTTCGAAAACAATTAGCAAATCCCAGAATATATACTATATTGGCAATTGTGGTGATGTTTCAATATTATTCATTCGCCTGTGTAACAAAAGTTTGTGAATATTTGAATATAGCAGTAACTCCATGGGTGTTTCCTTTTTTCCTTGGGAATCCGAATTATTTTTTTATATATGGTGGATTAGCGATGCTTTTATATTGTGATGCACCTTTTATGGGAACAGAAACTCCGTTTTTGTTAATTCGATTAGGACGGAAGAGATGGATTTGGGGGCAATTACTGTATATTTATCTGTCAGCGTTTGTATATACAATTATTAACGTACTAACGTCTCTGCTTATGATATTTCCACAAATGGTCTTTTCGGGAGAATGGGGTGATCTGTTATGGATTTTAGCGCAAAATGGAGAGGTATTCCGCATGGCAGGTACAACGGCGGGATTTGGCCCGGTGCTTGGCATTATGGAACAGTTTACACCGATTCAGGCGATGGGAATGTCTATCTTGTTGTTTTATTTAGGAACAGTTTTTTTAGGAATGGTAATCCTTTGCTGCAGACTGTGTTTTTGTAATATGTCCGGCATCGTAGTTTGCGGTGTACTTACTTCCATTGCCTATTTTACACCTTATCTGGGGCTGTTAAATTATGGGTTTGCAATATACTATTTTTCGCCGGTTACATGGAGTTGTCTGAGTTATTTGAATACAGGAGAAGGACCGGCTCCGAAATATGCAATAGTGGTGTATCTGCTTTCCATTATGATAATGTCGCTGATATCTGTGGTTGTTTTCTGTAAAAAAGATGTTAGTTGGGAGGAAATTTAGTTGAAGAATTGTATTGTGGTAGAGAATGCAGTTAAAAAATTTAAAGATAACACTGCTTTAAAGAATGTTTCGATATCCTTTGAACGAGGAAAAATTCACGGTTTAATAGGACGTAACGGTTCGGGTAAGACGGTATTGTTTAAATGTATCTGTGGTTTTATGGTGCTTGATTCCGGAAAGATATTAGTCGATGGGAAAGAAGTAAAACCGGCTTCACCACAAGATATAGGTATTATTATAGAGCATCCGGGATTTATTAATTCGATGAATGGATTTCAGAATTTAAAACTCCTTGCTTCAATCAAACAAAACGTATCCGGGGATGAAATAAAGGAGTGCATGAGAAAGGTGGGACTGGATCCTGAGAGCAGGAAAAAGGTTGGAAAATATTCCATGGGAATGCGGCAGAGACTTGGTATAGCGCAGGCTATAATGGAAAAGGCTGCTGTTCTGATATTAGATGAACCTATGAATGGATTGGACAAGCAGGGTGTGAAAGAGGTGAGGGAACTGTTGCTGTCCTTAAAGAAACAGGGGAAGACTATCATTATGTCATCACATTATGCAGAGGATATAGAAAATCTATGTGATACTGTGTGTGAATTGGACAATGGGAGCCTCGTGCAATGGACTAAGATTGACAAGTAATATCAGGAAAAATATAATTAATTAAAAATGCTTTTATGGAGATGACAATGGCAAATCAGAAATATCATTTGACGAAAAAAGAAGAAGAACTTTTAGAACTGTTCTGGAAACAGAAAAAACCGTTAACAAGCGTAGAAATCCTGGCTATTAAGGAGAACCGTACATGGAAGGATAATTATTTGCAGATCATGTTGCGTTCCCTGCTAAAAAAAGGAATGTTACATATCTGTGGTGTGGTGCAGTATGGCAATCAGTATGCCCGCCAGTTTGAACCTACATTAACCAAAGAGGAATGTGTGGCAGCAGCGATGGCTGAGAAGGGTGTGGAAAAAACGGAACTGGTAAAAGTAATGGTTGCCATGGCACAAGAGGACGAAAACACAGACAAAGAAAAACTGATAGAACAATTGGAGGAATTGGTAAAAGAACTTAGGGGGAATTAAGATGAGAATCAATTTTTATTCAATTGTAATGTCAATTGTGGTAAGTGGGATTTTATTATTGCTCCTCTGTTTTGTGAGAAGAAAGGTATACGCAATACAATTGTTTGGCATAAAAACAATCAGTGCGCTGTATTTACTATGCTTAATCAGATTCCTGTTTCCGGTAGATTTACCATTTTCGGAGAGTATAGCATTACCTGTTTTTTTTCATGATTTCTATAAAAGGCTGTGTTTGAATACTTATAGTTTTGGAAAGATGGAGTTTCGTCTGATAAATAGTTTAGTGTTCGTTTGGTTAGTGATTGCAGGAATGCGGGTATTGCATTTTGTAATGATATACTTTGTAGGAAAAAGGAAATTGATTCAGACCTGTAGGCCTTTGAGTATGAATTACCAACCGATTGTAAATGAAATAGAACAAGAATCAGGTGTTTTTTTTAAGGTAAAAATACTGAGTACGGATCAAGTATCAGGACCTATGGGTGTTGGAATAATTGATAAGGTGATTCTTTTGCCGGATGTGGAATATAATGAGTCGGAACTGTATTATATCCTGTTACATGAATATATGCACTTTTATAATAAAGATTTGCTGATTAAGTTACTTGTACATGTTTACAGTTGTTTGTTCTGGTGGAATCCGCTGTCGTATCTTTTGGAAAAGGATTTGGCTCAAATATTAGAAATCAAATGTGATCATTCTGTAGCAAATCTGGTGGGAGAAAACCGGACAGCGGACTATTTACAATCCATTATTGCTGTGCTGAAAAAAAGAACACAACAACCTTGCAGGGAGAGCGCAGTGAATCCAATGACTATGTCTTTGTTAGGAAATCAGACCGTGGAATTGACAGAACGCTTTTCTATTATGGTGGATGCTCACAAGATGAAAAAGAAAGGGAGAAGATTACAAAGATTTGTAATAACTATTGTCCTGTGCTTTTTTGCATCCTCCTATCTGATAATATTTCAGTGCGAATTTACACCACCGGTTTCGGATATTATAACGGATGAAAGTACATACGAAATTACAGCAGAAGAGTATTATATTACATTGGAAGGAGATGGTACATATACCTTGAGAAACAATAGTGGATATGCTCAGGAAATTAGTGAAGAACATGCAAAAATTATGTTAAAGCAGAATTTTAGATTATTGGAATAAGATGAAAAAAATAGAGAAATATTAAGTGTTGCATTATGTGTGATGTTATTAAATGGTTTTTCAATTGGAGCAAAGGCAGATTATAATTACTATATCATTGGTGGCTATAAGGATTATGAAATGGGTTCACGGTATAATGATTTACTAGCGTTGTATGTGACAAGTCACTTTAATGACGAAAATTTTTTATCTGCAGACGAATTTCATTCTATTCGCAAAGAGCTTTGTCCTAACACATTTGGAATGATAAAGGCAGGATATGAAAAAGATATTGCGCTTATAGATAATGTTGAAGAAGTGCGAATATATGGTGATTTCTTATTTGGAGTTTGGAGATAAGAGGGCAAGCTTTATGTGGCAATGTGGTGATTCCTTTTGACAATACCATTGAAAAGGGAACAGACCTATATAATCTTTATAACACGAATATCCATGAAAAAAGCAAAAATGCGGTTGACAATGGGTGATTTTCAGGTAAGATGGCAGGTGATAAGTTGGAGTAATCTGTATGGGAAAAGTGACCAAAGTGTATATATTCCGGCGTATCAGCATAAAACTTTTGAGAGTTGAAAAAGGAGTCTGATTATGATATTATGATATATCGTATTGGGCTCTTTTGTTTTGTCTTGAAATTGGTACATAGCTGGTACATAACCAAACACCAAAATCACAGAAAGCCCGTAAACACAAGGCTTTTTAAGGAGGAAATATAGAAAATGAAATTAGGAATCGTAGGCTTGCCTAACGTGGGAAAAAGTACGTTGTTCAATTCTCTGACGAAGGCGGGAGCAGAATCTGCCAACTATCCCTTTTGCACCATTGACCCCAATGTGGGTATCGTTCCGGTGCCGGATGAGAGATTGAAGCTGTTGGGCGATATGTATCAGTCCAAGAAGGTGACCCCGGCCGTCATTGAATTTGTGGATATCGCAGGTTTGGTAAAGGGTGCCTCCAAGGGTGAGGGACTGGGCAACCAGTTTTTGAGCAATATCCGTGAAGTGGATGCCATCGTGCATGTGGTGCGTTGCTTTGAGGATGCCAATGTGGTGCATGTGGACGGCAGCGTAGACCCTCTACGCGATATTGAGACCATTAATCTGGAGTTGATTTTCTCTGATTTGGAGATTCTTGAGAGAAGAATCTCTAAGGTGGTGAAGGCGGCCAGAATGGACAAGACTCTCGCCAAGGAAGAGGCGCTGCTTGCACGTATTAAGGAGCATTTAGAGAACGGCAAAATGGCGAAGAGCATGGAAGTGGAGGACGAGGATGAGCTTGCATTGCTGCGCTCCTACAATCTGCTCACATACAAGCCTGTGATTTATGCTGCAAATGTGGCAGAGGATGATTTGGCTGATGACGGTGCAGGCAATGAGATGGTTGCAAAGGTCCGGGAGTTTGCGGCAGATGAGGAAAGCGAAGTATTCGTAATCTGCGCGCAGATTGAACAGGAGATTGCAGAGCTTGAGGATGATGAGAAGGCAATGTTTTTGGAGGATTTGGGAATTGCCCAGTCCGGATTGGATAAGCTGATTGCCGCAAGCTACCGTCTGCTGGGACTGATGAGCTTCCTTACCGCAGGTGAGGATGAGACCCGCGCATGGACCATTAAGGTGGGCACCAAGGCGCCTCAGGCGGCGGGCAAGATTCACTCAGACTTCGAGCGTGGCTTCATCAAGGCGGAGGTAGTGAATTATAAGGATTTGCTGGAGCAGGGCTCCCTGGCTGCAGCCAGAGAGAAAGGACTTGTAGGTATGGAAGGCAAGGAGTATGTGGTTCAGGACGGAGATGTCATTTTGTTCCGTTTCAACGTATAATTGTCCGAAAATCCCCTGCGGAACAAAAAATTTTAAATATTTTTTGCCGTTTGGTAACACACGTTTAGAAAGTGTATATTGTGCGATGGCATGTGTGACCACACAAGATATAGTGTTTTGAAGACAAAAGTGCTTCACAGGAAACTGTGGAGCACTTTTTTTGATGCCCTTCACAACAAAAAATATGCTTGATAAGACTTGCAAAATGCGATATTTTATATTAAAATCATAAGAAAGTGGATGGAAGTGGTGGAAAGTGTCACAAAGTGGTAGATTTTGAGGCGAATTCATCCGCTTTTGCAGAAGAACCATTTTGGAACGAACGGTGGTGATTGCAATGTTTATGAGTGAGTACAATCATACAGTGGATGCCAAAGGCAGGTTGATCATGCCCGCGAAGTTCCGCGAAGCTCTCGGAGAGGAGTTTGTGGTCTCAAAGGGTATGGACGGCTGCTTGTTTGTGTACGCCAATGAAGATTGGAAGGCTTTTGAACAGAAGCTCACCGCTCTGCCTGTGATTAGTAAGGAGTCAAGGCAGTTTACCCGTTTCTTCCTGGCAGGTGCCGCACAGGTAGAATTGGACAAGCAGGGAAGAATCCTTTTGCCGGCAGCCTTAAGAGAATTTGCCGGACTGGATAAGGAAGTGGTTTTAGTGGGTGTGGGAACCCGTATTGAAATCTGGAGCAAGGATAGGTGGGATGCAATCAATGAGGATGACAATATGGATGCGATTGCAGCCGCTATGGAAAGCTTAGGATTGACTATTTAGAGGAGATGTGCGGTGGAATTTAATCATTATTCCGTAATGCTTGCGGAGACGATTGATGAGCTGAATATTAAGCCGGACGGTATTTACGTAGACGGAACCCTTGGAGGCGGCGGACATGCTTACGAGGTCTGCTCGAGATTGAGGAACGGTCATTTCTACGGAATAGATCAGGATGATGCTGCGATTGCAGCTGCATCAGAGCGCCTCAGCCCCTTTGGAGAGAAGGTCACCGTGATTCGGAGTAATTATCAGAATGCCAAGGTTGCACTCTCAGAGCTCGGCGTGGATAAGGTGGACGGTATCGTACTGGATTTAGGCGTTTCCTCCTATCAACTGGATACGGAAGAGAGGGGCTTTTCCTATCGTTTCGATGCGCCCTTGGATATGAGGATGGATCGCAGACAGGCTTTGACAGCGAGAGATATTGTGAATGAGTATCCGGAAATGGAATTGTTCCGCATCATCAGAGATTACGGCGAAGACCAATTCGCAAAGAATATTGCAAAGCACATTGTGAGAGCAAGGGCAGACAAGCCCATAGAGACTACCTTTGAATTGAATGAGGTGATTAAGGCTGCGATTCCCGCCAGAATGAGACAGAACGGGCATCCCTCCAAGCAGACCTTTCAGGCAATTCGCATTGAGTGTAATCGGGAGCTTGATGTACTGAGAAATTCATTGGATGACTTCATAGAGATGTTAAATCCCGGAGGCAGATTGTGTATCATCACATTTCATTCTCTGGAGGATCGTATCGTGAAGACCACCTTCAAGAAAAAGGAGAACCCGTGTACCTGTCCGCCGGAATTTCCGGTGTGCGTATGCGGCAAGGTGTCCCAAGGAAAAGTGATAACCAGAAAGCCGATTCTTCCCGGCAATCGGGAATTGGAAGAAAACAGCCGTTCCAAGAGTGCAAAGCTCAGAGTTTTTGAGAAAGCATAGCATTTCAGGGAAACGGCAGCTTCGACTTTCATATGTGTTGAAAATATAGACAGAAGGCAGGCGATTTTTTTGACGCAGACAAGAAGAATGACAGACAGAACAAATACATATAGAGGAAGCAGAAACGGTGCATATGTGTACGGTAACACAGTGCGCCAGCCGGATGTCCGGAGACAGTTAGAGCAGGAGCCCAAAAGGAAGCTTAGTAACGAGGCGAGAAAGAACAGGGATAAGGCACATCACATGAACCCGGGCTATGTTGTTTTTTTGGTGGCTGCTTTCTGTACCTGTGCGTTTATCTTGATTAACTATATCCAGCTGCAGGCAGAATTGACCAACAGGACCAAGGGACTTGCAGGCTTGGAGAGCCGGTTAAACTCCATGAGACTGGAGAATGATGAGACCTATAACAGAATCACCAACAGCATCGACCTGGAGGAAATCAAGCGTGTTGCAATCGGTGAGCTGGGTATGACTTATGCGACGGAGGGTCAGATTATAACCTATACCGGTGTGAATAATGACTACATGCGGCAGGTAAACGGAAATGGGGAATAATGTGAAGACGCAGAATCAAAGAGTAAAAAAATTTACAATTAAAATGCAGAAGAAGCTGGTGGTACTATTCTTGATTGTACTGCTGGCTTTTGCCGGGTTAGGGGTCCGTCTGATTTGGATTACCAGAGAAGACGGTACGGAGTATCAAAGGCAGGTTCTGTCCCAGCAAAGATATGATTCCACTACGATTCCCTTCAGAAGAGGAGATATTGTGGATGCAAAGGGCACCAAGCTTGCCACCAGTGAAAAGGTCTATAATCTGGTGATTGATGCCAATGTCATGCTGGACAAGGAAAAGTATCTGGAGCCTACCCTGCAGGCATTGGGAACCTATTTTGAGGACCTTGATATGACGGCTATCCGGGAATATGTGACCACGCATCCGGAATCCTCCTGGTACGTTCCCTTGAAGAGATTATCCTATGACAAAATTGCAGGCTTTCAGAAGGCACAGTCAGAGGACAGCAATATCAGAGGCGTATGGTTTGAGGAGGAGTATAAGCGTGTCTATCCCAACGGTTCGTTGGCGGCAGATGTTATCGGCTTTGCCAGAACGGACAATCAGGGAATGTACGGATTGGAAGAGAATTATAATGATATCCTGAACGGAACGGCGGGAAGGGAGTACGGCTATCTGAATGATGACTCCACTCTGGAGAGAACGATTAAACCGGCAGTGGACGGCAATACGATTCACACCACCATTGATGCCAATATTCAGGGTATTGTGGAGAAGTATCTGTATCAGTTCAATGAAGAGTATAAGAATTCTTATCGTCAGGGAAACGGTGCTGAGAATGTAGGCTGCATCATTATGGAGGTAGACACGGGAAATATTCTGGCAATGGCCAGCTACCCTACATTCGATTTGAATGATACCAGGAATACGGATGCCTTGATTGGTTCCGTGATGGTGGAACAGGTGGACTTAGACAATGGTTATTTCAGAATTGACAAGACGGATACCGTAATCGATGAGGAGGTTCTGTCCGCTATGACGGAGGACCAGATTTTGACGAACCTGAATCAGATCTGGAAGAACTTCTGTATCACGGATACCTATGAGCCGGGTTCCACCGCCAAGCCTTTTACGGTAGCAGCGGCGCTGGAGAGCGGTACCATTAATGAAAATATGCACTATGAATGCAACGGTTCCCTTGAGGTGGGCGGCTACACCATTAAATGTCACAGCTACGCCAAGGGTGGTGACGGCTATGTGAGTCTACAGGATTCCATCGCCTGGTCCTGCAACGTTGCCATGATGAAAATCGGTCAGGCATTGGGAGCGGAACAGTTCGGTCAATTTCAGAATATATTCAATTTCGGACTGAAGACCAATGTGGATTTGGCGGGAGAGGCCAGAACTGCAAGTCTGATTTATCAGCCGGAGGATATGGGCTCCACGGATTTGGCTACGAATACCTTCGGTCAGAACTTCAACGTGACTATGATTCAGATGATTTCGGGCTTCTGTTCCCTGATTAACGGCGGATATTATTATGAGCCCCATGTGGTGGATAAGATTACCAATTCCAGCGGCGCAACGGTACAGAATATAGAGCCCAGAATTCTGAAGCAGACAATATCGGAATCTACCTCGGAGCTCATCCGTCAGTATTGCCGTGCGGTTGTCATGGAGGAAGGCGGTCAGTTCAGAACCGGTAAGACAGCTCGTCCCGCAGGCTATGCCATCGGCGGAAAGACGGGTACTGCGGAGACCATTGACCCTATCACTCACAAGCGTTCGGATGAGGAATATGTAGTATCCTTCATGGGCTATGCGCCGGCGGATGACCCTGAGATTGCCATCTATGTGGTAGTGGACAGAGCCAATGCAAAAGCGCAGGATGATGCGAAATTTGCAACGGGAATTGTCCGCAATATTCTGACAGAGGTGCTTCCTTATCTGCAGATTTATATGACGGAGGAATTGAGCGATACCGAGAAGGCGGAGATGGAGGCCAGACAGCTGGAAATTACCAATCAGTACACGACAGCACCTGAGGAAGCTGCGAACAGCCCTGATGCTGCGGATGCCGATGAACAAGCCGGCGAGGGCGGTGAAGCACAGGGGGACGGACAAGCCGGAGAGGAACCGAAGGATACGCAGCCGGCATGGATGAGTTACCCCATTGATCCGGCAACCGGCAATCGCGTGAATCCGGACACAGGGGAACAGCTGGATCCGAATACCGGCTATCCCGTAAATAATTTTAATGCAATGGACCAAAACATACCGGTGAATGATAAGCTTACGAATCCCACAGGGGAATAAGCAGGCACAGGAATAACCTTGTAAAAAGGGGAATACAGTTAAGTAATTCCCTTTTTATGAGGTTTTTTTATGCTTGTAAATAATCAGATTTTCCATAGAAAAAAGATATTGTTTCTTGCACTGGGCTGTACGGTTTTATTTGTGCTGTTATTTGTCCGTCTGGTATACCTGATGGTGTGGCGGGCGGATTATTATTCGGAGCGCGCCACACAGCTGCATGAGAGGGAGCGTAATATCAAGGCTGCCAGAGGTCGGATTCTGGACCGCAACGGTACGGTGCTGGCGGACAATAAGACAGTATGTACCATCTCCGTCATTCACAATCAGATAGAGAACCCGGAGGAGGTGATTGCCGTGCTGAGCGGGGAACTTGATCTGTCGGAGGCCTACGTCAGAAAGCGCGTGGAAAAGTACTCCTCCATGGAGCGTATTCAGAGTAATGTGAGTAAGGCGTTGGGTGACCGCATACGGGAGTATGATTTGGCGGGCGTGAAGGTGGATGAGGATTACAAGCGCTACTATCCCTACGGTGAGCTGGCAAGCAAGGTATTAGGGTTTACCGGCGGAGATAATCAGGGCATCATCGGTCTGGAGGTGGTCTATGAGGAGTATTTGCAGGGAGAACCGGGCAAAATCCTTACTGTCACGGACGCAAGAGGCATCGAAGTGGAGGAGGAAGGAGAGCGCAGACTGGAGCCTGTGGCAGGCAATGATTTGTATATCAGCATGGACCGTAATATACAGACCTATGCCACCCAGCTGGCAGGTCAGGCTATGGCAACCAAAAACGCGGACAGTGTATCCATCATTGTCATGAATCCCCAAAACGGCGAGCTCTATGCCATGGTGAATGTGCCGGAATTTGACTTAAATCACCCCTTTGCCCTTCCGGAGGGGGTGGAGGAGAGCCTGAGCGCTGAGGAGAAACAGGATCTCTTAAACGGGATATGGCGTAATGCATGTATCAACGATACCTATGAGCCCGGCTCCACCTTCAAAATCATTACAGCAGCGGCAGGGCTGGAGGAGGGTGTGGTAAGCTGCTCCAGCACCTTTAACTGTCCCGGGTTCATTCTTGTGGATGACAGAAAAATCCGCTGTCATAAGGTTGCCGGACACGGCAGTGAGGATTTTGTAAAAGCGACTATGAATTCCTGTAAGCAGGGATTTCTATATGCGAATAAAGTAAAACCGGCAGAAAAGTGGCAGCAGAGTTTAAAAATTTTTATGGCATGTATGTGAAATATATGTTATAATATCTCGAAAATGGGTAAAAATAGGAGGTACCGCAGAATGGACGGTAAAACAATTCAAATTCTGATTGCTATGGTTGTGTATATGGCAGTCGTTATCGTAATAGGGCTGGTATTTGCCAAAAGAGCAAATAAAAGCTCGGAGGATTATTTCCTGGGTGGACGTTCCCTGGGACCGTGGGTAACAGCTATGAGTGCTGAGGCATCCGATATGAGCGGATGGCTTTTGATGGGGCTTCCCGGCGTGGCTTATTGGTGCGGACTGGCCGATGCGGCATGGACGGCTATCGGACTTGCCCTTGGTACATATTTTAACTGGCTTATCGTTTCCAAGAGACTTCGCCGTTATAGTGTGAGAGCCAACAATGCCATTACACTTCCGGATTTCTTCTCCAACAGATTTCGCGAGAATAAGAAGGTTATCATGACCTTGACGGCAGTATTTATTTTGATTTTCTTCACGGTATATGCAGCCAGCTGCTTTGTGACCTGCGGAAAATTATTTGCAACACTTTTCGGCGCTCCCTATGTGGCTGTGATGATTGTAGGAGCGGTCTTTGTATTGTTGTACACGATTCTGGGCGGCTTCCTTGCAGAGAGTGCTTCCGACTTCATGCAGGCGATTGTCATGGTGGTAGCATTGGGCGTCATCGTTGTAATCAGTACCGTCAGAGCAGGCGGATTCGGGGCAGTCATTGACAATGCGCAGTCCATTCCCGGCTTCCTTGAGTTCTTCGGATTGGCAACACCTGCTTTGAATGAGGCGGGTGAGCAGATAGTGGAGGCAGGTGCTCCCGTATTTGGGGAAGCAGCTAATTACGGTCTGTTGAATGTTTGCTCCATGCTTGCATGGGGCTTGGGATATTTCGGTATGCCGCAGGTATTGCTCCGCTTCATGGCAATCCGTAAGGAGGAGGAGCTGAAGCTCTCCCGAAGAATTGCTATGATATGGGTAGTGATTTCCCTTGCTGTAGCAGTGTTCATCGGTATCGTGGGAAGAACCTTATATCCCACCGCACATTTGACCGCAACCTCAGCGGAAAACATTTTTATTACCCTTGCAACAAGCTCTTTGCCTGCTATTTTGGCTGGATTTGTTATGGCAGGTATTCTTGCTGCGACAATCAGCTCTTCGGATTCCTACCTGTTGATTGCGGCATCTGCATTTGCCAAGAACATTTATCAGGGTATTTTTAAGAAGGATGCCAAGGATAAGCAGGTTATGCTTGTCAGCAGAATTACCCTGCTTGCGGTTGCCTTGATTGCCATGGTAATCGCTATGGATGAGAACAGTGTTATCTTCCGCATCGTATCCTTTGCATGGGCAGGCTTCGGTGCCACCTTTGGCCCTATCATGCTGTTCTCCCTGTTCTGGAAGAGAACCAACAGAGCCGGCGCCATTGCCGGAATGGTAGGCGGTGCGGGAATGGTATTCCTTTGGAAGCTTGTCATCAGCAAGCTCGGCGGTGCATTTGCGATTTATGAGTTGCTGCCCGCATTTATCTTCTCCGCAATTTGTATCGTTGTGGTTTCCCTTCTGACAGCACCTCCCTCCAAGGAGATAGAAGAGGATTTCGATTCTGTTTGTGTGAAATAAAGCTTTGTAGGCTGAAAAGAGCGTCGCGTAAGCGATGCTCTTTTTATTTCGGGGAATTTTTCCGCATAGGGAGCAGGAATCCGTCATAAGAATAGTAGAAATGGATTGATGGCGGTAACGCATTTGAGAGAAGACACAGGACATACCGATTGGACAACGGAAAAAGAGCTTTTGAGAAGCATGCTTCAGATACTGGTCTCCAAGGGAGAACTGTCAGAGGACGAGGGAAGGAATGCGATACAGATCCTTGCAGCTGCCGGCTTCAGGAGGGGTTAGAGCTATGCTACACGACAGCATTGATTTAAACAGTCCGCTGAGAGTGGTGATATACAACAGATGCTCCACGGAAGAATTGGCACAGGTGGATGCGCTGGAGAGACAGGTTGCGTACAGCAGAGCTTATTGCGAAAAACGGAATTGGAGCATTGTGGAGCAATATGTGGAGTCCAAAAGCGGCACCGATGCCGGACACAGATATGAATACAGAAGGCTGTTTCACAGTCTCTCTGCCGTGGAATATGATTTGGTGGTGGTCAAATCACAGGACAGGCTGATGCGCAGTGATTTGGAGTGGAATCTGTTTATCCGGGAACTGCTCAGGACAGGGAAGCACTTGTACTTTTACATAGAGAACAAGCTGTATTATCATGAACAGGATCATATGGTGTACAGTATGATATCAAAATTCAATGAATTTCAAAGTGTCCTGCTCTCTGAAAAAATCAGGGATGCCCATGCCAAAAGGCAGGAATTCAAAACGGGCACCAACATATGCCGGGAGATGTTTGGATGGGATAAGGTGGCTGCCAATGTATATGAAATCAATGCGGCAGAGGCAGCTGCCATCAGAGAGGCCTTTGAGCTGGTAAGAGGCGGAATGGGCTTCTATTCCCTGGCGAATTATATGTATGAGAAAGGCTATCGCTCAAAAGGCACTTCGGGTACCAGGAGTATGGAACCGGGGAGAATATCCGCTACCTGGTGGAGAAAGAACTGTATCTACGACCCGAGAATGCACGGAACCATCCTTATGAACAAGGACTCCATGAATTTCTGGACGAAGAAAAGAGAGCAAAACCCAAGGGAGGAATGGATTTCCTATGAGCATGCCCTGCCGGCTATTGTCAGCAAGGAATATCAGGAGGAAACCATTGCCATGCTGAAAGGAAGAGCCTACCCGGCAAAGCATTGTGACAGAACGCTGATAGGAAAGCATCTGTACAGCAACAAAATAAAATGTGGGAAATGTGGTTGCTTTTATTACCGCGAGAAGGTGAAAAGCGGAAAAGACGGGCAGCTGATTAACTGGAAATGTGCAAGGCAGAAGCAGCAGGGGCGTGCCTGCTGTGACAACATCATCATAGAAGAAAACACCTTCAATGCCTTGCTGGAGGACCAGGCTATCATTCAATATGGCAGGCTGTTTGAGGCGGGACCGGTTCTGACGGAGAAGGCAATGAAGTACCTCAAAAGGTCCTTCGGGGATACCGGCGCCGGAGGAGGGCAGGAGGAAACCCGGGCTAAGCTGCAAAAGCTAAGCAGGAAAAAGGAGACTTTGTTTGGAAAATGGTTGGATGGCATCATAGGAGATGACGACTTTGTGAATTATAACGGACAGCTGGAAAGGGAGATAGTCGGACTGGAAGATAAAATCCGTGGTCTGGAACAAAGGGAGGAAGCATATACTGATTATGAGGCCAAGCTTCAGAAAATCAGGGCAGCCCTGACGGACGGCACGGTTGAGAAGGACGCAGTGCTGCTGCAGCTTCAGAAAATGGTCCGGACGGTTGAGGTAGCCTCGGATGGTCATGTCACCGTAGCCCTTGAGAGAGACAGGCTCTGTGATTTATGTAAAATCTATCATGTACCGGCTCCTGCCAATCCTATGGAGGAGCCGGCATATGATACGCCGTACATGCTGGAATTATGGTATCACAGGGAAAAGAAGGCAGAGAAGAAGAGAAGAATCACGAATCAAAGGGTATTGGAATTGTTTTCGGAAAGTCCTGACATAACCATAGCAGAATGTGCCGGAAGGTTGGATATGCCCTACAGCTACGTTTATACCTCCGTATGCCAACTGAGAAAAGAGGGAAGTTTAAAATAACCTGGAAACAGAAATTCCTGTAACCCTGTGTTTATCACTGTGGGACTGAGACTGGGTGTGGACCGCTATTATGATTACTTTGAGAAGTTCGGTCTGAAGAGCAAGACCGGGATTGACCTGCCCGGAGAGGCGGGAACCATTATGCATAAGAAGGAGAACATGGGGAATGTAGAACTGGCCACAGTGTCCTTCGGCCAATCCTTTCAGATTACCGCTATGCAAATGCTGACCACCGCCTCCTCCATCATCAACGGCGGCAATCGGATTACCCCCCATTTCGGCATAAATACGGTGGATGAAGCCGGGGAAGTGGCGGAGACCTTCACCTATCCCGTACAGGGGGGAATCGTTTCCGGCGAGACCAGTGCCACCATGCGGGAGATATTGGAGAAGGTGGTGTCGGAGGGCTCCGGTGCCAACGGTAAGGTGGAGGGCTACCGTGTGGGCGGAAAGACAGCTACCAGCCAGACCCTTCCCAGAGGAAGCGGACGATATATCGCTTCGTTTATCGGTTTCGCACCGGCGGATGACCCGCAGGTTATCGCCATTGCCATTGTGAACAATCCACAGGGGGTATATTACGGCGGACAGGTGGCTGCACCGATTATTCGGCAGCTTTTTGAAAATATTCTTCCGTATTTGGGAATAAAGGAGTATAATCAATAGGTAATTCCTTTTTAATAGGAATACAGTAGGAGGAAAGTTATGTTAAAAGGACAGACGTGTCTGGTAGTGGGTTCCGGTATCAGCGGAATCGGGGCAGTAAGCCTGTTGGAGCACTTTGGAGCAGAGATAATACTGTATGACAGTAATGATAAAATAACAGCAGAGGAATTGCAGGGCAAGCTTCCTGAGGGCAGCCGGGTCACCTGTATTGCCGGCGAGCTGCCCGGTGAGGTGGAGGAGAGCATTCAGGTGGCGGTATTGAGCCCGGGAGTGCCTACGGATATTCCGTTGGTTAACAGAATGCGGGACAGAGGCGTGCGTATTCTGGGAGAAATTGAACTTGGTTATCTGGCAGAGAAAGGCAAGGTGGTGGCAATTACCGGTACCAACGGCAAGACCACTACCACCACATTAGTGGGTGAGATTATGAAGGCGCATTATGGCCGGGAGAAAACCTTTGTGGTGGGTAATATCGGCAACCCGTACACGCTGGAAACACTGAATACCGGCGGGGATACGGTTACCGTGGGAGAGATCAGCTCCTTTCAGCTGGAGACGGTTCATTCCTTCCATCCCGCTGTGTCCGCTATCCTGAATGTGACACCGGACCATTTGAACCGTCATCATACCATGGAGGCTTATGTAGCTGCCAAGGAGGTCATTGCCTCCAATCAGACGAAGAGGGATATTTGTGTGTTGAATTATGAGAATGAGTATACCCGCGCCTTTGCAGAGAAATGCCCTGCCAAAGCGGTGCTGTTCTCCTCCGCCCATGAGCTCTGTGACGGTTATTACTTAAAGGAAGATAAGATTGTCAAAAGCGTGGCAGGCAGAGCGGAGGTGCTTCTGGATATTCACACGGATATGAATCTGGTGGGAATCTGCAATGTGGAGAACGTGATGGCTGCAATAGCCATTGCAGAGGGAATGCAGGTGCCTATGGAGACCATTTTGTCGGTAATCAAGAGCTTCCGCGCTGTGGAACACCGCATAGAATTTGTAGCCACCAAGGGGGGCGTGGATTACTATAACGATTCTAAGGGCACTAATCCTGATGCTGCCATTCAGGGTATCAAAGCCATGAGCCGTCCTACCATATTAATCGGCGGCGGCTACGATAAGGGAAGCGAATATGATGAATGGATTGAAAGTTTTGACGGCAAGGTGAAATGGCTGGTATTAATCGGTCAGACCCGCGAGAAAATAGCGGAGTGCGCCGGCAGGCACGGCTTTACACAGATTCAATTTGCAGATACCTATGAGGAGTGCCTGAAGCTTTGTACCGGACTGGCGGAGGAGGGTGACGCGGTACTGCTGTCTCCGGCATGTGCAAGCTGGGGAATGTTTCCCAATTATGAGGTTCGCGGACAACTGTTCAAGGAGTATGTGCACGGTCTGGAATAAGGAATATAGCATTAGAAGGAGTAACTATGGCAACAGGGACGACCCGGAGAAAGAGAAAAAGAAGAAGGGAACAGTCGGAGTATTTCTTTGACTATAGCCTTTTGTTTATTGTGTTATTTTTGTTAGGATTCGGATTGATTATGATTTATTCCGCCAGCTCCTACGAGGCGTTTGTAGAGTTTGGTGATGCAGCCCATTATTTGAAAAAGCAGGCTGTGGCAATTGTGGTGGGTATGGTGGCAATGATTGCGGTTGCCAATATTCCCTATCATTTCTGGGAACGGTTTGCCGTATTGGGCTATCTGGTCTCAGTGGTGCTGATTCTGCTGGTGAAGACTGCTCTGGGCATCGAAGCAAACGGTGCCAGACGATGGATTCAGATTCCCCTGATTGGTTTTCAGGTGCAGCCCGCTGAGGTGGCGAAGCTCTGTATGATATTGTTTCTTGCAGTTATGGTCTGTAAGATGGGTAAAACAGTCCGTACCGGAAAGGGGTTTCTCTTGATGATGGCGGTTCCGCTGCCTATCTTTTTGCTTATCTGGCGGGTCACCAACAATTTCAGCTCGGCCTTTATTGTGATGGCAATCGCAGTTCTGATGGTGTTTGTGGCCAGCCCCGATTATAAGAAATTTGTATTGATAGCATTGCTGGGAATAGCTGCAGCCTCCCTGCTGGTATTCTATGTGGCCAACTCAGACCCCACCGCCAATTTCCGTTTTGAGCGTATCAGGGTGTGGCTTGACCCGGAGAGCGACGCGCAGGATGTGGGCTTTCAGACATTGCAGGGTCTGTATGCAATCGGCAGCGGAGGCATCTGGGGCAAGGGTCTGGGACAGAGTATGCAGAAGCTGAATTTCCTGCCGGAAGCGCAGAATGATATGATTTTCTCCATTATCTGTGAGGAGCTTGGCCTGTTTGGAGCCATTGCCATCATCCTCATGTTCATTATGCTGATTTGGAGAATGATGATTATAGCCAACAATGCACCGGATTTGTTCGGCGCCATGCTGGTGGTTGGTGTTATGGGGCATATCGCCATACAGGCTGTTTTGAATATTGCGGTTGTGACGGCTACCATCCCCAACACCGGTATTTCCTTGCCCTTTATCAGCTACGGCGGTTCTTCGGTCATGTTTTTGATGATTGAAATCGGTCTGGTATTAAGCGTGGCAAAGCGCATCCAATTGAAGGAACTGTAGAGAATACATAGAACGTACAAGGTACCATCAGCAACAGGAGAGCATAGACTATAATAGTTATATGATTCAAAATGTTGGTTCGGATGGTGACACATGGATTCTATTCACGTTCAAGGCGGTGTCGCACTGCAGGGGAAGGTGCGCATCCAGGGCTCTAAGAATGCGGTATTGCCGATTCTGGCGGCGACCCTGCTTACCAAAGAGACCTCTTATATCAGGAATTGTCCCAAAATAGCAGATGTACACAGAATGGTGAGCCTCCTCCGGAGCCTCGGCGTGAAGGTGCGTCGGGAGCCGGACGGCGTCCGTGTCAATACAGGGAATGTCTGCAGAGGGGAAATGCCGGCGGAGGCCATTACGGGCATGAGATCCTCCATGTATCTGTTGGGAGCACTGCTGGGCAGATGCGGTGAGGTGAGAATGGAATATCCCGGCGGGTGTAGGATCGGAGCAAGACCTATAGATATTCATAGGACGGCATTACAGCAAATGGGAGTCGCCTTTTGTGAGGAGCAGGGGATGCTCAGCGCGAAGGCAGAGCACCTGACCGGAGCGGAGATTACCCTTCCTTTTCCCAGCGTGGGCGCCACTGAGAATATCATTCTGGCGGCGGTGGCAGCAGAGGGCGATACCGTCATCACAGGTGCGGCCAGAGAACCGGAGATTACAGCACTGTGCGAATATCTGCAGCGGTGCGGAGCAGAAATCGAAGGAGCCGGTACGGATATTCTGGTGATTCGCGGCGGAAGAGCTTTGTACGGTGCCGAATACAGAATCCCGGAGGACCGTATTGTGGCGGGCACCTATCTCTTCGGAGCCATTGCCACAGGCGGTTGTGTGTTTCTGGAGAATGCTCCCTACGGACAACTGGAGGCAGTGCTCTCGGTGGCACAGGGAATGGGAGCCCAGTGTGATGTGAACGGGGAAGGAATCTTCGTACAGGGCAGGAAACGCCCCATCACAGTGCCCTTAATCAGCACGGCACCCTATCCGGGCTTCCCGACAGATTTGCAATCCATGGCGTTGGCCGCCATGGCGGGAGCGGAGGGACAGTGCCTCATTGAAGAGAATATCTTTGAGAACCGGTTCCGGATTGTGGAGCCCTTGCAGAGAATGGGAGCGGACATCTGTGAGGTGGGAGCCGGGAGCGTTATGATAAAGGGAGTTGAGCGGCTTCACGGAGCTGATCTTCAGGCCGAGGAGCTGCGGGGAGGTGCGGCACTGCTTTTGGCAGCACTTTCCGCAGAGGGAGAGAGTACCATTACCGGATGTTCTTATATCTATCGCGGATATGAGAATATCTGTAAAGACTTAAGAGAGTTAGGAGCGCGTGTTGTAAGTGTATAAAAGCAGGAAAAAAACAGGCATTTTCATATTGGCAGCGGTTGTGCTTGCCGCAGGTATTCTGGGCGCGGCATATTATGTCATGACGACTCATACTATCCAAATCGTATATGTGGAGGGAAATCTCCATTATACGGAGGAGGAAATCAAGAGTATTGTCATGGACGGACCGCTGGGCAATAATTCCCTGTATCTGTCTATGAAGTATAAGAATAAGGGCGTGGAGGATATTCCTTTTGTGGATGTGATGGATGTGAGCATTCTGTCGCCCGATACAATCAAGATTACCGTGTACGAGAAGGCGCTGGCAGGCTATGTGAAATACATGGATTCCTATATGTATTTTGACAAGGATGGCTGTGTGGTGGAGAGCTCCGGTGTGAAAACGGTTGGGGTTCCGCAGATTACGGGACTTTCCTTTGACTATCTTGTGTTAGGGGAACCTTTGCCGGTGGAGGACGCCCGGATATTCAATACGATTCTCAATCTCACAAAGCTTCTGAACAAATATGAACTGATAGCGGACAAGATATATTTCCATTCCTCCGATGAGATTACACTCTATTTTGGGGATGTGAAGGTGGCTTTGGGCAAGGATTATGCCACGTTGGAGGACAAAATTATGTTGCTTCCCAATTTCCTGACGGAGCTGGAAGGAAAAAGCGGTACTTTGCAAATGGAAAAGTACGAAGAGAGTGATGGACGATTTACCTTTAAACCTGATAAAATTTCTTAAAAAATGTGTTGATAAATTTCTAAAATGATTATATGATAGTCTATATGGAGTTTAAATGGAGTAATAAGTGAAGGAGGATAAACCCTTGCTGGAAATTAAGACAAACGACGCGGAAGCTGCTGCTAAAATCATCGTAGTCGGTGTGGGTGGAGCAGGTAATAACGCTGTAAATAGAATGATTGATGAGAAAATAGACGGAGTGGATTTCATCGGGGTGAATACCGATAAGCAGGCGTTGCAGCTGTGTAAAGCGCCTAAGCTTCTTCAGATCGGAGAGAAGCTTACCAAAGGTCTCGGCGCCGGTGCTAAGCCGGAGGTTGGCGAGAAGGCAGCTGAGGAAAGTATGGAGGAGATATCCGCAGCATTAAAGGGAGCGGATATGGTATTTGTCACCTGTGGTATGGGTGGCGGTACAGGTACCGGTGCTGCACCGGTTGTGGCAAAGCTTGCCAAGGATATGGGTATCCTGACGGTAGGAGTTGTCACCAAGCCCTTCCGTTTTGAGGCAAAAGCGCGTATGGTGAATGCACTTTCAGGTATTGAGCGTATCAAGGAGAATGTGGATACCCTGATTGTGATTCCCAATGATAAATTGTTAGAGATTGTGGACAGGCGTACTACAATGCCGGAGGCTTTAAAGAAGGCAGATGAGGTTCTGCAGCAGGCGGTGCAGGGTATTACCGACCTGATTAATGTTCCTTCCGTAATCAATCTGGACTTCGCAGATGTGCAGACTGTTATGAAGGACAAGGGTATTGCCCATATCGGTATCGGGGAAGGAAAGGGCGATGACAAGGCTCTGGAGGCTGTGAAGATGGCTGTGGAAAGTCCCCTGCTGGAGACTACTATTTCCGGTGCTACACATGTGATTATCAATGTATCCGGTGATATCACTCTGGCAGATGCATCCGATGCTGCCGGCTATGTGCAGGATTTGGCAGGAGATGATGTGAACATTATCTTCGGTGCCATGTACGATGCATCCAAGTCTGATTGCTGTACCATCACCGTCATTGCAACCGGTTTGGAGGATACTATCAACACCACCGTACAGAGCAGATTGGGAGCAGGCACTCCTTACAGACAGCCCATCACTCCTACCTCCTTGAAGGGTCTGAATATTCAGCCCGCAGTGAATCCCGCTGCACAGAATGCGGCTCAGACAGGTATGAAGCAGCCCATCGTGGGAATTCGCAAGCCCGCGGATATCAGAAGCTCCGTGGAGGAGAAGACTCTGAAAATTCCTGATTTCCTGCAGAAGAAATAAGCTGTAGAGAGTATACTTTATCACAGAACATAATATGTATTCCAAAAGCATGTTTCGGACAAGCTCCGTCACATGCTTTTTTTGTCGAAACGGATAGAAGAAAAAGCCTGTCCGAGGGATGCTTTTTTGACAAATTTCTAGCCTGCCGCCCTTTATAATGAATAGGAAGTGGGTGATGAGATGTATTATGAGCTGTATGTAGACAGTCTGTTTCTGGTGAATTTCGTCATGAACCTATATCTGCTTCTTTTGACCAACCGGAGTCTTTATTATCCGGCTGCACGGATGCGTGTCATTTTGGGTGCTTTGCTTGGTGCGGGCTTTTATTTCCTCCAGTTTTTCTGCGCGGGACCGCCATGGCTGCGAACGCTTATGGGATGTCTTCCGGGGATGGCGGTGATGCTGTTGTTTACCTTTCGGATTCGCAGTGTCCGTTCCTTTTTGGAGGTGGCGGAGAAGCTGCTGATGTATGCTGTTCTGATGGGAGGAACCATGCTGCTTCTTGCGAAGAAGGTAAGGTGGCTTGGGACACGGATGGCAGGTATCGGCGGCATATTGGGACTTGGCGCGCTGCTGTATCTGCTGTTCGGATATCTGTGCGAGAGAAAGAGACGGACGAAGGAGCTTTGCAGGGTAACCCTGGTAAATAAGGGAGTGCAGTTGACTGTGACGGCTCTGATGGATTCGGGCAACGGTCTGATGGAGCCCATCAGCGGTAAGCCCGTATGTGTGATAGAACGGGGAATACTGGAGAAGCTTTTAGATATGGATAATCACCTGTACCGGGCGATTCCCTACCATAGCATAGGGAAGAGGCGGGGTATCCTGAAGGGATATACAGTGCCGGAAATCCGGATTGAATTAGACGGGGTGACCAAGATATGTAAGAATACCTATGTAGCGGTGTGTGAGGAATATATCTCACACACAAGGGATGAGGACGGATGTCAGGTCAAAATGATTCTTCACCCTGAACTGTTGCTACAAAAGAGCGGAAGGTCTGTATCATAGCCGGTCGGGAAGAACCAAAGAGGAGGATGAAGAAGGTTAAGGAAAGGTTAGGTAGGTTTATGATATTGAAGGTGGCAATTCCCGGAAAAATGCAGTTTAAATTTATCAGAAGAGAGAAGCTCCTTATGCCCGGGCAGAGCGAGATTCATTATATCGGCGGCGCGGAGGTGCTGCCCCCGCCCTTGGAGGTGGAGAAGGAGAATCAGGTCATCAGCGACCTGGGCACGGAATATGAGGATGAGGCTAAGGCCATATTGATAGAGCATAATCTCAGATTAGTTGTTTACATAGCAAAAAAGTTTGATAACACCGGTGTGGGAGTGGAGGATTTAATATCTATAGGAACCATCGGACTGATTAAATCCATCAATACCTTTAATCCCGATAAAAATATCAAGCTGGCAACCTATGCCTCCCGCTGTATTGAAAATGAGATACTGATGTATCTGCGCAAGAATAATAAGACCAGAATGGAGGTATCCATCGATGAACCGTTGAATGTGGATTGGGACGGCAATGAACTGCTTCTGTCAGATATTCTGGGCACGGATGAGGATGTGATTTACAGGGATATGGAGCATGAGGTTGAGAAAAAGCTGCTGATGGGGGCGATTGAAAAGCTCTCAGACAGGGAAAAGACCATTATTAAGCTGCGATTCGGTCTGGACAGCCGAGACGGAGCGGAGATGACCCAGAAGGAGGTGGCAGGCTATCTGGGAATTTCCCAGTCCTACATCTCCCGTTTGGAAAAGAAAATCATGCGCCGGCTGAAGAAGGAAATGAGTATTCATATTTAGACTTTGCAAAGAGGGGCAAGATAGTATATACTGTAACGGTGAACCGCGATAAAGACGGTACAAGGCTTACAGACTATGGAAAGGACATGGTTATTAAGGTGATTCAACGTTCAGATATCTTATCAATGGAATATTTAAAGAAGACAGAGTTCACCGGTTGCCATCAAGGGATGCGCTACCGTCTGGAAGGGATTACCGCAGGGGAGGGCAAAGAACTGAAGGTAACGGTGTGGCCGGAGCCCTTCAATTTTTTCAAGACTCCTGAGGAACAGAAGGAGAGCGTCTGTTTTTCTTTTGATGAGGACGGGGTGACGGATGCTGTCGCATGGATGAATGACAGGCTTTTTGAAGAAAAGGATAAGTGGGACCATGCCTCGGACCACTGGGACAGCTATCGAATGAATGCATCCACCGAACGGTAGGGAAGCAAAATGGATTATGGATACAATGGAGAAAGAAATGGCAGAATATATCATGAAGGATGTGGTGTCTGCATTCCGCTATCTTCCGTATGGAATGCTGGCAGGAAGCGTGATAGCCGTTATTCTCAGTGTAATGAATCACAGGAGAGTGAAGCAGGGCAGGGCTTCCTTATCCGTAGTGGCTTACACGGGATTATTTGTGTATATTGTGATTTTACTGTGTATCACAGTTCTTTCCAGGGAGAGCGGCAGCAGTAAAGGAATTGATTTGGAGCTTTTCGCCACCTGGGGCATCAACACGAGAAATAATGCTTATGTCATAGAAAATATACTATTGTTCGTCCCATTCGGCATCCTGTGTGCATGGGTGATTCCCTTGGCAGGAAGACTATTGGGCTGCGCGTCAATGGGGCTGATGGTCAGTTTGGGTATTGAATGTCTGCAATTGATTACAGGAAGAGGCTATTTCCAGATTGACGATATCCTGACGAATACATTGGGAGCCATCGCAGGATACCTTCTGTATCGGTGTGTGGTGCGGAAAAAGAAATAAATGGTTGAAAAAGGAGTAGGGATACTGATGAAAAAAGCTCTTGTGGGAAAGATATTTGCAACACTGCTGTGTGCTACAGCTTTGCTTGGATGTGGAGATACGGAGGAGATACCGGAGAGCCTTTCTGCAATCGAGCCTACAATGGTGCAGGAGAGTGAGAGTACATCCGCCGTTGCTATAGAGGTGGAGGATGATGCTATAGAGACGGAGAATGCTATAGAGACGGATGAAATTGCGACGGTTGAGTCTGTGACAGAGGAGAGTGCGATGGGTGAGCTTCCTGCTTCCGACGGAGCTGTCTATCCCGCTGATTATGTGATTGTAATTGATGCCGGACATCAGCAAAAGGGAAACAGTGAGAAGGAGCCGGTGGGACCGGGAGCCTCGGAAATGAAGGCTAAGGTATCCGGCGGAACCGGCGGGTGTGTCAGCGGATTGGCAGAATATGAGCTCAATTTGCAGGTGGCGTTGAAGCTGCAGGAGGAGCTGGAGAACAGAGGGTATGAAGTAATCATGGTCCGTACCACTCATGATGTGAATATCAGTAACAGTGAACGGGCGCAGGTGGCAAATGATGCAGCTGCGGATGCCTTTATCAGGATTCATGCAAACGGTTCTGAAGATGCATCCGTGCAGGGGGCAATGACAATTTGCCAGACAGCGAATAATCCATACAATGCAGCGTACTATAAGGATAGCAAAGCGTTGTCGGAAAGCGTGTTGGAGGAAATGGTATCCGCTACAGGATGTAAGAAAAAATATGTGTGGGAAACAGATACCATGAGCGGTATCAACTGGTGTCAGGTACCTGTTACCATTGTAGAGATGGGCTATATGACGAATCCGG
>CAZPRB010000019.1:940-37156 GCA_964588645.1 uncultured Acetatifactor sp. | reverse complement strand
CAACTTCAACAGCCTTTGTGATTGCTTCCTTGTAAGCAACCTGAGGTGCACCTACATTAGCCTCAACCTTGAACTCACGAAGGAGACGGTCAACGATAATCTCCAGATGCAACTCACCCATACCGGCGATGATGGTCTGACCGGTTTCCTGATCAGTGTGGGCACGGAAGGTAGGATCCTCCTCTGCAAGCTTAGCAAGTGCCTCACCCATCTTGCCCTGACCTGCTTTGGTCTTAGGCTCGATAGCCAGCTCGATAACGGGCTCAGGGAACTCCATGGACTCAAGGATTACAGGATGCTGCTCGTCACAGATGGTATCACCGGTTGTAGTGATCTTAAAACCAACTGCTGCTGCAATATCTCCGGAGTAAACCTTATCCAACTCAGCACGCTTATTAGCATGCATCTGAAGAATACGTCCAACACGTTCCTTCTTGTCCTTTGTGGAATTGTATACATAGGAGCCTGCATTGATTGTTCCGGAATATACACGGAAGTAAGCAAGCTTTCCTACGAAGGGGTCAGTCATAATCTTGAATGCCAATGCAGCGAAAGGCTCCTCATCAGAGGAATGTCTCTCGATTTCGTTGCCTTCCATATCAACACCCTTGATTGCAGGGATATCAACAGGAGAAGGCATGAATTCAATAACTGCATCCAACAGCTTCTGCACACCCTTGTTTCTGTATGCAGTACCGCAGCATACGGGAACTGCTGTACATTCGCAGGTACCCTTTCTCAGGGCTGCCTTCAGCTCATCAACAGAAGGCTCCTCACCCTCAAGATAAGCCATCATCAAATCATCATCCAGCTCGCAGATTTTCTCTACAAGCTCGGAACGATACAATTCTGCATCATCCTTCATGTCATCAGGAATATCAACGATAGAAATGTCATCACCCTTATCATCATTATAGATGTAAGCTTTCATTTCAAACAAATCGACGATTCCCTTGAATTCATCCTCTTTGCCGATAGGCAACTGGATACAGATAGCATTCTTACCAAGTCTGGTCTTAATCTGCTCAACTGCTCCATAGAAGTTTGCACCCAGGATGTCCATCTTGTTGATGAACGCCATACGGGGTACATTATAGGTATCAGCCTGACGCCATACGTTCTCAGACTGAGGCTCAACACCACCCTTTGCACAGAAGACACCAACGGCGCCATCCAATACACGAAGGGAACGCTCAACTTCTACTGTAAAGTCAACGTGTCCGGGAGTATCAATAATATTGATACGATGCTCTAAGGCACCCGGCTTGGGCTTGCAGTTCTCCTGCAAGGTCCAGTGACAGGTAGTAGCTGCGGAAGTGATGGTAATACCTCTCTCCTGCTCCTGCTCCATCCAGTCCATGGTAGCAGTACCTTCATGAGTATCACCAATCTTATAGTTAACACCGGTATAGTAAAGAATACGCTCTGTTGTTGTTGTTTTACCAGCATCAATATGAGCCATAATACCAATATTTCTGGTTCTCTCTAATGGATATTCTCTTCCAGCCAAGATCTTTTCCTCCTATACTAGAATCTGTAATGTGCAAACGCCTTGTTTGCCTCTGCCATTTTGTGCATATCTTCTTTTCTCTTAACAGCTGCGCCTGTGTTGTTAGCTGCGTCAAGAATCTCGTTTGCAAGTCTGTCTTCCATGGTCTTTTCGCTTCTCTTACGAGAGAACATTGTCAACCAACGAAGACCCAGAGCCTGACGTCTCTCAGCTCTAACCTCGATAGGTACCTGATAGGTAGCACCACCGATACGTCTTGCCTTAACTTCAAGAACAGGCATGATATTGTTCATAGCCTCTTCGAATACTTCAAGAGCCGGTTTACCGGATTTCTCTTCAACTTTAGCAAATGCGCCGTATACAATCTTCTGAGCTACACCCTTCTTACCATCCAGCATGATGTTGTTGATAAGCTTAGTAACTACTTTATTATTGTATAAAGGATCTGCTAACACATCTCTTTTCTGAATATGTCCTTTACGTGGCACGGTTCTTCCCTCCTTAACAAATTATAAATACTTACGTTAATTCATCGGTACTCACATGTGTTTCCCCAAGTGTTCGCGCTGTATATCTGTATCACAGAATTCCAACACTTTTCTTAGTTTCGTTATTGTGGTACAAAGCAACTCTGCTTATTTCTTAGCATCCTTAGGTCTCTTAGCGCCGTATTTGGAACGAGCCTGTTTTCTGTTAGCTACACCTGCGGTATCCAAAGTACCACGGATAATGTGATATCTGGTACCGGGCAAGTCCTTAACACGACCACCACGGATCAAAACAACGCTATGCTCCTGCAGGTTATGACCTTCACCGGGAATGTAGCTTGTAACTTCGATTCCGTTGGAAAGACGAACTCTGGCGATTTTTCTAAGAGCAGAGTTAGGCTTTTTAGGAGTTGCTGTCTTAACAGCAGTACATACACCACGTTTCTGGGGAGCAGAAACATCAGTAGCTTTCTTATGAAGGGAATTGTATCCTTTCTGGAGAGCCGGTGCAGTAGACTTCTTTACAGTAGTCTGACGTCCTTTTCTTACTAACTGGTTAAATGTTGGCATTCTGTTTCACCTCTTTCTTATTAGATTTATTGTGTTTCATAATTGTAAACGCAAAAATGCACCTGCGCATACCAGAATAGTATACTTGTTCGCAGATGCATTGTCAATCTTTTTATTTGTTTTTTTGCTACCATTTTGACGACCGTGTTCAGGCTTCTGTCAAAAACCGTTTTACCGGATTGGAATCTTGGAGGCCTTTTGTACCACCTCGCTGAAAAACAGTTCCTCCGCCACCTCGTCGGTCATGTATTTCTTGGACTTGATACTCTCTACCACATAGGCCGCAATGCCGGACACTGCCATAAGACTTCCCAATATGATTACCAGAGGGTCTACGAACAATCCAACAATGCATACGCATACGCCCATGATTAATCCGGTTTTATCAAAGTTGTTACGATTCTTCATAATCCTACCTCCTTAGTCCTATCTGTAACTTTTCTATATTATACACCATCTAGGACTATAGTACCAGTAGTTTTTGAAAAAAATGTAAAAAAGTTTAAATTTCCTTCAAATACCTTCGTAACGCATCCTGCCAGGTCGGCAATTTTTCAAAGCCCTTTTCCGTCAATTTATCCTTGCTCATCCTGCTGTTGCAGGGGCGTTTTGCCTTTGCAGCATACTCCGCCGAGCGCACAGGCAGCACCTTCATGGCAATGCCCGCCTCCTTAAATATCGCACAGGCGAACTCGTACCAGGAGCAAATCCCTTCATTGGTCGCATGATAGATACCATATTCCTGTGTCTGAACCATATCCACCAGAAGCTTTGCCAAATCATAGGTGTAGGTCGGCGAACCGAACTGGTCGTTCACCACGGTAATCGTATCCCTTGTCTGCGCCAGATTCAGCATGGTCTTGACGAAGTTCTTGCCGTTGACGCCAAACACCCACGCAATGCGCACGATGAAATATTTGTCCAGAATTTCCTGCACAGCCTGTTCACCCTCGTATTTGGTCTGGCCGTACACACTTTGGGGAGCACATGCATCCTCCGGCTCCCAGGGTCTGACCCCTTCGCCGTTGAATACATAATCCGTACTGATTTGTACCATTTTAATATCAAGCTCCTTACAGGTCCTCGCTATATTGCGGGGTCCGTCCGCATTTACCCTGCGGCAAAGCTCTTCATTATCCTCAGCCGCATCCACAGCAGTGTACGCAGCACAATGAATCACAGCATCCGGTGCTGCCGCCTTTATCACACGATTCACACTGTCCGCATCTGTGATATCCATCTCTTCAATGTCCACGCCAACAGCTTCCATGCCGCGCTTCTCCAGTTCTCTGACCACATCATATCCAAGCTGACCCTTTACGCCTGTTACCAAAACCTTCATTTCTCTGTCTCCTTTTGATTAGTATGCATCATTATGCTTCAGCAATACCAATACCGTCTTCATAATAATCTTAAAATCCAACCACAGCGACCAATTATCAATATAATCCACGTCCATTTCAACGATTTCATCGAAATCACACACCCGGCTTCTGCCGTTTACCTGCCACATCCCGGTAAGTCCCGGCTTGATACTGATACGCCTCCACTGATTTCTCTTATATTTATTCACCTCATCCAGTGTGGGGGGTCTGGTACCTACCAGGCTCATGCTGCCGCCCACAATATTAAAAAACTGGGGAAGCTCATCAATACTCAGCTTGCGGATTACTTTACCCACTCTGGTGATACGGGGGTCATCCTTCATTTTGAACATGACGCCGCCTTTTATCTCATTCTTCGCCATCAGTTCCTTCTTCCGCTCCTCCGCATCCACATACATACTGCGGAATTTGTATATTTTGAAATATCGTCCGTTCTGTCCCACTCTGGTCTGGGTGAAGAAAACAGGTCCCGGCGAATCCAACTTAATGGCGATAGCCGTTATCAGCATAATCGGCGATGACAATACCACACCTACCAGACCGCCGATAATATCAATAATCCGCTTTGTCACCTGTTCATATGTGTTCAGGGTGATGGTATGGTAGGCAATTACGGGATAGGTACCCACAGTACTCACATAGCTGTTGGCACGGCGTCTCTTATAGAAATCCACAATCAACCGGACCGTAACACCCATATCGATACACAAATCAACATAGCGCTGGGTAAAGGGCAACTCATCTCCGTGCTTTTGGATGATATAAATCTGGTCAAGGCTGTAATTCCTAATCAGCTCCTCCAATTCCTCCAGACATCCGATATACTCGCCTTCCGCCCCGTTTTCGTAGTCCTCCCGGGTCATAGCTATGTAGCCTACATCGACCAGCTTGATGCTTGTCTTATTCAGGAAATACCGGAATTTATTAAAGAAGGCTCTTCTTCCCACGAACGCCGTTCTGGGCGCTGATTTCTTCTGCGTCAGGTGCATAATCGGCATATACGCAAACAGCTTAATACAGACAAATACATAGGCGATAATGAGGAAGGTCAGATAAAAGTGTCTTCCGTCCTCGCTCTTCATAACATACCGCACCAAAGCCGAGGTAGCTATGGTCGTCACTAAAAAGGATTTCGTAATCTTCCTGTGTACTCTGTCCAAATAGTAGAAAAGGGTAACATTATATAAATATGCTTCTTTATTGGCTAAAATGTATATCAGGATAAAAACGCAAATCAAGACGCTGAAGCCAACCAGCTCCTCAGAGCTCAATTTGGAGCCAAAAAGCAGCACATTCACTCCCAGTGCGCAGAATAATATTAATATATCCAACAGTATCTGAACTGTATTTGTATTCGCTCCTGTATTTGTACGATTCAAATTCCCCACTCCCACCTGTCTATCTATTATTTATTAAGTCCGAGTATTGTAATTATACACCAGCTCTCGAGGTAAAGCAAATAGGTTTGCACTTTTTTCTATCAATTATGTTAGATTTCTTTTCTATTGCACAAATTGACGATATGATTATAAAAAATATAACATACTGCTAAAGGAGAAAGAAAATGAAAACTTGGGAAATGCCTGCAGTTAAGGAACTGAAAATCGAAGAGACAGCTTGCCCCAGCAAATGTGAAATTATAGCAAATGGCGGACAATGTACCCCTGACCATGTCGGTACAAATCCTAATTGCCCGACCTGTCCTTACAACCCCGCAAATCAGACTACAGACAGTTTAAGCTAATTTTGCAATCGATTTTCTCACGGCATCGACATAAGTCGGTGCTGTTTTTTTTGCAAAAATATGCTATACTGATATCACATTCTAATCATAGTCGGGAGGTTTTCATGGCAAAGCTACTATTAATCGATGATGATACCGAAGTATTGGACATTAACTGCAAGTACTTATCCGGCGAAGGCTTCCTTGTCCGGACTGCCGCAGACCCGCTGCAGGGAATTGAATACGCGCGCAAAATGAAGCCGGATTGCATTCTTTTGGACGTAATGATGCCGCAGATGAACGGCTTTGAGGTCTGTGCCAAAATCCGTGAATTTTCCTCCGCGCCCATCATCTTCTTAACCGGTAAGGACTCCGAGGATGACAAAATCAACGGCCTTGTCACCGGCGCGGACGATTATATTGTAAAGCCCTACAGTCTTCGGGAGCTCAAGGCACGTATCGATGTCATCCTGAGGCGTTCCCGGAAAACAGCGCCAAAGCAGGACAGCAATCTGATCACCTTCCGCAATCTCACAGTGGATAAGCTGGCACACAAGGCCTTCTACAAGGGAGAGGATTTGCAGCTGGCCAACCGGGAGTACGAGGTACTTCTCTATCTGGTCGGTCACCCCAATCAGGAGGTTACCTTTGAAGAGCTTGGCACCGCATTGTTCGGAACCTATCAGGAAAGCGACAGACGCTCCGTCATGGTAAACGTAAGCCGCCTGCGCAAAAAAATGACCATAGACTTCGAGCTGGAGAATATGCTGGAGACTGTATGGTCCAAGGGCTATAAATTCATCGCAAAATAAGGCGATTTCTTGTCTATGCCCCACAGAAAAGAGGAGTGCTATGAGAAAAAACACATTTGAACAGCCGTCGCTGGAGCACGAAACCATAGAGACGCTTTCCGCTAAGCTTCTGGCCGCTACCGCCCAGCTGACGGAAGCCAATCACGACCTGCAGAAAATACAAAAGGAGCGCAACGAAATGCTCGCCAATATTTCCCATGATTTGCGGGCACCCATCACAGCCATCCGAAGTGCTGTGGATTACCTGACCTCCGGTCAGGAGCTGACCCCGGATGACTATTCCTCCTCTCTCCGGCTGATTGACCGTCGTGTCAAAACTCTGGAAGACCTGATACAGGATATGTACTATCTCTTCTGTGTGGAGGACACCTCCAAGGAGCTCCATCCGGAGACCGTCGATATCGCCTTCTTTCTGGAGGAATACTTCTATGATGCCATTGTAGACGCCCGCTATGACAAGCACAACATGATTCTGTCGATTGATGAAAAGGTAAGCTGCAGTGTGCGAATCGATTTGCAGAAAATCATACGCGTACTGGACAATTTATTGACCAATGCAGCAAAGTACTCCCCTGACGGAACGAATATTACCTTAAAGGTTGCTATGTGCAAAGACAAATCAGAGATACAAATATCCGTAATCGACAACGGTATCGGGATTCCCAAGGAGGCTCTGGAGCATTTGTTCAACAGAACCTACACCGTATCCTCCGCCAGAACACCCAATTCCGTCACCGGAAGCGGTCTGGGGCTCGCCATCGTCAAGGCCATTGTAGAGCGGCATGGCGGAACCGTATCCTGCAAAAGCGAAGAGGGAAAAGGAAGCTGTTTTTGTTTTACACTGCCCTGTTTCTAAAAACATGCATTCAAAAAAGGTGTACATCTTTCAATGTACACCTTTCTCATTTTCTCTCAATAAACTCCCTTGATACTCGAAGTTCCCTTGCTACTTAAAACTCCATTGATGCTCAGTCCTTCTCCGGACCTGCCGTTAGCAGGATGAGGTCTCATCCTCAGGGCAGCAATCATCCTTGGGGGGACAGGGAGGGCAGGGATTACAAGGATTCTGGGGACGCTGAGGGCGACCGCTGTTCCAGCCTTCATACCAGCCATCATTACATGTAGTTTCCTGAATCGTCAATTCCTGTACATTAGGAGCATTCCATACTTTTTTCATCTATATTACCTCCTTGAAAATATCTTCTTCCAGTTACCATGATTCTACACCAAAGCCGGCCGTAACGCAAGAAATATATCATAAATGTTAGATTTCATCCTGTTTATTCTATTCTCTTTATGGTATCAACCACCTCTGATGCCGAATGATATTCCTTAGACCGACTTACCAAATATATGGGAATACAGGACGCCAGCTTCAGTCCCGTCTCCACATTTTCCCTGCGATACAGACTTCTCTTGAACAAAGCTCTCAAAAACAAGGCATCCACGCAGGCATACAGCTTATCCGCTCCCGCGATTTCCGTCACGGCGATTTTCTCTTCCTCACACCAATCCAGAAGTATCATCCCGCGAATCGGAAGCGGTTTCTTGGAGAAGGCGCCCCGGTAGGGCACCAGAAACTTATCCTTTTTCTCATCAATGTAGAGCATTTCCTCCATCGGCATTCCGCATTGCTCCGCCGCGTCACGACAGAGCTTCTGATAGGGATAGGCAGGAAGCGCGTATGCCCTTCCCTGTTCTTCCACATCCACAATTACCATATCATCCGCCACCAGTGTATAGCCTTCCTTAAGCAGCTGCGTGGTAACCGTGGATTTCCCGCTGCCGCTTCTGCCGCTGACTAACAGTGCTCCTCTGTCATCCGCCACACAGGAGCAGTGAATCGCAGGCTTCCCCTGTTGAAAGCAAAGCATTGCCAGCCCCCAGCCCAACAGATAGGCGTTGAGATTGGCCTCCGAAGCCCCCGGCTTTCTCTCGAGGGTAATACAGCTACCGTTTTCCACCAACAGGTAACAGCTGCTGTTGGACAGATAGCTTACCTTCGTGTCAATTTCCGAATAGCAGGTGCTGTCACGTTTATATTCCTTCGGAATCACCCCTTCCAGAATCTGAAACCGAACCGGCTCCATCATTTCTTCCTCCGACAGCGGAAGCAGCTGCACAAATTTAAAATCTGAAAGAAAGTGCATTCCGTATATTCTGTAATGATTCATCTTGTTCACTCCGGGCTCTCTCACTTATGTTTACGGGTTGATGGTTCTGGAAAAGGTAATCAGATTCTGATGGCTCAGGCAATTATCAATGCCTGTAAGCATCGCCCTATCGTATGCCTCATCCGCAGCTTCCAAAGGAAGCCCCGCCCATTTCTCAAGAACCTCCCAATCCAAATAGCTGTCCCAATAAGCTCTGTCCAGCATGGAAAGCAAGCGCTTCTTTCTCTCTATGTACGCCGTCGGATTCTTTTCCTTTTTCTCGATATTCCTCCAACTGGTATCCTCCTTGCCCTTCAGCCTGTACAGGGATTCCGGCATAATATCTTTAAAAGCTTCCCTGAAAAGATACCGATGGGTCTGATGCTTCAGATACAGATGTCTGGGAATGGATACCGCATAATCAATCACTCTGTAATCCAGATAAGGAACAAGGTATCTGGCACCACAGTAGGCGCCCAGCAAGGCTACCACATCCAGCCGGTTCCGGCTTCCGCCATTCTTAATATACGTCAACGGATCATAGGCAAAGGGCACGGCCACAGCCTTACATGCCTCACATTTTTCGTAGAACTCCTTCTTCAGCATATCCTTCGAGGCATACGCACCCACAAAGGAGCCTGTCAATTGTTTCCTGGAAACCGTGAGATTCTTGTGACTTCGAATCACTGTTTTGTAAATTCTTTTCTTTTCTCCCCGGGTGCTGTCCCACATATACTTAAAATAATGGAAGTATTCTCTGTGATAGAATAATTCATAAGGATTACAGCGATGACTGACACCCTCATCTCCTCCGTGACCGGTGAACACCACCTTTGCGCCGCAGCTGTTCACATACTGCGCCGCCTGACCAATCTGTAGGGTATTGACATACGGAGGAAGCACATAGCGTCTGTAAAATCCCGCTGACAGGTCAGGCTCTATGCCGATCCGTCTCATCTTCTGATGGATGATACTGTCCTCAGCAAAGGATACGGTGCTTCCTCTATAATGGCAGGTAACACCCTCCTGCCTGCAAATATCCTCCACCACCAGACGTTCATCCTCTTCTGCATACGGAAGCTCCTTGGGGTCTGCAGACCAGGAGAAATACACCGCCTCTCTTCCCAGTCTGTGGATTAAGATATCTATCACACCGGAGTCCAAGCCACCGGACAATTCCGCGCCCACAAGCCCCGGGACTGCGTCCAGCCTACGCTTTACAGAATCGGTAATCAGCTCTCTTAGCCTCGCCCGATATTCCTCCTCTGACGACAGCCGTATTTTCTTCCTTCCCGGCTGCCAATAAACTGTCTGCACAGGCTTCGGCTGTGCGCCATCCATGGAAAACGTCATATAGGAAGCCGGCTTCACACAGAAAATGTGAGCAAACTCCGTATTCTCCGTGCCAAAGGTTGCGGTGCTCACGATGATATCCCACAGCCAGTTCTCATCCACGGAAGCATCAATACATGGCATGGAAACCAGACCTCTGATATCCGTGGAAAAAGCGAAAACCTCAGAATCCGCGTAATAGTACAGGGGACGTACGCCCATGTGGTCCCGGAATAAAGTCATTGTATTCGCTTCTTCCTCATAAATTACCCCTGCGAAATCCCCATTCACCTGCTTCAGCTCACCCAAGCCATACTTGTCTATCCATGCCCAAAGCAGTTCCTCATCCGAAAGAGCATCCGAAAATCCGCCCTTTTCCACAAGCTCCTGACGATTATAGAGCAGTGCATCCATCACTGCATATCTTCCCTGTCTATTCATAACAGGAGCGCTTTTGGGGGCTGCCTCCGATAGCTTCTCATAGGAGCACCCCAGCCAAACTGCCTCGTTTACATATCGCTGCCCTGCATCCGTCCCATAAGCCAAATTCCAGCCCTGAAGACTATTCAGCTGCGTCTCATATTCCTTAATCCGGTTGGCTGCCTGCCACGCACCATAGATTCCACTCATAAAATAATCCTCTGTAATCAAAAATTCCGTAACATAAAGTTATGCAACAAAAAGCCTTGCCAAAATCTATTTGGCAAGGCTTTGCAAACATTCAACGAGCAATCATTATGACAATGTATCAGGGGTAGAAGAAGGAGTACCATCACCATCACTGTCTTTACCATCAAGCAAGTCATTGTTAGTTCCAAAACCATTATGACTAACCTCGATATAGAAATCAATATCTCCGTGTGCTGTCTCTTCAATGTTAAGCTCTACAAGCTCTGCTGCATTCCATGCCTTCATGTTCATTTCCTCCATATGTTTCATCAGTTCTTAACTTACTGACGTCAGTTTACTCCCCTTAAAGCAAAACGTCAACAATTATAACACATTTGATAGAAATTACTTATGATATTCATTTTTTTGCCAGACGAAGAGCTTTCTCCGTCACTTGCTTTGTGGTATCCCTTCCCGCAGGTCTCCCGATATAATAGGTAGGTACCCTTGCAGCCATCTCCAGACACCGCTGTCCGATAGCCGGCTTATACTTATCCTGCCCCAGCAAATGTCGCAGGAATAAATTGTTGGCATAGACATGAAATCTTCCCAGACCTTCTATCTCCTGTGTGACAACCTCTTCTCCCTTCGCCAGTCCCAGCATAATAAAGGCCTTCACCGGAACTGCAGTCAAGTCAAATTTCCCTTCATAGGGCACCAAAAATTTGTCTTTTTCTTCATTAATATAAATCAGCTTCTCCAAGTCATAGCCCTTTTCCTCAACCACATTTCTGCAAAGCTTCTGAAAAGGAAAGGCAGGAAGCGCCCGAGTCACTCCGTCCACCGTCTCCACCAAGGCCATATCGTCTGCCATCAGCCGATAACCACTCTCCAGAAAAGCTGTTGTCACTGTTGATTTCCCTGCGCCGCTTTCTCCGGCGATTAATACCGCGCCGTCCTCATCGCAGAGAGCACTGCAATGAATGGAAAGAATCCCCCTCTGCATGGCTAACATCGACATTCCGTATCCCAGAATATAGGTGCGCAAATACATCAGATTCCCGCCTTCCTTCAGGCAGTAGGTAATTTTCCTTCCACCCTCCGCCATCAGCCATGTTGTCTTATTGGAAAGCCAAGCGAATTCCTCACCGAACTCATATTGTTTGTCCGTAGTCTGAGCAATCCACTCCGGAACCGTACCACTCTGAATGAAAATCTCCGGTGCACCCGACATAGCCTCTGTCTCCGTCACCAGCTGCGGGAAGCTTAATTCAGATACTACCCGAAAGCCATACAGACGATAGTAATACATCATGAAACCTCCGTCGCTTTCTTATGTTCAATCACAACCTCTCTGTTGCAATATTTCAGCACACTCTTTCTATGCGTAATGACCAGACAGGTGGGCTTAGGGGAAAGCTGTTGTATCCCTTCCAGTACCGCCAATTCCGTCTCCTCGTCCAGTGCCGATGTGGCCTCATCCAGAATAAGGAACGGTGCCTTTCTGATCAAAGCTCTGGCAATGGCAATACGCTGTGCCTGTCCCTCGGACAAGCCGTGACCCTTCTCACCGATGACGGTATCCAAGCCCTTGGGAAGCTTTGTCACAAATTCATAGGCCGATGCCATGCGCAGTGCTTCAAACATCTCCTCCTCTGTCGCATCCAGCCTTCCCATTCTGATATTCTCACGAATGGTTCCGCTGAACAGGGTATTTCCCTGGGGCACATAGGAGATAAAGCTTCTGCAGCCTGCGTTTGCTTTTTCCTCCTCGCCGGATGTATTGTAAAAGGTGATATCTCCGCCGTCCGCATTCATAAACGACATAATCAATCTTATCAGTGTAGTCTTGCCGATTCCTGATTCGCCCACAATGGCAATCATCTCACCGGGCTTCATCTCCAGTCCCACATCCGCCAATACCTGCTCGTCCGTGTAACCGAAATCCAAATGCTCTATTTTCAGTCCGATATCCTTCGCTTCAATATTCCGCTCCGCATATTCTTCCACGGAAATATCCTGCAGTTCAATCACACGTCCTGCCGAAGCCAGAATGGATATGACCTTAGGAATCTTCTGCGCCAGCTCCATAATGGGTGCCTGCACACGGTTCACCAGCGTCAGGAACACTGACATGGTTCCGTAGGTAATGCTTCCTGCCGCAATCTGCAACGCGCCATAGGTGAACGCCACGATGTAACCCAGCTGAAAGGACATGGACATAATGGTAGAGGAAATCATGCTCATCTTGGTTCTCTTGAACACCCAATGAAACCTGTTCTCTCTCAAGGCCACCAGACGGTTGGATGCATACTCCTCATTGGTGAAGGATTTCATAATCAACAGATTCGCCACACTCTCCTGCATAAAGGAGCGGTAGGCAGCCTCCGACTCCTGAACCTTTACCTGAAGCCGTTTCATCTTGCCTCCCAGCCACCAGGCAACAATAGCAGCCACCGGGGCAATCAGCAGTGCAAATACCGCAAGAAGCGGTGAATAATAGAATAGGGTCACAAATACCAGCACCAATTCTACCAGCAATGTAATAATGGACGGAAGGGTATTGATGATACCGTCCGCAATATTCCCGGCATCGCTGGTCATTCGTGTCATCAGGTCTCCGGTGTGATACCGCTGAACCTCCAGCCATTTGGAGGACATTATCTTATCATAAATCTGTTTCCTGATACCGAAGGAAAATCTCTCGTTCAGCATGGTCCCCACCATGGTCATCACCACATTGATTACCTGAACTGCCAGAATCATAATAAAATAGATTGCGATGAATACCAGCAGATTCTTCCCGGTACCGGCTGTAGCATCATCTATAATCCTTTTGGACACCAATGCCATTACCAGACTGATGACGGTATTTAAGACATTCAACAGCATCATCATGGATATTCTGCCCACATAGGGTTTGGAATAATGTATGAGCCAACGCATATACAGCATCTGGTTGTCCCTGTCACGCCATAATGCTTTCACTTTTTCAACTTTACTCATTCCGTTCCTCACCGTGCCTTATTCTGCCTTGATAACTCCGATTTGTTCCAGGCTCTCCAGAAACTTCAACGTCTCAGCCTCGCACACCTCTTCCGTCACATCATACTCCTCCAGCAGCTTATGGATAATCTGTTCCACCGGGATGCCGTCCTCCAGCATATCCCAGATATCATTTCCCACGCCCTTGATCATGAAGTACTTTCCCTGTTCGAAATCCACCATGACCTTCTCACCGGATAAATCAGTAACATTTAATTTCTTTAATACTTTGATAACAGCGCTTCTGTTCATGTCGCTTCCCCCTTATTTTTTAAATATAGATTAATACTACTACAAAAAGACATATTTTGCAATTCAGACCTCAAGATTCACGAAATATCCCAGCGAAGAGATCACCGCCAGTCGTGCCACAAGGCTTTTGTCCATATGATACTCATTTGCCTTGGCCTCCTCCACCAGCGCCTGCAGCTTATCCCGATCCAGATATTCGCCGAGTGCAGGACTGCTTAAGATATCATAGACGCCGTCCTTCACCTTGTCCCAGTCCCGGTTCACACGATAAGCATAATCAGCTCCCTGAATCCCTCTGCCGGTGTGATTCTCCAAAATGATATCCGGCACATAGCCCTTCATATAATCCCGGACCATTCTGCGCTCCTTGCCTCCTTTTACATAACAGTCAATAGGCAGCTCCGCGCAAAGCTCAATCATCTCCTTGGTCAGGGTGGGGTCTAACGACAGCACACCATATTGCAAGCTGCTATAGGTGTCGTAGAAGCCCATATGCTGGAAAACCAGGGGCATGAAACAGAAGCCTCTGCGCCGCCGTCTGGAATCCGGACCTCCCGTGCCCCGCTCCGCCCTAAGATGCTTCTCTAATTGCATAAGACGGTATCTGCGGATATCCTCCTCCCTCACAAGGCAATCGAAACCAAAGGATACCTTCTCGAGGTACTCCTCCCGCCAATTCTGCACAAACACCTGCAGCAGCTTCTTACGGGCAACTCCACGCAGCCTGCAGAAGGCCTTCGCCTCCTGATATGCCGCAATCCAATGTCCCGAAATTCCCTTCTGATACAGGTAAGCCAGAATACTTCCGTAGGATATGGTGGCATTGCCGTTCTGTCCCGAAAGCAGAATTTTGCAGCCATCCTCCGCTGCCGCTTTGGTCATCCCTTCCACATTAATCATGTTGAGAGCAGGCTTCACCGGCTCCCGATAGCATTCCGCATAATGCTGCAGCCTCGTAAAGCAGTTACACTCCTGTACATTCACAAAGTGGGGAATCAGATTGGGATGCAGCTTCTGCTGTGCCAGCACCAATTCCTTCTCATTTTCTATGTAAAATCTATTATTCCGATATTCATAATTTTCGGTGGGAACTGCCGTGTATGTGTATAAGGATTTCTTCTCCTCCGCTAAATTCTGCGCGGCAAAGGCTGCCACGGAAGAAGAATCCAGTCCTCCGCTGAGCATGATACCGGTCTCCCCCGCGGAGCGCAGCAAGCTCTTCACTGCCCCCTCGAAGGTTGCAAGGAAAAGGCTCTTTACTTCCTCATCCGTCATCCTCGGCAGCTTCGGTGCATCCCGCAAGGGATTCCAGTAGGTACACTTTTCTACCCTGCCTGTGGCCACCTCAATCCGGACATATTGCCCGGGCTCCACATGGTATATCTGCTCATAAACAGTGCGACCCGGCAGCCGGAAGGTATCCGCGGTGCAATCTGTGTAGGCTGCCGCTATCCACTCTCTGCTCAGAGTAGTTTTCTCCTTCCCCAGAAACGCCAACAGGGGCTGATAAACCGTTGCGAAGCATATTTCTTCCCCGTCGCTGTAATAGGCAAGATATCTTTGTGCCAGATGGTCCGCATAGAGCAGCACTCTGCCGGAAGACTGTTCATAAACGGCAACAGCGAAGGAGCCTCTGAGCCGCTCTGCAAAGTGCTCCCCCCACCTTTGGTATGCCAGATATGCCAGCGTTGCATCGCCGCAGCACTCATAGTCCGCTACAGTGCGCTGCTTCTCCCCCGCCATCAGCTCCTGAATCAGCTGACTGCGATTGTACAGATAACAGTCCGCGGTGAAATAGGTATGCGTTTCCTCCCGATAGTACGGAGAGATATCCCCTTCTGCCTCCTTCGTAAAATACTGATGTCCGCAAGCAAAGTACACCTTCTCCCGAAGCAAACTATCATACCTGTCTATTTGAAACTCCTGCATGCTTTCCCGCATTCGGCTAACTGCCTCTTCCGCAAGCTGCCGTTCCCTGCTGACCACGCCCCAAATCGCCGCCATTTTCCCATACCTCCAGCTGTGGTTTTCAACCTTCCTTCCATCAATCCCTCGGAAGAAGCTCTATCATCCTGTTACAGATTTCCTCCACTGTATCCTTCCCCTCCGGTCGTCTGATGGCATATACCTCCGTCCTGCCTGCAATCGCAAGACAGCGGTCTCTCTCCTCTGCCGGGAAGCCCAAGGACAGATAGGCATCCAACAGGAAAAGATTCCTCATGATACCGTTCCATTTGTCCAGCCCCTTCAGCTTCTCTATCACCAATTCATCCCCTTCGTATTTGCTGAGCAGAAAAATCGTTGACAGCTTTCTCGGCTCTCCGCAGAAATCCTCCCGGTTCATATATGCGAACTTGTCCTTCTTTTCATCCACATAGAATAATTGCTCCGGCTCCATACTCTCCGCCACATCCCTGCACACCTTCTGCTGCGGGAAGGCAGGCTGTATCAGCATATCCTGTGTTGCATCAACCATGGCAATGTCATCTGCCAGATAGCGGAAGCCCTTTTTCAGCAAGGCAAGCGTCAGCGTTGACTTCCCCGCACCGCTTCCGCCGGATACCAATATGGCACGGTTGTCCCTCTCCAGCGCGCTGCAATGGATGGCAGAGCTTCCCCTCTGCTGAAACAAAAAAGCAATACACCACCCCAGCACAAAGGAGGCAAGCTGCTCCTGTGTCGCATGCTCTGCCGGCTGCAGTACAATCTCCTGCCCGTTCCGGATAAGGAAATGACCAAGCTCATTGCAAAACCATGCCCTTTGCGGGGACAGGGAGCTTTTCATTCCCTCCTCCGCATACCGGACAATATCCGGCGGGAGCTCACCCCTGCGCACCGTCACATCCTGCGCAGCTCCGATATACTGCTCCAGCTGATACAACTTGATTTCAGACCATATCCCCAATCCATAGATGAAATACCTGTACATAAATCCCCTCTGTTTCCGTCAATTACACTATTCTATATCCATCTGTATCCATAATTCTATCATTTTTGTAACATTTCTTTACATCCTGCAAATCTATTGCTATTATAGCATTGTAATCATTAATTAGCAATCAATCATTCTTTGAGAATAAGGAGAGTATAGTTATGAAAACTTGGGAAAACGCAGAATTAGTAGAACTGGAAATCAACGCAACCGCACAGGGCGGACGTAACATTAACAATGTCGACAATATTTACACCGACAAGCTTACCGGTGACGCATATGCTTCCTTCGCAAGCGGCGGAAATGCAGGCGGCGACGAGATTACCGTAATCAAATAAGTTCAGAACTTGAAAAGCGAGGCAGCTGCCTCGCTTTTTTTGTATTCCTAATGCAGAGTTCTTCACAGACCGGCTTCTAGGTATAGAACTTATCCACAACCGCGTAGCCGTCCGCTGCACCGTTTCCGCCGGTGACATACATCCGGCCACAGCGCAGCCACGCATGGGCAACCATTTTCCCCTCATCCATTTTGCACCCCAGATACATGGTAGAATGAATATGCTTTCTCTTAAGCAGCTTCTGCGCCGTCAGAGCCCGCACCAGACATTTACTCTCCCAGGAGGTCTTGGTACAGATGCGGTTCACTATGCGGGACACACTTGCCGCATACTTATAAACCGCCTTTTCCTCCTCCTCGGGCGACTCTCTGTTCTCCTCACCCCAATACTTTTTCAGGTATTTGGGCTTGATGAGCAGAATCTCTATACGGAACAGCGCCGATAGGAAATAGGACATCAGGGTCTCTGTTTTAAATTTGTTGTCGAATAGAAAATTAATTAAACTTACCTTCATATTGCTCCATCATATCTGTTTATTTAAAATGTAATTGCATTTTATGGTAGATATTCTGATTAATCTTGATATTTTCCTGTTCAATCTCCTTAATCATCTTCCGCTTATAGGTACCCTTGTGCAGTGCGATTCCGCGGAAGCCTCTGATTAACCACGCGCAGGGCAAAAGGAACCGATATTCCTCCAGCCAGGGATAGTATTCTGCCATGTAATGTAGGGGCGGAAACCAGTACCACATCTTCAACTGCAGGCGGCTGACCTCCTTATCCTTCATCTTCTCTTCGCAGAATTTATTCCAGATACCGTTCTCATCCTTGCCGTAGATACCGCTGTCAAGCATATAGGCAAATAACTGGTCGTAGAATTCCTCTCCCTCAGCGCCGTTTAACCAAATGTCTGCCAGCTTCTCCATATGCTTGGTATACTCATACAGCCCCAGAGTCTTTAATTCTTTATCCACGTACAGCCGGTCCATAGTCTCACCGAATTTGTCCAGGTAAATATAGATGTCCAGCAAATTGCGGATGCCGCAGCCCATTGTATAAAAATGCTTTGCCATATGTGCAATCATATAGATATAAAAGTCCTCTGTACCGAAATCATACAGGTAGGAATATCCTTTCCGAAGCACCGCCTTTGAGAGATTCTTAAAATATTCATACTGGTTATAATCCACCGTCTTGTCATACATGGCACGATGCACTTCAATCACCATAAAGGGCTTCTTATGATAAATATCATGATGCTTAATCGCCTGTGACAGCTCATATCCCATATCCGCCAGTTCTGCTGCCGCCTGCTCCATGCAATCCTGTCTGACCAGAATATCGATATCGCTCATTTCCCGCATTTCCGGTGTGGGGTAGAAAAACTTCATCCGAGAGCCCTTCATGGGCTGGCAAGCAATCTGTTTTTCTTCAAATCTCTCCTCTATCTTCTTCAGCTCCGTAACCTGTACCCCGGTGCGCATCACACTTTGCATAATTCTGCTGCGCAGCGTGGCTTTCCACTCCTCCGCAAGATTATCGGTTCGGATTAACGCCCCCAGTATCAGATAATCCATATGATTCCTTCCGGAAAGTCTCATCAGCTCCTCCACCGAAAGCTCCTCCGGAATCGGCAGCGGCTTCCGGTTCTCCAATTGAGCCTTGACAAGCTCACCCAAATACTCTCTTATCAATACAGCATCAACCATCCTCTATTCCTCCCCAAACCATTGCTCATATGCCGCGTACAGTGCAATCGCTATCATTCCCGCCTTCAGGGAACAGCATAATTTAAAATGCTTCACTCCCAGTATAGTAGATATCAAATAATAACATACTGCTGCAACTATTATCGTAAACAGAATAATGACTCCATTAAATCTTTTGTATAATACATATCTCTTTTCTTCGTAATATTCCAGCTGTTCCACCAGCATACGCGTCAATTTTTTTATCGGTAGTTTAATCACCATCATCATAACAAAACTAACGCACCCCGCAAAAAATGCAACTGCAGTATTCATTGTTCGCCCCCTCTCGCATCAAATGCAAACTGTTCCCAAAGGGCATATCCTGCCAAGGCGAAAACACCACTCATCACGGCACTTCCCGCGGAAAAAGAAATCATGGGAGATAGCACAGACACCACTGCAAAGGAAAAAAAAGCGAGCACCATTGTCAAGGGCAAAAGAATGAAATTAGCTCTCTTAAGGAGCAAGCGTCGCTTGCCCTCCAGTGTAGCATCTGCAACAATCCTCTCATCCACATGCATTCTGCTTCTTTGCTTAATTGGCTTTTTAATATAGTTCATTATAATTATAGTTACCACAGCAACCAAGACCGCATGGATATCATATATATGCGATTTTGCATAACTTAAAAAGAGATGCATCCTTTCCCTCCGTCAAACATAGCATAACGACGTTTGCACATTTTTTAATCTCTGAAAAACAAATCTCTGGTATATACCTTGTCCCTGACAGCATCCAGCACGTCCGAATAACGGTTGGCAACAATCACATCCGATATTTGCTGAAATTCTTCGAAATCCTTGCATACCTTGCTTCCAAAAAACTCTTCTTCCTTCAAAGTCGGCTCGTAAATCACTACCTCTGCACCCTTTGCCTTCAGACGCTTCATAACGCCCTGAATACTGGACTGTCGGAAATTATCGGAGCCTGCTTTCATAATCAGACGATAAATACCGATGGTCACCTTTCTTCCGGACACACCACCGCGTCCTCCGTCTCCGTCATAGTAGCCTGCCTTTTCCAAAATCCGGTCTGCTATGAAATCCTTTCTGGTCGCATTGGATTCCACAATTGCTTCAATTAAATTCTCAGGTACATCCTGATAATTTGCCAGCAGCTGCTTGGTGTCCTTTGGCAGACAATATCCGCCATAACCGAAGGAAGGATTGTTATAATGGTCTCCGATTCTCGGGTCAAGGCTTACCCCCGCAATAATATCCTTGGTGCTCAGACCTCTGATTTCTGCGTAGGTATCCAGTTCATTAAAGTAGCTGACACGAAGTGCAAGATAGGTGTTGGCGAACAGTTTTACAGCCTCTGCCTCCGTAGGCTCCATAATGAGTTTTGCAATACTCTCTTTAATGGCCGCTTCCTCCAAAAGCCCTGCAAATCTTTCCGCCTTCTCAACCAATTCAGGGGTGTCCTTATGTACGCCAACAATAATACGTGAGGGATGAAGATTATCATACAGGGCATGACCCTCTCGCAAGAATTCCGGTGAAAACAGGATTCTGTCCGTGTTGTATTTCTTCAGCATCTTCTCGGTGAAGCCTACCGGAACGGTACTCTTCACTACCATCATTGCACTGTCACTGGTCTCCAGTACATCCTCAATGACGGACTCCACAGAACCGGTATTGAAGTAATTCAATTTAGGATCGTAATTAGTGGGTGTGGAAATAATCACATAATCCATATCCTTATAGATGCCGCATCCATCCAGTGTGGGCGTCAGATTCAGTTTCTTATTGGCCAGATACTCCTCAATCTCCTTGTCCACAATAGGAGACTTCTTATTGCGAATCATCTCCACCTTTTCCGGAATGACATCCACTGCATACACCTCGTTCTTCTGTGCCAGAAGAATGGCATTGGACAGACCTACATATCCTGTTCCTACTACTGCGATTTTCATATTATTAGTTCTCCTTATCAAATGTTTTTCCTTTTACTATCTGATAAACTTCTTTTCTTTTAACAAACGCAAATATAATTAAAACAGTTATAATGCCGTAGCGCACCCACGTCATTTGATAAAAGAAACTGATAAACACGCTTAAAGCTATGGAGCCTACTCCCAAACAGGCAAGCAGCTTCATGTCCAAAACCTCTTCCAGTCCCTTTTCATGCACAATACGCCTTACATACAACGCATGTCCCACTGCATATATGATATAACTGATTAACGTTGTATATGCAGCTGCCACATAACCGCAAACAGGAATTAACAGCAAATTCAGAACAATGTTCACAACTGCACCTACAAACGATATTTTCATAGCAAATTTGTTTTTGTTAAAATAGAACTCAATATTTGCCAACAGTGTATACAGAAATGAGAAGAAAACGCTGGCCGCTACAGGGGGCATCACATATACTGCAGGCAAGTACTTTTCACCTCCCAATATCAGAACCACCTCCGGTCCGATGGCTGCCACTCCCGTAATCAAAACTACGATTCCCGCCATAATCGAACTAATTTGTCGTCTCAGTGCACGGCAATCTAATCTCTCGAGCAATCTATATTGCAAGGGTATCAATGTGTTGGTTAATGCAGCTGTAAATATTTTGATGATACCGCCCACCGTATATGCAACACTGTAAAGTGCTGCTGCCTCTACATTCACCAATTTCATAATCATGATACGGTCTGACTGTTCAATAATATATGTAGAGAAATAATGCAGGATTAAGGGAATATTAAACAAAATAGCAAATTTAATATACTTCAAATCAAAGAATTTTTTCCCTTTTCTCATCACCTGAATATATATGATGATTCCAATGGCAACATTCACCAGCACACAGGAAAAAATTCTTGCTACGCCCTTGTCCTCCGCAAAATACACCGCCAACACACCTATCAGTGCATTGAGTATCGCAGATGCCAGCGTACAAACCACAACAGAGACATACCGAAAATCATATCTTTGTCTGAGCGACCAAAAGCTAATGGCAGGAATCGTATATAATTCCATGAAAATCCCCAAGGTAATCAAGGTAGATAATTCTGTAAGTGCATTGATTTGGTCTTGAAACAATAAATATACACACAACATAACCGTTGTGATAAGGGTAGTCACTCCCAGCATTGAAGATGTATAGCCATCTCTGTCATCAGAGTATTTTGACATCCCTTTGTTAAAGACACTGTAATCCAAACGGAAGGTTGCAATAATTGTGAAAATCTGCAGCCATGATAGGTATACACTGTATATACCATATTGTTCCTTCGTCAACATTCTGGTAAAAATGGGCGTAGTCAGAAACGAAATTCCCTTTTGTATCAAAGAGCAGACCATAAACCATATGGTAGCTTTGGATACAACAGACATCTTTTTATATTTTTCAAAAAAACCAAATTTCTTCATTTTTATATACTTCTCAATTCCTCAAACACAGCATAAATTTCCTGTTTTCTCTCATTGATTAATGCAGTAGAAGCAGGTTGCTTTTCATGCATCTCATTTTGCACCTGACGGAATATTTTATTAGGAAAGAAACTGCTATTCCTATGACATTTATCCCCTCTGCCTATCCACTCCATAAATGCATCGATCTTGTAATGTTGCGAGATTGCATATACAGGCACCCCATACGATGCCGATACAATCAACGGATGCATTTTACAGCTTATTATGGCATCCCCTTCTGCCAATTCCTTGCAAAAGGTATCCAAATCCGTATCATTTACGATTTCTATCTCCTTACATCCCGACCATTTTCTTAACTGTCTCGCATATTTTTCGAAGTGATTATTGTTTACCTTTGCTGTTTTTTGGACATTGAGGATAATTTTACATTGCATACCAAGCTTCACAGACAATTTACGAATCAGTAGCACCCATGCAACATTATATCGATACAGTCGCAATGTGATTCTTTTCACTATCTTGTTGATATGGATATTGGGTTTTTTTCTCACTCCATTATCCTGATAATTATTATAGATTTGCACAATCAAATTACACTTCGGATTCTCAGAAGGCTCCGGGATGTGAACAGGTCTAAAATCACTAATCAGGAGTGCGCTGTCAGGAGTACATGTAATTCTCCTCTCCGGTAACAGTCTTTGGATAAAGCTTTTGCTACTATCATCCCGAACGTTAATGTATGAACACTTTTCCAAGGCTCCCTTCAGCCATTTAACCTCTGTATCATCCGTAAAGGGACCTATAGATTGTCCCCATATTACCGCCTTGGCTCCCGCCTTCACCGCCAATTCAATTTCAACAATTCGAGCTGCAAACTGGCTGTACCAGTTGCCGTCAAAATATCCGCCTCCTGCCATAATAAATAATGTGTTATGGTCGAAACAGTTGTCAAACTCCGTTAAGCCATATTTTTCCGGTGAAGCTATGCATACTGCAATATCCTCCAAACCGCATTTTTGCTTTACAAACTTAGAATGCACTGACTCGATTGCAGGAATTCCATGCTTTGCTTGAAAATCTTCTACATCATAGCTTGTATATATTTTATCAACATCCGGGAAATACCTGTCTATGAGACCTTTGGTACAAACCGCTATCATTTCATCTCCCAGATTTCCGTAACTCCAACCTCCTGAAATTACAATCTTTGAAAACATTTTCTTTCCTCCAACTTGGTATCCTTATCAAACTTGATTCAAAATACTGCATAACGGTAGACATAAATAACCCAAAAAATACTTAAGCTTGCTGGTATTCTTGATATCCGTACTTTTTAAGACATAGCCTACATATTTGTTATACAGTTCCTTCTTGATGGTCCTTCTTGCTTTCCGACTCAGCTCACTATGATACAAAATAATTGCATGGCACATATGTTTTGCAGCATATGCCGTTAATTTAGCATTTCCATCTTTTTCATATACACAAATATCATCTTGTAACCATTTACAAAACTGAGTTACGTAGTGATGAGCCTCGTCACAGCTTCTTTTTTTCATTGTAATGCTTGCAGAATGTCTTCTGTAATAGTAGAGCGGGTTCTCTATCACCACTATCTTGTTGAATTGATACACAAGCGCCCTCATAATAGACGAATCCTCAAAGATTCTTCCCACCGGGAAGGAAATATTTTTGTACGCCTCCGCACGCACAAGCTTATTCCACACAACACTGAACAAACCGTAGGTATAGACCCTTTGCATAAACTCTTCTCCTGTATACACTGCATGTCCGAAGGCATCTCGTGCTACGTAAGAAATTTCTCCGTCTATATCAGAATAAAACCCACACATTATCATATCAGCTTGCTGACGTTCCATCTCCTGAAGCATGATTTCCAAATAGCGGCTATCCACATAGTCATCGCTGTCCACCCATACAATATATTCTCCACTCACCTTACTCAAAGCAAAATTTCTTGTCGCCGACAGACCTTCATTGTCTTTATGAAACACCTTTACACGGTCATCCTTCTGTTGCCAAGCGTCGCAAATCGCCCCACTGGAATCTGTAGAACCATCATCAACTACTATAACTTCCAAATCCTTATATGTTTGCTCCAAAACAGAATGCATGCATCTATCAAGATATTGTTCCGTATTATAAACCGGAATGATTACACTTACCATCCTCTATCCCCTTCTTTCATTTGACATCTATCGGGAATCAAATCTCTCCCATGCAATTCTGGCTCTGTCAACGCCTTTTCCATTAATGCCCCCTGCCTGAAGTGCCATAGATTCCGCCTTGCGTTTCTCCATCAGCTTCCCGAATTCTCCGATTATCCGTGCAGGATTCCCTCCAACAACAGCATTTGCAGGAACGTCCTTAGTCACCACGCTTCCTGCTGCAACCACTGAATTGGGACCGATTTTCACTCCCGGCATAATCGTGGCACCCATACCTATAAAAACATTGTCCATTATCTCAATACAATCAATATGCTGAACGCTGGGCTTATAATGCATATTCCGCATCAGGATATAGATCACATCATGATTAATGAACGTAACATCCGCCGCGACTACCACGTTATCATGGAAACGTATGAATTTCGGATCCGCTGGTAATTTTCTGGGCTGAAAAAACAAATTCTCCCCACAGCTATCGAAGATTTGATGTTTATAAATATACTTCACTCTCTGAGTAGATGTCGGAAGACAAAAAAACCATAGTTTTCTCAACATAATCTTTAATTCATTGCGTTTCCACTTTTCCATCATATATTCCTCTTAACGTGCTGATTTATATTTCAGGGCAATATAAGGCTCCATCAATACGGATTTTAAACTGTGATAACAATCCATATAGCAAATTAATTTAAAAGAATTAACCAGTTTACATTTATCAACCAATTCCGCACGCAAGTGTGCTGCTTTTACTGTTCTTTCAATAAAATGCACCTTTCGCTTTTTGAGCCCCACACTTTTGGCAAACGAAAGCATTGCCTCATTGGCCTCTGCCAATTCGGATAAAAACTTCACTCTAATTTCTTTTTGGTGCATTTTGTGCATAGATACATTCTTATCATGCAAACGCCTCTTAATCAAAGGTCTGTGGTATACATAGCAACCGTCTACACACTGTGCCGTCTTCCAGACATAATCATCATGAGCCCATCCCGAAATCCAGTAGGGGGCAATCCGGTCACGAAATGTCTTACGTATACACATAACACAGCCCAAACTGGCTATATGAATATTGCGGGCATTCAGCATAATCGGTTCAACGCTACCATCATTTTTCATTTTCCTAAGGATTTTCTTCGGCACCGTAGGAGCATGTTCAGCCGATGTAAAAGGTTCATAATCCGAGCAAAGAAGCTGTATCTGATGTGATTCCTCTAATATCTTCACCATTTCCTGAATTTTCTGCGGAAACCAAATATCGTCCTGATCGCTGAAAAATATATATTCTCCCTGCGCCAGCTGCATTGCCTTATGAAAATTATTAGCGTAGCCCAGGTTAATATCATTCACGACCACTCTCCATGTATCACCAAGCTGATTCTCCGCAATATAATCATTCAGGATTTGTATCGTGTCATCCTTGGATCCATCATCGCAAAAAATCACCTCATCAGCTTTACAGGTTTGTTCTCTAATGGAATCCAACTGTTCACGTAAATATGAGGCGCCATTATAGGTAGCCATAACCACTGATGTCTTCATGAATACTCCCTCCTGAACCGATTCATCAGACGAAACATCAACAAATAAAGCTTGGACGTCCATCGGTTAAATGATTTCATATATAGATTCACTGCACCTTTGGCAAAATACTCATTGTGCCTGTAATCTGTAAAAGCTTTATTAATATATTCTATAGTTGCATCCGCCAGTTCGAACGCATCCTTAGCAGTTGCCACCCTGCTTATCCTTTGCATGGAGCTGCATAAAAGAACCTTTACGCAAAAGTATTCCAGTTCCTTCTGATATTGCTCATAGAAACCGTGTTTTTTATAATAATCCACGCTATTCTGAATAACAGGTATAATGTTTTTTACCCGTTCCTTCCGAAAGGTTGTTGTTGTTGAATTACTGTGTCTTAACCGAAAAGCGAGTGACTCTTCGATGTTCTCTATCCTATTGATATAAGGAATCAGATTCAAATAAAATGCCGTATCCTCATAAATAAATCCCTCCGGGAAAACCACCTTGGATTTTTCAAACAATTCTCTCCGATACAAATGCAGAAATGGGGAAACCAACGCGCCAAAAAACATATCTTTTGACTGACAAGCCGGCTTTGACGCCACATATTCCTGTAAAACAATCTCTTTTCCATCTTCATATGTGATATCGGTATACCCGCATGCTACATAGTCAGCATCTTTATCCTTGGCCAAACAATACATTCTTTCAAACATTTCCTTGCGCACAAAATCATCCGAATCAAGAAAACCTATATATTCCCCCTTGCAAACTGTCAAAGCCAGATTGCGGGCGGAAGCCTGTCCGCCGTTTGCTTTATGTATTACCCTTATCTTCTCGGGAAACCTATTGTGATATTCCTCCAAAATGGCTCCCGAACCATCTGTAGAGCCATCATTCACCGCAATGACTTCTATGTTTTCCAACGTCTGGTACACCAACGAATCAAGACATTTTTCCAAATATCTCTCTGTGTTATATACCGGAACGATAATACTTACACCGGGTTCCATAACTCCTCCTATGCAACTTATTATTTGGGCAGATACATCACCAGGATATATTTCATTTTCTCCTTCATACTCAACGAAGGCCATATATTCCCACGCCACAGCCTACATTGTTCACGTGCCTTCCGAACATTCACGTCATTTTTCTCATATTGCGAATACAGCAACGTCTTAACTACGGATAAAACATAGTTTTTCTGCAAAGCAGTTTCGGTATCTTTGTCCTGATATTCCAACACTCTTTCATATAATTCCAAAAAAACATTCGCAGGAGAGAAATCTGCCGAAGAAGACTTAGAATGGCAGGCACTGTCCGTGCGTTGAAACCAATGATATAAAGGAAGCGACGTATAGCAAGCCTTTTCACAAGTACTCAGTATATCATATGTGAACAAACAATCTTCATTGATTCTTATATCTTCACGGAATCGAAGATGTCCGCAGCAGCATGTCTTATATATTTTGTTCCAAACCATTCCCTGCAAGGAGTCCTTTGCACCAATATAATTAATGATACATTTTTTGCTTGTTTCTAGCACCAAAGGGGATACTCTCTTCCTTTGGTAGCCAAGAACATACTCTGTATCTCTTTGAAAATTACATGCAGAAACCGCACAATTATTCTCTATTGCATTATCATACAGCACCTGCAGATATTCCGGTTCAATCCAATCATCCGCATCAACAAAAGAAAACCATTCCCCGTCCATTACAGATAAAGCATAATTTCTGGCAGCACTCACTCCGCCATTTTTTATGTGGAAAACACGAATTCTTTCATCCAACTGTGCATATTTGTCGCATATTCCGGCCGTAGCATCGTCGGAACCATCATCTACACATAACACTTCATAATTTTGATAGGTCTGAGCCAGGATACTGTCCAGACATCTTGCCAAATATTTTTCGATATTGTAGCAAGGTACAATGATACTTATTTTTTCACATTGCTTTTCCATAGTTTTCATACCCGCTTCTTGCAATTTTTTGTGACTTTATATCCTTCTGTTCCAAATAATTCGCATAAAATACTGCTATGATGATATATACAAATTTCAAAGTCTGAAGTGCATCCAGCCACCACAAGTTAAAGAAATAAAAGAATACTCCAATTAGAATCGCCTTTGTGATGACCGATTTACTTTTTATCAGATTTTTCACCATTACTACCAGTAATGTAATCAAAAACAAGATATAGGAAATCAGACCCGGATATGCATACTTAATATATTGTGCAACATAATAATTATCTATGGATTGAATATATACCCCATTGATTTCTGCTCCACCGAATTTCGTTCCTCTTCCAACCAAAGGACTCAACCAGTCCAAGGTGAAAATATAGGGCAACGCTTCTCTGTAGCTTTCACTGTTTTCCAAGGTATTGATATCGACACCAAAATTAACTGCATAATTTGTACCAAATACCTGATCAATCATAGTGGCTATCTGCCCCATGATATACTGCCCTATGTTGGTATTATACGTTACCAGCAGAAAGAGAAGAAACGCTCCCAAGAGAGCGATAATGCCCAAAAGTGTCTTCTTCATATCCTCCCGGCTACTAAACAGGACTATCACTATCGCCTCAAGTACCGCGATTCCCAATGTGGATCTCGAACCGGTCAGGAAGACATTGAGCAGAAGCAGCACAAGCAAAACCGGTCGCTTCAGCAAATAAATTCTATTTTTTTCATAATCTATACACGCTATGGCAATAAAAATTAATAGCAAGAGCCCGTATCCCAACGGATGTCCACAAGGTCCCATGATTCTGTAATGTCCCGAACGGTAGGAATTACCCACACGGGTAGGTACCGTGGCAAGAAATTGCAAGAAAATAGATCTTCCATATGCGTATTCCACCAAGCCGTAACAACTCAAAAAATAAGCACAATATTGTATCCATTTTATAGCTCTTTTACATCCGACTATATATCGTATTCCATAGATTAGCATAAACAGCGTAAAGATTTCCAAAAAAACCAGAAAAAAAGCATTGATATCCACACGAAAGACCATTGTGTACGCTGCCACTATCAAGTACAACATCAACGGGACAAAAATTTCACAGCGAAGCATTGTCTCGCAAAAATGTGTCAAAATCGTAGGGTTTAGTATCATATACAAAACAAACAGCATATTAGCCAAACGGCTGCATGTTATATCATATCCTATATGTACGCCAAAATACTGCGGCATTATAATTGCAGAAATAATCAGGAAAGCAAAAATACCCGACAAAACTCTCAGGTTTTTTAATTCTCTCAACTCCCTTGAGCCGTTCCTGCCTTGTGTTTTATTTATTTTCATTGACAATTCACCTTTTATGAAAAGCTTACTAAAGGCTATCCAAAAAGCTTTCTATGGACGCCATGATAACATGGGTATTGGATACGTACGGTCTGAATTCAATCTCACCTAACTGTCGATAACAGGAGTCAAGCTGTTCCACATCATAACAGGCACATATAATCCCCAAATCATCAAATTGATGCAAAAGCTGCAGCTGATGATCATCCACATGCTCCTTGTATGCTGCCAATCTGGGAACTGCAATCACCTTCTTTCCCTTCTTCACAGCATCAATAATCACTCCGGTTCCGCCATGCGTAATCACCGTGGAGCATTCCGTCATCGTTTTAGCAAATTCAGCTCTGTCCATAAACTTAACATACTCGTAATTCCGCGGCAGATATGTACTTGCACCTATCTGAGCAATAATCGGTTCTGCAATGACCCGTTCTTCGACTAACCTATCTATCTCCTTCAAAAGCCTGTTGAACTGAAATTTTTGCGAACCCAAAGTTACAAATATCATCAATAAATCCCTCCAAGATAAATTGCATCAGGATAGAATTGAAGCATTTCCTCCCATTGGACATAAAACTGATCTGCATACCGATACAACAGTTTCCCGCTCAAGGTCTGAGACGTCACTTTGGCAAAAGACTCAATATATACCAGCTTTCCACCGGTTGCTTTCACCAATAGTGCCAAAGGAATAATTGCCAACACTCCCGTTGTGATGATTACTTTTGGTTTTTCTTTGAGAATGATTTTCAAGGATATACCAAAATTCATCAACAGCTTAATGGGAAATAATAATTCCTTCCGGTTAATCTGTTTTAAATAATAGGTTTTCTGATTGATATCACCCACGCTATATTCTGTCTTCTCTGTCACAAAAACACTATCGTACTTTTCCATCAGGGGACGCAGCATTAACAGCTGCTCCAAATGTCCACCCGAAGACGCTGCAAAGATAACTTTCATCCTATCTTCTTATACCTCATTTACTTGTTATATGGAATCATACCGAGTATCAGACTGTTATCTGACTCACATTGTGATACACTAAACACCTTCGAAGAGAAAAATTCCTTTACAAAAATAATACCGCATGTTCCTATCATGGCTAATGCGCCAAAAAGGGCGATATACAACGGAACACTAATTGACTTTGCCATAGAATATCTGGTAGCCTCATCCAGAACCTGTAGTGTTCTCGTACCCATCAATTCGTTAATCTCATCCACAAAAGCAATCGCCATAGCATTAGAAATATCCACAACATTGTCAGGGGACGCCACTCTAGTCACCAGTGTCAGTTCATATCCATAGGATTTTGAGTCCGTACTTGCGCCACGCAAATAGATTTGTCCGCTCGAAACCATATTCTTCAAAGTATTTGCGGAAATATCTGAATCCTGCATCAAAGCAGCTGCTCTTTCACACACAGAAGGGCTTCCGAGCAAACCGGCATATGTATTCATAACCTTTACGCCATTCGTCGAATCCTCATAAGAACCGTACACCATACTGTATATGGACGCCGACGAATAGTAGTTCGTACGCACACCAACAATACCTATATAGATGACTGCTGCCAAGCAACCAACCAAGGTCATTAATACAACGACCAATTTATATTTCCACAATCGGTAAAGAGCGGTTTTAATATTCTCCATAATATTATAATCCGCGACCTCAAGCTCCTGAATATCTACATTCATTGTTAGCCTCCTTTATTTATTCTTTCGAATAATGACAGCAATTGCCAAAAAGATAAGCAAAATCAGTACACCACTGCATCCTAATATCAATGCTGTATAGTGTTCCGACGTTTCCTGATTTGTCTGATTTTCCTGCGTCTGCTTATCAAACTGAGCGTTGTTTTCTTTGACTTCTATTATTCTCGAACCCAAATAGATATTTTTTTTCTGTCCGTCATCATCCATATAATACAGATAAAAATCCACTGTATACTCTCCTGCATCGGTAAAAACAATGGATGCACTTTGCGTTTTCGTCGTCCCGGCCATAATACTGCCCGCCTGACTTGTTCCTATCACCTCGCCATTGCACTCAAGTGTAAACGCAACATCACTTACGCTTTTGTCTCCCAGGACCTCAAAGGTAAGCGAAACAGAATTACTCTCTCCGATATATGCACCGGAAGGGAAATTCATGGACATAATGCTGAAAGGAGCATCTGTGCCGGAGGGCGCTCGTAATGTAATGTAATTTGTGTTTGCACTGGATACAATCGTTATATTAAAATCAACCGTCTCACTGGTTACCGTTGTAGACGAGTCATACCGGAAAGAAACTGTCTTAGTATCGCCCGGTCCCACATCGCCCAAAAAGGCTTGAGATAACGTCCCATAAACCGGTGCTACCCCGCCCGGGTTCTGAATATCTATCAGCACATCCCGAGCAGTCTGCTTATTGCTATAGTTCTTAAGCGTCAAGCTCAATGTAAACTCATTTCCCGGCACAATTCTTTCCCCGGATATCTCATAGCTATCCACCACTATAAGGGGTTCTGTGGCCAACCCTGTATCCTGCTCCGACGCTTGAACTGTTATCCCATTCACCCAAATGACGCCAACCGCATATATGACAAGCAGAAAATATTTCATAATCCTGGTCATACTTTTTTCTCCTTTTCTAATAAGCTTTTTTCATATTTCTTATAAGCAGTTCTACCGTTCAGCTTCTGTTCTCCACTATCATTCACAAAATAATAGTCATAATTCTGAACACTATATCTATACATATCCAACGGAATTTTGTTGACAATCATTCCGTAATACTTGTCTGCATAGGGTGCAATCTTTGTCTTGGCTTCTTTAATCTCTCTCTTTCTGGTTTCTCCCAACGAGGCCAGCAATATGATTCCATCCACATTGTGGAACAGAATCTGTGCATCCGGAACTATGGTGAGAGCAGGGAAATCAAAGATGATACAGTCAAAACTTTCCTGCACCTTCAGGATAAGCGATTCCATTTTTTCAGAGCATAAAACCCGGGTAGGCTTCTCCAGATAATCCCCGCAAGGAATAAAATACAAGTCCTCGATATTCGTAGTGTAAATGACCTCCTGCAATTCTACACTATCATCCAAAAGATAATTGGATAATCCTACCGTAGTCTGCTCGTTCAGTTTTTTATATTTGAGCGCTTTCCGCACATCGCAATCTATTACCAGCGTTCTTCGTTTGCTGTTGGCCACCGCAATGCCCAAGCCGATGCAGGTCGATGTAGTTCCTGCCAAGGGGGAACAGCCTGTCAGCAATACCGTTTGTCCGTCTTTCGTTTTTTTACGTTTGTTAAACAATTCAACTACGATTCTGTCAATGGCAGTACTGTTTAACTGGTTGTCATTCACATATAACGTAATATTCTTTTGGATTTTTCCCATATTCTTCCCTCTTCCACTACTCAAAAAAATATATTATGCAGTATAATTTTAACACAATCCACCAACAATGTAAACAAAATCGGTCATTACGATATCATCCTACAGAAACCTGATTAAGAAAAAGAAAAGGAGGTACCCATTTTGTACCTCCTTTTGCCTTATTTATCTTATTGTGCAAGAAATATTGTTGATTAGTTTATCATTATATTGTTCTACTACAACATCAGACCATTCTGCCTCAGTTCCTTGATAAAAAGCTTTTCCCAAGCCCGTTCCGGCAAATGCATACTTTCCGATTTTGACTACATTTCTCGGAACCGTCACTTGATTCATGGATGAACACTGAATAAATGCATTACTCTCTATTCTGTGTAAAGAGTCAGGAAGCTGGATATCCGTCACTGCAGCGCAACGTCTGAATAACTGTTGTCCCAATGTCGTTATTCCTTCCTCCACTTTAATACTTTTAATCAGATGTTTGTTCTCATACCACGGCGCTGTCTTACCGGAATGATAATTATACGTTGCTCCGGCGCCTCTCAATATCAAGGTTCCGTCCTCCAGCAAGGAATAAGTAATATCATCGCCACATTTTCCTGTCTCAACAATAACTGTTTCCGGCTCGACGACGATTGCGGGAACAAACCGGATATACTTCTCAAGCAATTCATTGCATTCACCAACTTCAACAGACTTCCACTCATCTTCGTTGCCGGTAAAGGTAACGTTTCGAATAATGGTTCCGTAAAAGGCATATTCCCCAATGTTCTCTATCGTTGCCGGAAGTGTCAACGTAGCCAACGTAGAGCAATTCTGAAAAGCGCGGGAATAGATACCCTTCACACTATTTCCAAGTACCACTTCACTGATATTATCACAGCCTTTGAAAATCTGTGTTCCCAGAACTTCAACCCCGTCTTCCACAACTACCTTCTGAATCATGTACTTGTAATCTGCCCAGGGTACCGGTTTTGAAGAATGGAAGTTATATGTTGCGCCGGCTCCGGAAAGTGTCAATACGCCCTCATCGGACAGAGAATAAGCAACATCCTTACCGCACATTCCTTCAAGAACAGCTTCATCACCTGCATTTAACTTGCCAAATATATCAGCGTATGCCTTTTCATTCAGATATACAGGTGCAGAGCCCCAGTTGGCAAATCTGATTTGCTTACCTTTTCCCTCTAAAGTGTTGTCGTAGCATACTACATACTCACAATCGTCAGGGATAACAATATCCATATCGAAGGGGAACGCATCATAGCTGGCATACAAATTACTTCCGTCAGGACAAGCAGGAATGGCATACTCATAAACAGTACCGTCTGCATATACGGTCAAATTTCTTTCCTGGTTCGTATCATTGGATACGCTTAAATGTGTTTTCCCTTTTTCCTTCCAAACAGAACCCACATACAAATTCTGGGTTGTTCCCACTTTTTCAAACACTATCTGTTCCGAAACCTTAGGATATAAATTGCCAAACAGCTTTGCTGCTCCTATCTGAATATTGCTGAATTTTACATTAGTAAATGTAAATCCCTTACCTGTATCCCTTGCATATATAGTGTATCCGCCGCCATTTACGATACAATCACTGAATTCCACATCTTTCGCATTGCTGTACTCTAATTGCAACATAAGACAAGCATTTACAGAAGCAGCATCTGCTGTTGTCTGAATAGCCGGAATCTCAAACCTACAGTTAACATAATGCACATTTTCAACATCCAATCCGGGCTGTCCGTAAATCTGAGTGCCGTCTGTGTGAGCACCGGCTCCTTCTGTATCTGTGCTGGCCATATCACAGAAAAAACTGTTGTTCACGCAAACATTCGTAAAAGGTATTACACCATCCTTGTAGCTCTTGCCAAACTGACAACGGTCAAAGGAAGCATTACCTCCATAGAAGCTGTTCAAGGTGCAATTTTCAAACTCAAAAGACAGATTGCTCTTTCCTTTGCCGGATGAAAACTTTGAAAACATACAATTTTTGAATACTACCTTGATACTTCTGTCAACCTTACCCTCATTATAAATACTGATAGGGTATGTTGAAAAATCAATATTCTCAAATACAACCGTTCCCGTTACTTTTTTATTTCTATAACCAAAATCCAATACATTCACTGTACCGTTATTCCCTGCCACGAACTCAATTCCGTTTACCGTTTCTCCAATTGTAACAGAACGTAAATTTCCCTGAGCTCCCGTATTGTATTTATCGGGAATAATATTTATATCTGCTTGTGTCTGTTCAACCAAGGTACCTACTGTTTTGCTTAAGGCGCAGGATTCATCCTCAATCTGTACTACTTCAGGCTGTGTAATATAGACTGATGCACAAAGCATCATTACACCAAGTCCCATAGCTATTACTTGCAATACTCTCTTCTGTCCGTTCATGTTCTTCATCCTTTCATTTTAATCATTTCAATCATCAGATAAAGCCCACAATTTTTCATAAAAAAAATCCTTGCCACTTTGCTGACAAAGATTACCTGAAAAAAGCATGAGGTAACCGGCTGTCATAGCATTTCTGCCTTAGACCCTTGGCTTTGCGTCACTGTTTTTCAACAGTTTTGCCTTTATCTATTACTATATATTGCATTTCTGCTATTATGATATTCCTATCCTGCCATGGTGTGCAATAGCTAATAAGTACCAATTAACGAATCCCGCCACAATCCTGCAGCGGGATTCATCCAACGTTTACTTCTCTGTTCTGACTTCTTCCAGTTCTTTAAGCTTTTTATACTGTACATAGGTAGTCAAGACTGTAACCAGTACAACAACTCCGGCCAAAACTGTGATATATAAATCTAATTTACATCCCCAGAAGAAATAAATGACAATCAAAGCAAGCACAAAGACAACAGGAATTGCTATATCTACAAATTTCATTTTCATACGTCTTCTCCTCTACACTACCGCGTTCTCTTCTTCTAACTCTTCCTTCAATTCATTGATTTTCTTGTTTCTGTTGATGCTGCGAAGCAACTCCAATACTGTGTAAACCAAAGTAAGAATTAAAATCAACCAGTGAATCCAACAATGTGCGCCTGCTGCCAAGGGTGTCTCTTCTTCCTCGATTGTAATCACTTCATCACTTACTGCTTCTTCTGAACCATCAACATCCTTCTGTACTTCAGAAGACAAAGCAGGTGTCTCATCCTCAATAACAGTTGTATCAACGTTGATTTCTTCTGTTTCCTCCACAATGGGGGCGGCAGGAGCTACCGTCACAGCAGGAGCTGACGGAGCTGTTGCCTGAACAGGGGCAGGAGCTGCTGCAGGGGCAGGTGTAGCTTCCGCTTCAGGATTCTGAGGCTGAGTAGGCTCAGGGTTCTGAGGTTGAGTAGGCTCAGGGTTCTGAGGTTGAGTAGGCTCAGGGTTCTGAGGCTGAGTAGGCTCAGGATTCTGAGGTTGAGTAGGCTCAGGGTTCTGAGGCTGAGGCGGCTCAGGGTTCTGAGGCTGAGGCGGCTCAGGGTTCTGAGGCTGAGGCGGCTCAG
>CAZPRB010000019.1:0-840 GCA_964588645.1 uncultured Acetatifactor sp. | reverse complement strand
GGTTTTGGGTCTTCCGAATGACACCATCTATGTGAATAATACCACTCTCTGTCTTAATAATGTACCATACTACCTCTTCATCATCTGCAAAAGCAATACCATTCTGATCCAGCACATTCTTAATCGTCTCTCTGGACGGTATGGTGCTGCTCACGATATAACTATCTAAATCGGTTTTGATTGCAACTGTCTTACTTGCATAATCATCCAGCAAGGAATAAGGTTCCGGACTTGTTGCATTGTGGTCAACCAATTCTCCCTGGCCAACTTCAACGTAATATCTGTTAGGATTACCAAAATCACTTAGAGACGCAAACATTGAAGAATCCTTTAACACGAAGAAGGTAGCAACTACCTTTTTGCTGTCAAATGCAGTTTGCGCTGCAGCAGTGATCTCAGCAACCTTTGCTGCGGGATCCACGCCCTCTCCAAACACATTTTGAGCTCTTTCTGCTGCTTTCTTTGCTTCATCTACATATTGCTCAGCCTGATCCAAAACTCCTTCACCAACAAAGAAAGCGTTCCATTTTGAAAGGTTTGCCAAGGCTGTATCATAAGCAGCTTTTGCACGTTCCATGGAGCCCCGTGCCTGATTTGCAAAATTACTTACCTTCGGCAAGGTAGTTGAATATAAAGTTTGGCTAAGACCTGATGCTGTTTCAATACGCTGCAAATTCAATTTTGCTGAATTCCACTGTGTCTCTGTCTTATCAGCATATGTATTTGCGGTCTGTGCACTTCTTTGTAAGGAATCTAATCTTTCCTGAGTTGCCGCTGAAATTGCATTCCCCGATACGCTGTTCCCGGATACGCTTGTTCCCTCCTCTGCGCTGACTGTCA
>CAZPRB010000018.1:0-37233 GCA_964588645.1 uncultured Acetatifactor sp. | reverse complement strand
CAGCTGGGAGTGAAGCATCAGTATAAGGAAGGCATGATGGACCAGGTGGACAGAGTGATTTATGATCTGAAAAACAATCCCTTCAGCCGCAGAATCATGACCAATATTTATGTGCATCAGGATCTCCATGAGATGAATCTGTATCCCTGCGCTTACAGCATGACCTTTAATGTAACACAGAAGCCGGGGGAGGACAGACTGACCTTGAATGCTGTTTTGAATCAGCGTTCCCAGGATATACTTGCTGCCAACAACTGGAATGTGGTGCAGTATTCCGTGCTTTTGCATATGCTGGCGCAGGTGTGTGATATGAATGTGGGAGAGCTGGTGCATGTGATTGCGGATGCTCACATTTATGACCGTCACGTGCCCATTATCAGAGAGTTAATCAGCAGGGAACCCAAACCTGCCCCTAAATTCTGGTTAAACCCTGATATCCACGATTTCTATCAGTTCACCAGAAACGATGTGCGTGTGGAGGGCTACGAGCATGGGGAGCAGATATTGAATATCCCCATTGCGATTTAAGTATGATAGATTTCGATTGATCAGGGGATAATTGCCCTGACCTGACATTCTTAATTTATATGGAGAAAGGAACACAGGATATGAACGTTATAGTAGCGGTAGATAACAATTGGGCCATCGGAAATAAGAATCAGCTTTTGATTCGTATTCCCAATGACCAAAAGCATTTCAGAGAGGAGACCACCGGGAAAGTGGTGGTTCTGGGGCGTAAGACTCTGGAGACTTTCCCTCAGGGGTTGCCGTTGAAGAATCGTACCAATATCATCTTGTCCAAGGATCCGGATTATCAGGTGAAGGATGCGATAGTGGTGCACTCTGTTGAGGAGTTGCTGGAGGAATTAAAGAAATACAACGATGAAGATATCTATATCATCGGAGGAGACAGCGTATATCGTCAGATGCTGCCCTACTGCAATGTGGCTCATGTGACAAAGATTGACCATGAGTACGAAGCAGACGCCTATTTCCCCAATCTGGACGAGGAGGAAGATTGGGAGATTACAGCGGACAGCGATGAACAGACATACTTTGATGTCGCATATGAGTTCCTGAAATATGAGAGAAAAAAATAGAGGCATACGAACAATAGAATAATCTGTGCTGTCACGAACTTTGCATCTATTTTTGATGGATGTTTCGGGAACGGATTTACCACAAGTGATATGTTTACTTTGAAAAGTCTGGTGGGCTCTGCACAGAATGTGGAAGGGCAGATTCTTTTATTGACTTTTAGCGGGAAAAGTATAATAATGTTAAAAGGTAATGACAATCCAAGGAAAGAAGGAAATACCAATGGAAAAGAAGAATATCGATTGGAGTAATTTAGGTTTTGGATATGTTCAGACAGATGTGAGATACGTATCCAATTTTAAAAACGGTGCTTGGGATGATGGTGTTCTCACGGAGGATGCAAATATTGTACTGAGTGAGTGTGCAGGTGTTCTGCAATACGCGCAGACTGCTTTCGAAGGTCTGAAGGCATATACCACAGAGGATGGACATATTGTTACCTTCCGCCCCGACTTGAATGCCGAACGTATGGTGCAGTCCGCTGAGAGACTGGAGATGCCCGTATTCCCCCAAGATCGTTTCATAGATGCAGTGAACAAGGTTGTCGCTGCAAATGCGGCTTTCGTGCCTCCCTACGGCAGCGGAGCTACCCTGTATTTACGTCCTTATATGTTCGGTACCAACCCTGTTATCGGTGTGAAGCCTGCTGACGAGTATCAGTTCCGTATCTTCTGTACTCCCGTAGGTCCTTACTTCAAGGGCGGTGTGAAGCCTCTGACCATCCGTGTCAGTGATTTTGACCGTGCGGCACCTCACGGAACAGGACATATCAAGGCAGGTCTTAACTATGCCATGAGCCTGCATGCCATCGTGTCTGCCCACAAGGAGGGCTATGATGAGAATATGTATCTGGATCCCGGTACCAGAACCAAGGTGGAAGAGACAGGCGGTGCGAACTTCCTGTTCGTTACCAAGGACGGGAAAGTAGTTACTCCTAAGTCTGACAGTATTCTTCCTTCCATTACCCGTCGTTCCTTATTACATGTTGCGAAGGAATACCTGGGACTGGAGGTAGAGGAGAGAGAGGTATATCTCAGTGAACTGGGAGATATGGCGGAGTGTGGTCTCTGCGGTACGGCAGCGGTTATTTCCCCTGTCGGAAAGATTGTTGACCACGGCAAAGAAATCTGCCTGCCCAGCGGTATGACTGAGATGGGACCTACTACCAAGAAGCTGTATGACACCCTGACCGGTATTCAGATGGGAAGAATCGAAGCTCCCGAAGGCTGGATTCATGTGATTGCGTAAGGGACGGAGAAGGTCGATTGGTTGATATGGTCAATATAAGATAAAGAGTGATATCCCCATGAATGATTTCTGTTGTTCATGGGGATAATTTTTCCCCCAATCCGACAATCCATATGTTATAATGAGATACAGTGAGTGGGTGCAACAGCTGCACAACTGAGAAGAGGGATAGGCAAATGCGATTACTACACACCGCCGACCTGCATATCGGCAAGAAAATATTTGAGCTTTCCATGATAGAAGACCAAAAATATATATTGGAGCAGATATTTGATATTGCTGTTCGGGAAAAGGTGGATGCAGTGCTGATTGCGGGGGATGTGTATGACAGGTCCGTGCCGCCTACGGAGGCCGTGACCCTGTTGGATGACTTCCTTACCAAATTGGTTGAGACAGGGATTGCTGTCCTGATGATCAGCGGAAATCATGATTCGCCGGAGCGTGTGGCATTTGCGGAGCGTATTTTGGAGAAAAGAGGCCTTTATATTGCAGGAAATTATTGTGAGCCGTTGAAGACGGTGACGCTTCAGGATGAATATGGTCCGGTGACATTTGTGTGTATGCCCTTTGTGAAGCCTGCTGTCACGGGGAATGCGACCAGTGAACAGGCTGTGACACAGATGCTCTCCAGCCTTCCTATGACGTTGGATGGAAATCACCGACATGTACTTTTGACACATTTCTTTGTGACGGGAGAACAGGGGGAGGCGCCGGAGCTGTCCGATTCTGAGAGTGAGGTCAATGTAGGAGGGCTGGACAATGTGCCTGCGGGATTGTTCCGAAGCTTTGATTACGTGGCACTGGGACATATTCACAGACCACAGCATATCGGTCAGGGAAATGTGTACTATGCGGGAGCACCGTTGAAATACTCCTTCAGTGAAGCTCTGAATGAGAAATCAGTGAATCTGGCAGAACTGGGAAAGCCGGGAGAGGTGTCGGTGCGCAGAATTCCCCTGAAGCCTATGCGTGAGATGAGATGCATAAAAGGAAAACTGCAGGATTTGATGAATCGGGATGTGGTAGCTTCGTTGGGAGCTTCCAAAGAGGATTACGTGCAGGCCACCCTCACGGACACGGAGGAATTGATTGACCCCATTGGGACCTTGCGCAGTGTGTATCCCAATGTACTTCAGATTCTGCTGGAGAGAAATCAGGCTGTAGCGGGGATGGAATATGAGAGTGGCATCCACAGCGCAAGGAAAAGTACCGTGGAACTGTTCTCGGAGTTCTATGAGATACTGAAAGGAGAACCCATGGATGAGAAGCGTCTGTCGCTGGTAAGGGAAGTGGCAGAAGAAGCGGAGGGCGTATTATGAGACCCAAAAAACTGGCGTTAAGTGCATGGGGACCATACCCCAATAGAGAAGAAGTGGATTTTACAGCGTTTGATGACAGAGGGATTTTTCTGATTACCGGAGCCACCGGTGCGGGAAAGACCACTATTTTTGATGCTATCAGTTATGCGCTGTACGGCGCGCTCAGCGGTGATGAGAGAGATAAGGAACGAAACAGTGTCCGCAGTGATTTCGCAGACCCGCAGACACCCACCTTTGTGGAGCTTACTATGGAGCATGGCGGGGAGATTTATCAGATTCGCAGGAATCCGGAATATTTCCGTCCGAAGAAGAAAGCTTCCGGTCTGACGAAGGAGAAGGAAAATGCCATTCTTACTTATCCGGACGGAAAGGTGATTGAGGGTGTGCGGGAGGTCAACGGCGCGCTGTGTGAGCTTCTGGGTCTGGATTATCAGCAGTTTAAGAAAATATCCATGATAGCCCAGGGAGAGTTTGCCAGACTATTGGTGGCACCGCCAAAGGAGAAGACGAAGATTTTTCGGGAAATCTTCGGAACCGGTATTTATGAGCGTTTCACCCAGGGCTTAAGCATCCGTTCCAGACGGCTCTATGCGAAGGTAGCAGAGCACAAGGCAAAGCTTGCAGAGGATATCCGCCTGCTTGGTGTGGATATCAGAAAGAACGGTTGGACGGAAGCTACCAAGGAGCATTTTGAGACGGTAACAGCCGGAGAAAACTGGAGCTATGATGAGCTGCAGGATTGCTTAAATCAGATGGAGCAGGAGGCCCTGGAGGCTGTAGAGAGATACAAAAAGCGTTATGGAGAAGCAGACAAAGAGGTCACGAAGCAGACGGCAGCCTTGTCCGTGCAGGAGCAGATAAACCGCAATATAGAACGGCTCAAGCAGGTATCCGTAGAGCGGGACAATCTGCTTGCGCTTGCAGAGGAATACCGGGAGAAGGAAAGACGATTTGCTCAGGCGCAGAATGCAGGCTTTGTAGAAGGTGCAGAAGAGAAAAAGGTGCAAATACAGCGTCAGCTTGTGGGTAACCATTCGCAAAAGGAACAAACCGCGCAGGAGAAACAGTTGCTTCATGCGGAAGCAAAGGAGCTTCACGGACTGCTGCAGCAGGAAGAGTATATCAGAGAACAGGTGAATCGAAAGAAGACGTTACAGGAGCTTCAGAGAGAGCAGGAGAAGCTGCGGAAGGAGCTTTCTGCGCGCACAAAACAGCTGAAAAGAGGACAGGAGCAATACCTGGAGAAGGAAGCTGTCTGCAGTCAGGCGAAAGCTGACTATGAGGAGGCAGACCACAGAAGGAAGCTTGCGGCAATCGGTCTTGCGGCGGCCCTTCTGGAGGAGGGAAGACCCTGCCCGGTCTGCGGTGCGACGGAGCATCCTGCACCTGCGAGGGTAGAAGAAAAGGTTGTGTCTGAGGAGGAACTGCAGAGACTGAAGGACAGGATGGAAGTACAGGATGCGGAGCTTCGCAAAATGCATGAGAATGTAATCGGATGTAAGACACAGGTGGATTCCCTCATGAAACAGGACGAGCAGCTTCTGGATAAGGTAGCGCAGGAGGAAAAAGCACTTGCGGAAGAACAGGATGGGCTGTGCAGAAGTTATCTGGAACTGTCTGTGGAGCAGTCTTTGGCAAAGCTTCGGCAGCAATGTGAACGGGCAGGCAGACTGTCAGGTCTTTTGCAGGAGAAGGAAGCTTATGAGAAACGTCTGGAGTTGCTTGAACAGCAGCTATCGGAGGAACTGAAGGCGGCTGAACAGATGTTGTGTCAGATGCTGAAGCAATATGGATTTGCGAATATGGATGCTTATGGGAAGGCGAAGCTTTCCGCAGGAGAGAGAGCAGCTTTACAGAAGGATATTGCAGATTATGGGCAAAGACTGGCTGCCAACAAGGAGCTTTACACGCATTTGCAGGAGGCTGTCAAGGGCAAAGAAACCGCAGATTTGCAGGAATACAGGAGGCACCTTCAGGAAATCAGAGGTGTCAGGGATGCTGCATTAAAGGAGCAGAAACGCTGGGAACAGAATTTGGCAGAGGTTCAGAAAACAGGCAAAATGATGCGTGAGAAGCTTGCGCTGATTGCGGAGGACGGCAACGAGTACGGCTATATCAAGGATTTGGAAAATATGGCAACCGGAAATAATGCAAAAAGGCTGGTGTTTGAACAGTTTGTGCTGGCGGGATATTTCGAGGAGATTTTGCGGGCAGCCAATCTGCGTTTCCGCAAGATGACAGCCGGGCGTTATGAGATGGAGCGCGTCAGCGAGGTGGGTGACGGCAGAGTGAAGGATAGTCTGGAGATTCAGGTGATGGATTATTATACAGGCAAGTACCGTTCCGTGCGCACACTTTCCGGCGGAGAGTCCTTTAAGGCGTCGTTGGCTCTTGCCCTTGGCATGAGTGATGTGATTCAGTCTATGAACGGCGGCATCCGTGTAGATACTTTATTCGTGGATGAAGGCTTCGGGGCTCTGGATGAAGAAAGTCTGAATCAGGCATGTGATACGCTGATGGCACTTGTGGAGAAGAATCGTCTGATAGGAATCATTTCTCATGTTCCGGAGTTGAGAGAGCGGATTGACAGACAGCTGATTATTGACAAAACAGGCAGTGGAAGTACGATACGAAATAGTGTAGAATGAGATGGACAGAAAGGCAGGATTTATTTGAAAATAATGAGATTAGCAAGAAAGATTCCGGCAGCAGGCATACTGGCTGCTCTGGTCATAATGAGCTTTACCGCCTGCGGCAGTGACGGAAATGATACAAAAGTTGTCTTTACCACCGGTTTTGGCAAGGATGAGGTATTCCGTATTGAGGATGAGATTTGCACAAAAGCGGAATTGATGGTGTATCTGACTACCATGCAGAATCAATATGAGAATGTCTATGGTGATGAGATATGGAATACGACTCTGGAGGATGTGACACTGGAGGAGAATGTGAAGGAGACGGTTCTGGCGAAAATCGCCCAGATTAAGACCATGTATCTGTTGGCACAGGAGAAGGATGTGGTGCTGTCTGAGGAGGAAGAAAGCAAGGTAGAGCAGGCAGCAAAGGAGTATTTCGATTCCCTGAACGAGACGGAAGTGGAGCAGATGGGGGTATCCCTGAAGACCATTGAAAAGCTCTATCGGGAATATGTACTTGCCGACAAGGTCTATCAGTATCTTATACAGGATATCAATCCGGAAATCAGTGATGATGAAGCAAGAACCATTACGGTGCAGCATATCCTGCTTCGCACTGTGATGAACGACGGAAGCGGCAATGTGATTCCCTATTCGGAGCAGGACAGGCAGGAGGCTTATCAGGAAATCTGCAAAATCCGGGAGTTGGCAGTGAGTGGTGAGTATGACTTTGCAGAGCTGGCAGAACAATACAGTGAGGATTCCACACTCACATACTCCTTTGGAAAGGGAGAAATGGACGAAGCCTTTGAGACAGCTGCCTTCCGGCTGGGAACGGATGAAATCAGCGGCGTGGTGGAGAGTGAAGCAGGCTACCACATCATCAAATGTATCAATACCTTTAATAGGGAAGAGACGGATGCCAATAAATTAGAAATCGTGGAGCAGAGAAGAAAAGAGGTATTCGGACAGGAATATGATGCATTTGTCGCTACCCTTGCCCGTAAATTGAATCAGAAGGTGTGGGATGAAATTACGCTGATACATGATAGTAATGTGAATACTTCGGATTTCTTTGATGTGTATGAGAGCTATTTTGGCGACGGGGAATGAGAATAACAGGTTGAGGATGAAACGCATGAACGATAGGGAATTGGTGAATAAGCTACAGGATAATATCAATCAGGTTTTCGTGGGCAAGGAAGAGGTGGTGGAGAAGCTTTTGATTTGTCTGCTTGCAGGAGGACATGTGCTTTTGGAGGATGTGCCGGGAGTGGGTAAGACCACCTTGGCGCTGACCCTGGCTAAGAGTATGGAGAGTAGCTTCGGAAGAATTCAGTTTACCCCGGATACCCTGCCGGGAGATGTGGTGGGCGTGTCTGTCTACCATATGAAGACCGGTGAATTTGTCTATCAGCCCGGCGCGGTAATGCATCAGATTCTTCTGGCGGACGAGATTAACAGGACCTCTCCCAAGACGCAGGCCAGCCTTCTGGAAGCAATGGCAGAGGGGCATGTGACAGTGGACGGGGTGGTCCGTGACCTTCCCCAACCGTTTCTGGTGATTGCCACTCAGAATCCGGTGGAATTTCTGGGAACCTATCCTCTTCCGGAGGCACAGCTGGATCGCTTTATGATGAAGCTGTCCATCGGTTATCCGAACCGGGAACAGGAGATGCGGATGACCGAGCTGTTTCTGCAGGGGGAAACCCCTGAAAGGACAACGGCTGTGTGCAAAGCGGAGGATATTCTTGCCCTGCGGGAGAGAACGGCAGCGGTTGTCGTGAAGGAGAATGTGTTGGGCTACATGGAGGATATTGTGAATGCAACCAGGGAGGAGCCGCGCTTTGTATTGGGGGCAAGCCCCAGAGCGTTGCTTGCTTTGGTGAGAGCATCTCAGGCAAGAGCTTTCCTGCAGGGTAGGGATTATGTGAAGCCGGATGATGTGAAGGCGGTGGCAGGTTCGGTACTCCTGCACCGTTTGGTATTGTCCTCCGAAGCCAGAATACAGAAGGCAAATGCGGAGGAAATACTAAAGAGTCTGATTCTCAGTGTGAAGGTGCCGGTTTAGCAGTCATCAGACCAACAAAGGAGAATGGGACGATAAAAGAATGAGGCAGATGAGAATACATAGATTATGTTTGTTGGTACTATGGATTTTATCCCTGATTGCAATCAGCGTTTATGGTGGTACTGTCAGTTATGGTTTCTTTTTTGGAGTTACTTTGGTGCCGGTGCTTTCACTGGCTTATTTGGCGTTGGTATATTGGCGCTTCAGAATCTACCAGAAGGTGGAGAGCAGAAATATGGTGTGCGGACAGCCCATACCATATTTTTTTGTATTGCAGAATGATGATTACTTTCCCTTCGCAGGTATCAGTGTCAGATTATTCTCCTCCTTTTCCTATGTTGAGACCCTGCCGGATGATACAGAGTATGAATTGCTTCCCGGAGATAAGTATACCTTCGAGACGAAGCTGGTCTGCAGATATCGCGGAGAATATGAGGTGGGAGTAAAGGAAATTGTGGTAACGGATTTCTTCCGCCTGTTTCGTCTCCGCTATCGGATTCCGGGAACCATCAAGGCACTGGTGTGTCCAAAGGTTACAAGGGTGACGGGGCTTAACAGTGTGGGTGAGCTGTCCGTGCTCCTGCAGAGGGATACCATTACGGCAGATACGGAGCCGGATGTGTTGGTCAGGGATTATGTGGCGGGAGATGCCATAAAGCAGATTCACTGGAAGGCTACTGCAAGGGAGCAACAGCTGAAAATCAGAAACAGAACCGGCGAGGAAAAGCAGGGAATTGCCCTGTTTTGTGACACCAAACGTTACAGTCAGGCTATGAAAACATACCTTCCCATAGAGAATAAGATGTTAGAGATTATGCTGACCTTAGGCATTTTCCTTGCAGAGAGAAATACGGGCTTTGCCGCTTATTACAGTCAAAACGGTCCGGTGAAGAAAAATGTGGAAGGTATGGGAGAATTTGATAATTTCTATCAGGCTGTGTCGCAGATATCCTTCCGTGGGGATGAGGATTGTGCGAGGGTATTACGCACAGTAGCAGAGCGGGGCGAGATGCTGCGGAATCGGGTCCTGTTCTGTATCCTGCAGGAATGTAATGAGGAAATTATGCAGCTTACGGAGAACATGACGGCAGCAGGTCTTATGGTGATTCTCTATGTTGTAACAGAGAAAAATATAGAGGAATATATCAGACAGAGCAATGACAGAAGGAAAATAATAGCAATCCCGGCAGAGGCAGAGCTGGAAGGGAGACTATAATGAAGCATCAATTCCGTTTGAGAGAAAAAGGTGCATATGGTATGCTGCAGGCAGCACTTCTGGCGTGTATGGTACTTTTCGGTGCCGGCAGGTATTTCGGTATTGCAAAGCCGGAAGTACTGCAGGTTCTGCTTGCCTTGTCCGTGGTGGCGGCGCTGGCAATCTGGAAGCATGTGTCAGCCAAGGTTCGGCTGCTGTGCATATTCGGTATGGTCGGAAGCATCGGCTCCGTCTGTGCTGTGATGGGATTTGGGGAATGTGTCGATTTTCTGTGCGCCTATGGCAGCTGGCTTGTGGGAGGAAACTCATGGGTGGAGGAACAGACCGGAGGATATGCAATGCTTCAGGTACTCCTGCTGGCAGTCATTTGTTATCTGCTACAGCTTGTGTTGGACAGGGAGTTTAGAATGAAATTGGGCTTTTCCCTGCTGCTGTTGGCTGTGTCAGTCTTTTGTATGTGTACGGAGAGAGAGGTATCGCAGGCATGCATGGCGTTGACGACCTGTTATCTTGCCATGGTGCTGTCAGAAGCGCTGGAAAGGTCTTGGAAAAAGGAAAAAAACAGAAATACTGCAGCCTATATGCTTTGGATGATGCCTTTTTTAGGCGCCTATCTGATTGTGCTTTTGTGTCTGCCGGTGCCGGAAAAGCCCTATGACTGGCAGGTGTTTAAGGAACTCTATACCCATATCAGTGCATCCCTCCAAAAGCTTTCCGCCCATGTGATGAGCATTGGCAGGGAGGACGGAGAGCTTTCACTCAGCGGGTTCTCGGAGAGAGGAGCCTTTGGGGAGGGCTTCCAAAAGGATGACCGAGCTATCATGACCCTTCGCAGCGTGGATGGACGAGGTATGAATGTTTATCTGACGGGCAAGGCATTTGATACCTTTGAGGGAAGACAGTGGCAGAAATATCATGAGGATACCTCCGCGGAACGTTTCCTGGATGCCGCCCGGACCTTGTATGCAGTACAGAGATATGATAAGGAATATCAGGTGGATTATGTATATAGAGCGAGTCTGGATATCTGTTATCAGGATTTCCATACACAGTATCTGTTCGCTCCGCTGAAGACCTGGAGTTTGGAGGTGGGAGACAGGAAGTTACCCTTTACTGAAGAAGGGGGGAGCCTGCTTTTTGACGGGAAAAAGGGCTACGGAACAGAGTATGAGGTTATCTATTATCAGCTGAATCAGGGGCAGGAATGCTTTGAGGAATTGCTGGAGGCAAAGCTGCCGGAGGATAAGCAGCTTTTGTGGGAGATACTGCAGAAGCTAAAAGGGCGTACGGCTGTGGAGCTGACCGGGGAGGATTTGAAGCAGCAGGAGCAGGCTGTGTATCGGAATTATTCGGATGAGGTGTCCCTGTCTGCTGAGGTGGAGGCATATCTTGCCGAATTGTTGGGAGATGCCGAGACAGATGTGGACAAATTGAAAGCCATAGAGGCTCATCTGGCATCCATGACCTATCATAACAACCCCGGGGAGCTTCCGGATACCGTGGTGGATGGTGAAAGCTTTTTGGATTACTTCCTGCTGGAAAGCAGACAGGGGTATTGCAGTCATTTCGCCACAGCCTTTGTTTTGCTTGCCAGAGCGGAGGGAATCCCGGCAAGGTATGTACAGGGCTACTGTGTGCCCATGGAGGGGAAAAGAGAAGTGACGGTTACCTCTGATATGGCTCATGCATGGCCTGAGGTCTATTTGAAGGATATCGGATGGATTCCCTTTGAACCCACACCGGGATATGGTGAGGTGAGGTATACCCCCTGGAAGATGAAAAAAGGAGAGGCAGTGGTCTCTTCTGATTACAAGGGAAGCCATGCGGTAACGGATTTGGAGACACAGGAAGAAGAGGAAGAACTGACGGCGGAGCTGATCGGCGAGGAGTCCTCTGACACAGGAGCGAGTGATAATCATGTGGGTGTAATTCTACGGATTTTGGCTTTGAGCTTTGCGACGGTGCTATTTGTCGGTGCCTTTTTGCTTGTGGCGGAACGTTTGCTTGACAGATGGCGGTATGGGCACATGAATGCGGAACAGAGATATCTGACGGAGCTTCGGCGAACCTTCAGAATTCTTGCCCGGCTGGAGCAGAAAAGAAAGGAAGGGGAGACCCTGCAGGAATTCTTCGAAAGGACGTCTGAGCAGTTGCATTTGGAAGAGAAGCTTTCCTTCGCGGAGGATTACGAAGCAGTTCTTTACGGAGGAAGAGCAGCGGATGAAGACATGATAGGTCGGGTGAGGAAAGAACAGGATATTATGATAAAGCTTTTGAAGCAAAAGAAAAAATGGACCTATTTGTACTGGCGTTTCCGGTGATTTTGCGGCTCTGCAACTGCCGGTTGACAAATTGACGGGCTTGCTTGGTGGCTTGCAACTGCTTTGAAAACTATACTGAAAACATCAAATTTGAAAAAAGAGGTGCGAAAAAATGATTTTAGCAGACAAGATTATTGCATTACGGAAAAAGAACGGCTGGTCCCAGGAACAGCTTGCGGAAAAGGTGAACGTAACCAGACAATCCGTTTCTAAATGGGAGGGAGCGCAGTCCGTTCCTGATTTGGAGAAGCTTCTGCAGTTGGCTAAGGTGTTCGGTGTGAGTACCGATTATTTGCTGAAGGACGAAATGGAGGAAGCAGAATACGCGGAGTCTGTGGAGGAAGAGCATAATGTGCGGTATGTGTCAATGGAAGAGGCAAATGCCTTCCTTCATGTGAAAGCCATTACCGCCTCAAGAATTGCTCTGGGTGCACTCCTGTGCATTTTATCCCCTGTTTGCCTGATTGTGTTAGGAGCAGCGGCAGAAGTGGGAGCGATAGGTGTCACGGAGGAATTTGCAGGCGGCGTGGGGATGATTATTCTGCTGCTCATGGTGGCGGCAGCTGTGGCGATCTTTGTGTTCAGCGGTTCCATGACAAGCCCCTATGAATATTTGGAAAAGGAAGTGTTTGAGACCGAATACGGTGTAACCGGCATGGTTAAGGAACGTCGGAAGCAGTATAAAGATACCTATACCAAGGGGAATGTGGCAGGAGTGACACTCTGTATTCTCTCTGTGATTCCGCTTTTTGTCGGTAGTATGCTGTGGGAGAATGATTTCATTTTATGCACAATGGTTGGTTTGCTGCTTCTGTTGGTTGGATGTGGAGTGTATCTGTTTGTCGTGGTCGGTATTCAGTGGGAAAGTATGCAAAAGCTCCTGCAGGAGGGTGAGTACGAAAGAACTGTCAAATCCAGAAAAAAAGCAGGCTCCGTTATTGCTCCCGTCTATTGGCCTGTGGTTACTGCAATCTATCTGGGTTGGAGCTTTGCTACGGGAAATTGGGGCTTGAGCTGGATTATATGGCCTGTAGCTGCTGTTTTCTATGCAGCAGCGGAATATCTTGTGGGAGTGGTTCGCAGCAGGAATACAGAAGGGTAGAACAGAGGTTTAGAAAAATTTTAGAATTCCGCAAATGTCTGAAAACAGGGCGTTTGCAGATAATTATTAGCACTCATGCAAAATGAGTGCTAATTTTGTGTTGACTTTTATTTTCTTCGGTTTTAAACTAATAACTAATGAGAGCGAAGAACGCAATTCAGAAACAAATCATAGAAAAGAAAAGGAAGTGGATGTAATGGCAGCTAAGACAGGCAGCTTATCAATCAACAGCGAAAACATTTTTCCGATTATCAAGAAATGGTTGTATTCCGACCATGATATTTTCTACAGAGAGTTAATCTCCAACGGATGTGATGCGGTCACCAAGCTGAAGAAGCTTGACATGATGGGAGAATATACTCTGCCCGATGGTTACAAGGGCAAAATTGAAGTGATTGTTAATCCGGAAAAGAAGACTCTTACCTTTGTGGATAATGGTTTGGGTATGACCGGTGATGAGGTGGAGGAGTACATCAATCAGATTGCCTTCTCCGGTGCAACGGACTTTATTGAGAAATATAAGGACAAGAGCAATTCCGACCAGATTATCGGCCATTTCGGTTTGGGCTTTTATTCTGCATTTATGGTCGCGGATGAGGTGCATATCGACACCCTTTCCTACAAGGATGGCGCCAAGGCTGTTCACTGGGAGTGTGACGGCGGTACGGAGTTCAGCATGGAAGACGGCGACAGGACAGAGGTTGGTACTACCATTACGCTGTTCTTAAATGAGGACTGCCTGGAGTTCTGTAATGAGTATAAGGCTCGCGAGGTTGTGAAGAAATATTGTTCCTTCATGCCCACCGAGATATTCCTCTCCAAAGCAGATACCAAGGAGACGCAGATTATCAAGGAAGAGGAGAAGCTGGACACGGATGAGGTGCTTGAGGTCATCGAGCCTGAGAAGAAGGAAGATGCCGATGCGGACAAGGAGAAAGAGCCGGAACCTACCAAGCTTAAGATTAAGAAACGTCCGGAATTAATCAATGAAACCACACCCTTGTGGGTGAAGCATCCCAATGATTGTACGGCGGAGGAATATAAGGAGTTTTACCGCAAGGTATTCCAGGATTACAAGGAGCCTCTGTTTTGGATTCACTTAAACATGGATTATCCTTTTAATCTGAAGGGTATTCTCTACTTTCCGAAGATTAATATGGAGTATGAATCCATTGAGGGAACCATTAAATTGTACAACAATCAGGTGTTTATCGCAGATAACATCAAGGAAGTTATCCCGGAATTCCTGCTTCTGTTAAAGGGTGTTATCGACTGTCCCGACCTGCCTCTGAACGTATCCAGAAGTGCACTGCAGAATGACGGATTTGTGAAGAAGATTGCTGAGTACATTACCAAGAAGGTGGCAGACAAGCTTGCCGGTATGTGTAAGACGGAGAAGGAAGAGTATGACAAATATTGGGATGATATCAGTCCCTTTATCAAATATGGCTGTCTGAAGGATGATAAGTTCTGTGAGAAAATGAACGATTACATCCTGTTCAAGAATCTGGATGGCAAATATCTGACGCTTCCTGAGTGTCTGGAAATCAAGCCTGCAGATGAGGAAGAGGAGAATACGCAGAGCGGTGCCGTAGACGAGAACGGCAACAAAGTGGAAGCGGAAGTGGTAAATGACGAGCCCGCTGATGCTGTCGAAGAAGAGGAAGAAAAGAAAGAGAAGACCATTTATTATGTGTCTGACGAACAACAGCAGAGCCAGTATATTAATATGTTCAAGGCTGCCAAGATGGATGCTGTGATTCTGAATCACAGTATTGACCAGCCCTTCATCTCCCAGCTTGAGAGTAAGAATGAAGGAATTAAGTTCCTGCGTATTGACGCGGATGTGACGGATGCTCTGAAATCCAAGACCTCCAAGAAGGCAGAGAAGGAGATGGAGGAGCAGGCTGAGGCAATCGCCAAGATTATCAAGAAAGCACTTAAGAATGAGGCGATTACCGTTAAGGTGGAGAAATTAAAGAATAAGAAGGTATCCTCCGTGCTCACTCTCTCTGAGGAAAGCAGACGTATGCAGGATATGATGAAGATGTACTCTATGCCCGGAATGGATATGGGTGGCTTCGGCGCTGAGGGCGAGACCCTGATTCTGAATGCTAACCATCCGTTGGTACAGTATGTGACGGAACATCAGGAGGGGGAGAATGTAGAGATGATTTGCGAACAGCTCTACGATTTGGCGAAATTACAGCATGCACCGCTGGCTCCTGAAGCAATGACCAAGTTTATTAACCGAAGCAATGAGATTATGATGTTGCTTGCAAAATAAGGAAGTGTTATTATTTCTTTACACGGAAACAGGGTGGTATCAAATACCACCCTGTTTGTATGTCTGCTGTTGCGCAGATATTCTGCTGTCAATGGTCAGCCGGGCTCCGCAATTCTGGAGACCCCTACATAGATATCTGATATCTCGTACCAGGTAGCATAGTCGGTGATGCCGGTCCGGGGCAGATTGAAAATCCGCTGAAAGGTACGCACGGACTCTGCGGTTGCGGGACCGTAGATACCGTCTGCCGTAACGGTGGGAAGTGCCGGATAGTTGCGGGCAATGCGGTTCAACTGCATCTGTAATTGACGGACCTTGTCGCCGGATGCTCCGATATCCAGTGCGTACCCCGGATAGGAGGAGGGAACGCCGGATATGACCTCGGCGGTGTTAATGTACATATCATTGCCGTAATAGTAGCGGAGAATTTCAATGGCAGAGTAGCCCTGCTCCGCCAGATATTGGGAGCCCCATTGGCTTAATCCCTCACAGGTCACTCTGTTGCCGTCACAGTAGCTGGTTAAGATGGGCTGACGCACGCCCGGTCTTGATAGGTAATTGGCAAAAACAGTATCCACCAGATAATCAATGTTTTCGTAGATGTTGCGTCCGTATACCCATTTCTGGTCATAGGCCGTGGAGGAGGTGATGGTGAAATCATAACCCTGTCCTCTGTACCATTCGGTGTATACACGATTGAGAGTAAAGGACATAATTGCCAAAATATTGGCATAGAGCGCATTTTCGGACCAGGTGGAGTATATTTCACAGGAGGCTACGTTTTTGATGTAATCCTTGTAGCGCACCCAATAGTTCGAGGCTGTGGAATCCCCCGGCACGCCGTCGTGAACAATGACATATTCCGGAATTACAACGCGGCTCAAGACGATTTCTCCGGTATCCGGCATGGGCTTGATTTCAGCCTCGGGAATTTTCGGCGGGAAGGTGCCAAAGAGCGTGTGCGCAGGAATGACTATAGCTCCCTCCGTGTTTTTCTCGGTAGTCAACGGATTCATGAAAATGGGCTGTAGGGACAGCTCGTCGGCAAATATTTCAGAACCGGATATCAATACCGGTTCATAGTCCGGTGCAGTGACATAGATATTATATTCGGAATAGGGCTGCTGTTCGTTGTCGGGACTCAGGGAGAGGTTTAAGGGAGGGGCGGGTAATTCGACAGTGGGAGTCTGTCCGGAATTGTCTGTTGTGAGCGTTGTGATGGGAGCGTCAGGGTCTCCGGTGTAGGAAATCACAACGGTGGCATTTTCCACCGGAATCAGACCGATGGCGGAAACCACACTGATTTTGACAGAGCCGGCATAGGCGGCATCAATGGTTTCAGAAGCTTCAGAAGTTGTAGAATCAGGCATAAAATCACCTTTGGTTTTTTCCTAAGTATATGAATGGAAGACTGAAAATAGAACCGGGACGGATGAGAACAATCAGCTTCGGATGACACCACAGTAGGTGCCTGCGTAGTCAATTTGGTCCATTCTCCGTAAAATCAAATCCTCCCCCCTATCGTGCAGATATTTCAGGCGGTATTGACCGGCTTCTTCTGTATATTTCATGATATATGCCTTTTCATTTTTATAGAAAACTGCATATTCATTGTTGGACGGGAAACGGTTGGCAAGCAGAATGATATCACCCTTACAGTACAGGGGAGCCAGTTCGTTGTTGGGCATTTTGATAGCCACATAGGCTTCGGATATGTTGGTCTCAACTTCTATTACTTCGCAGGATTCGTAGACGATACCGCCGCGGACAAAATCTCGGGGGACAAGGCAGGGAATTCTATGCTTTCCAATGGCATCGCGCTCAAGTCTGGCTGTCAATGCTTCGTATTTGGCGGTTAAGAGAATCAGGCTTTGACCATGATTCCCGCAGGAACGGTAATGCTCCAGCAGAGCTCTTTCTTCCTTGGTGTGGGAGCATTGTCCCATGAGACAATTGACACTGATATTCAGCGCCTGAGACATCTGCATTACAGTCGATACCTTTGGGTCGGTGGTCCTGCCGTAGTAGACGTTCTTGACAGTTTCCAACGGCAAATCACACATCTCTGCAAACTCTTTGATTGTAATTCCTTTACGATTTAATAAATCTCTTAATCTTTCCCCCAGCATATTCCCCTCACATGTCGTTTTTGACATCAAATACAATACATTTCGACAAACAAAATGTTATCGAAAATATTTTTATTTGTCAATATATGGGATAACATTTTATTGTAGCGAAAGTTGTGTCGTAAAAGATGCTTGTGTGTAAAAGGAGAAAACAAAAAATGGATTTAGCATTATTAAGGAGCGGTACATTTGTACCGGAAACAAAGGCACCACCCATTGTGGCTCAAAGTGAAGCCAATCTGCTGCATGAAATGATTATGAGTATCGGTATTCCGCCCAACATACGCGGTTATGCCTTTATCATTTATTCTCTGGAGTTGATTCTGGAGAATCCCAATTACATGTATTCTGTGACAAAGGGCTTGTATATTGACGTAGCAAAGCATTTCCATACCAGAGCTACCTGTGTGGAGCGCGCCATCAGATTTGCCATCAATAACGCGTGGACCTACGGAAATTCAGAGTATATCAATGTTATTTTTCAGAATTGCGTGAGAGTGGGCAAGGAGGTTCCCACCAACTCGGTATTTCTGGCAAGACTTTATTATTACATCATCAACAAGGAGTATTGCCGATAATGGAAAGGGAGAGCTTGTCTCTCCCATTTTGCTTCTTTTTTCTTCAAAAAAAATTGCTCTGTACCATATAATTTGGTATAATGAAGACATACTACGGACAAAAGCGGGTGAGTGTATTCATGCAGGGAATGATAGACAGAATCTTAGAAGAGAAATTTGACTACGATAACGGCTCTCTTGATTTTTCATGTGCAAAAATAGAAATCAGTATCCCTGCGGGAAGCACCTATGAGGGAAGCTTCCGGCTAAACTCCGCATCGGGTATTCTGACAGAGGGATATGTCAGTACAACCGATTTGCGGATGGAATGCCTCACTTCTGCGTTTTCCGGCAGTGACGAGGAAATCGCTTTCTGCTTTCATGGAGAATATATGGAAGAGGGAGAGGTCGTAAAGGGTGCGTTTAACGTAGTCAGCAATCTTGGTGAGTACTATCTGCCGTTTGTGGTATCTGTCGAATATCAGCTTCTGGAATCTTCCATCGGTACAATTAAGAATCTGTTCCATTTTGCCAATTTGGCAAAGAGTAACTGGCAGGAGGCGGTAAAAATGTTTTATTCGCCTTCGTTTGCATGTATTTTTACAGGCAGTGATGCCAAGGTTTATGATTGCTACAGGGGGCTGTCGGCATACCCGGGAAATGAGCAGAATGTTGAGGAATTTTTGGTTCAGATTAACAAAAAGCAGCGGGTTGAGTTCTTGGTGGAGGAGCATGAGCTGGAGTCGGAATTGTCCGCCTATGAGAATTCCTATAAGGTGTTGGAGCAGGAGCTCTCCATTCTGCGCAATGGCTGGGGCTATACGGCGCTGCATGTGGAGTGTGACGGCGATTTCGTCTTTACGGAGAAGGAGCTTCTGACGGACGATGATTTTCTGGGAAATCGCTGCAGATTGCCGGTATTTATTGACAGCAGTCTGTGCAGACAGGGCAAAAATTTCGGACAGGTTGTGCTTTACAATTCTCATGTGTGCATAACGATTCCGGTGACTGTACGCGTTGGGGAAAATGACCGTTCTGAGATTGCAAAAAAGCGGATTACGGTTCAGCTTATGGAATTCTATCAGGCATTCCGAATGAAGAAAATCAGCTCTGCCACATGGCTTAAGGAGACGGGAAAGCTGATTGAAAAGCTGGTTGCCATGGATGAAAATGATGTTCCCACCAGATTGTTTCAGGCACAGCTGCTTATCTCTGAGGAGAGATACAATGAGGCGGAGTGGATTCTCGATCACTCTCTAAGCCTGATGGAACAGGAGGACGCAGACGGCACCCTGGAGGCATATTACTTGTATCTGACTACTCTGATTCACAGGGAGGAGGAGTATGTGAACCGTGTTGCGACCAGGGTGAAGGAAATTTTCAGGAAGGATATCTCCCGGTGGCGCGTGGCGTGGCTTTTGCTGTATCTGTCGGAGGAGTATGAGAAATCAGCCGCTGCGAAGTGGCAGTTCTTAGAGAAACAATTTTATTGCGGGTGCAGCAGCCCCATACTTTATATAGAAGCAGTTTTGGTTTTAAGAAATAATCCAACGCTTTTGCGAAGGCTGAATCAGTATGAAGTGCAGGTGCTGTATTATGGAGCGAAGCATCAGGTATTGAGCAATGAATTGGTGGAACAGCTTCTGTATCTTGTGGGCAAGGTCAGGGACTATTCACCGGTGCTTTGTGAGATATTATGGCATTTATATGAAAAGAAGAGGGATAACAGAATCCTTCAGGAAATCTGTGCCCTATTAATCAAGGGCGGGAAGAGCGGAAGCCGATACTTCGAGTGGTACAGAAAGGCTGTGGAGGCACAGCTTCGCATTACCAATCTGTACGAGTACTATATGATGTCGCTTGATTTGTCTGTGCAACAGCCCTTGCCCAGAATATTACTGATGTATTTTGCTTATCAGAACAATCTGGACTACGAGCACAGCGCGTACCTGTACCAGTACCTCCTGCAGCATCGAGAGGAATTCCCCGAGCTTTATGAGAACTATCGGATGAGGATAGAACGTTTTGTGGTAGATCAGATACAGAAGCTGCATATCAACAGAAACTTAGCTGCACTGTATCAGGGACTTCTGACTCCGGGAATGATAACGGATGAGACGGCAGGTGCCTTATCGAGACTCTTGTTTGCGCATCAGGTAAGGGTGGAGGATGCAAGGCTGTATAAGGTCATTGTCTACCAGGCGGGGAATATGAGACCGGGAGAGTATTTGTTGACGGAGGGTACCACATGGCTTCCTCTGTACGGCAATGACTACACCATATTATTTGAGGACAGATGGGGCAACCGGTTTGTCAAGAACGTAGAGTATACCTTGGAAAAGCTGATGATGCCCGGTAAATTTCTGCGGATGATTGCCCATTACGAACAAAATTGTCCTGAGCTGGATCAGTATTTGTGCGAGACAGAGCATTATGAGGTGACTGATGAAACTCTGGCAAGGTCCTTGCGTGTGGCAGCCAACGAAGATGCTCTGCGTGGCACCAGACGTGATATTTATCTGAACGTTGTTCAGTTCTACTATGAGAATGACCGCATGGAGGAGCTGGATCGTTTTCTGGAGCAGGTTCCGAGAGAGAAATTGGCCAAGGATGAGCGTGCAGCAATTCTGAAATATATTGTGCTTCGCGGGCATTATGAGGCAGCGTATGAGTGGATTCGGCAATATGGTCCTTATTTTGCAGAGGTGAATATTCTGGAAAAGCTCATCAGTGAAATGATGCAGCGGCGGGATTTAGAGGAGGATGCTACGCTGACCTTCGCTGCCGTCCATGCGTTCCAAAAGGGTAAGTACGACAGTACCATCCTAAAGTATCTGAATCTGTATTTTGAAGGTCTGACCAAGGATATGCGGGATATTTGGAAGGTGGCTCAAGGCTATGGGCTGGATTGCCGGGAGCTCTCCGAGAGAATTATTGTGCAGATGCTTTATTCCAAGGCATTTGTGGGAGAGGGCACGGATATTTTCAAGTATTATGTGTCGCTGGGAGCCAAGCAGGAGGTGGAGCAGGCTTTTCTGATACAATGTTCCTATGACTATTTCGTAAACGAGAAGCTTACGGACAGTTATGTGTTTTCGGATATCAAAGCCTCCTATCTGCGGGGAGAGGAAGTCAGCCGGATTTGTAAGCTGGCATTTCTGAAGTATTATGCTGAGAACAGTGAGGAACTGTCAGAAGAGGAAAAACCGTTGGTATCTGCTTTCTTGGAGGAGATGCTCAGAAGAGGGATATGCTTGAATTTTTTCCGGTATTTGAAGGGCTTTGAGGATATGACCAGGTGTCTCGGTGACAAGACCATTTTAGAGTATCGCACCCGTCCCGGTGGGAGGGCATCCATTCATTATGTGATTGTAAATGAAAACGGTGAATCCGATGAATATCTGACAGAGTATATGACGGAGGTGTACGGAGGCGTATGCTTTAAGGAGTTTGTGCTGTTCTTCGGGGAAAGCCTGTTGTATTACATCATGGAGGAGTATGATGGTGAGAAGGAGCTCACGGAGAGCGGAACCATTCAAAAAAGTGAAATCACCGGTGAGAGCAGCGGCAATTACTATACAATGGTCAATGATATCATGATAAGCAAGACGTTGCAGGACTATGATACCCTGGATGAATTGTATGAGGATTTCTGCCGCAAGGATTATTGGAACAAACAGATATTCAGTCTGCTGTAGGCTGCGGTTCTGTGGAAAGGGGGAGAGATGAGAAGGCTTTTGGGTAATGAAAGATTGGTTGTCGGTTATGATTTGGGAGACGATTATTCTCAAATCAGTTATTGTATTTCCGATGGGGAAGTAGAGACTCTCTCTTCCGTTGCGGGAGCGGAGAACTTTAATATTCCCACTGTGCTTTGCAAGCGCGAGCAGGTGAATCAGTGGTTTTACGGTAAGGAAGCCCTGCGATACGCTGAGGAGCATCAGGGGATATTGGTAAAGGATTTGCTGAGCCTTGCCGTGGACGGCGAGGAGGTGCAGATTGACGGAAAGACCTTTGACCCGGTGGCACTTTTAACATTATTTGTGAAAAGAAGTCTGGGTATGCTGTCTGCTATCGCTTCCCCCGACAAAATAGACGCGCTGATGATTACCTGTGACGAGCTGAATCATCGTGTGCTGGAGGTTTTATCCCGGGTGGTATCAGGACTGAAAATCAAGATGAATCAGGTAAGCTTCCAGAGCCATACGGAAAGCTTTTATAATTATATGATACATCAGCCGGAGGAACTGTGGTTCAGACAGGTTCTGCTGTGTGATTACCGTTGCGGGAGAGTCAAGGTGTACCGTATGGAATGCAACCGGCGTACAACCCCCATTGTAGCCTATATTGGCAGTGAGGAACATCCCTTTCTGCAATGTGCTCCCATGCCGGATACGGAGAGCCTTCGTCGGGAGAAGGCGGAACGTCTGGATAGGGAATTCCTGGAGCTGATGTCCGGGATATGCTCCCGGTGCATGGTCTCTTCGGTTTATCTGATAGGGGAGGACTTTTCGGAGGAATGGATGAAGGAGTCCCTGCGTTTTCTTTGCAGGGGAAGACGTGTATTCCTGGGAAGCAATCTGTACAGTAAGGGCGCCTGCTATGGTGCGCTGGAGCGTCTGTCAGCCAGCGAGGTAGGCAAAAGCCACGTTTTCCTTGGCAATGATAAGCTGAAGGCCAATATCGGAATGAAAGTATTGCGCAGGGGTGAGGAATCCTACTATGCGCTTTTGGATGCAGGTGTCAACTGGTTTGAGGCAGAGCGGACGATAGAGTGTTATCTGCAGGAGGGAAATGAAATCGAATTGCTGATTACGCCCCTTATCGGTAAATCAGGTAAAATTGCCAGAATTGTGTTGGAAAATCTGCCTGAGGGTATCAGCCGCTTACAGCTTCATCTGTATCTCAAGGAGGAGAATTGTCTCATCGCCGAAATTGAAGATTTGGGTCTGGGAGAGCTTCGTGTCGGAACAGGGCATATCTGGCAGGAAGAGATAGATTTGTATTAAGAGGAATAAGTCATGCGTATCAGTGTATGTGTCGGTAATTATGCAACAACTCCATATTATATAGCCGGTCTCGGAGTGCAGGTGTACTGCATGGAGGAGCTGTGTGTTTGCTTGCGGGAAAATGCCTACCTGTTGGATTTGTCCCTTATGAAGGAGGGGCTGGTAGATTGGATTGACGAGGCATGCGAGATTAGGGAATTGGCAAAGGAGCTTTATTCCATGGTGCGTAAGCAGGGCTCCCTGAGTGCCTTTGTGACCTTGATTCTGGATTACGTGGGACTCTATGACACTGCCACCGTTCGTGAAGTCGAGAGGGTTCTGAAGGAGGGCTCCGGCCTCAGCAATATCGAGAAACGGAAAAAACAGATCGATTATCTGGTTCGAAAGAAAAAATATCTGATAGCGGTGCAGGAATATGATGCGCTTTTGGCCAAATGGCAGGAGGAAGCAGAACGCGGAATGGATATGCCGGTGGGGAAGGTGAAGGCAGACATTCTTCACAACAAGGGTGTCACTCTGGCTTATATGATGGAATATCAGGAGGCGGCAGATTGCTTCCGGGCAGCCAATGAAATTGCCCCCTCACAGGAGTATTATTGTGCCTATCTGGCTGCGAAACGCATGGAACTCAAGGATGGAGAATATCTGTCCTTTGTGGCTGAACTGCCGGATAGCTTTGAACTGTCCTTAAAGCTGGAAAAGAAGATAGAGGAATTGACGGAAACCTTCCGGGAGCAGGAGGCGGGCATCAGGCTGGCTGAATTGAAGGACTGGAGAGCGGGAGGAGATAAGCAGAAATACTATATGGAACTGGAGCGAGTGGCTTTGAACCTGAAGGATACTTACCGGAACAGTATGAGCGAGTAGGAGCACCGTATGAGCTTGTGGAATAAATTTTTAGCAAAAAGAAAACATGAAACAGAACAAGAGGATGACTGGGAACAGATTGTCTATGCAAGAGACGAGGTGGACTTTGACGAGGAGGAGGAGCGAAGCCGGTATATCACCAATTGCCTGGAGCAGATTGCGGAGGCAACCAAGGAGACGGATTTGCTTACCGGAGAGTATTCTCTGGTCACTGCTTATCTCACGGATATAGAGGAAATCGAGGCGCTTCCGTCCGCAGAGCGTGATGAGGTCAATAAACTGGCAAACAGGCTGGCTGCTCTGGAGGCAGAGAGGGAGCAGTACCGGGACAGAAAGCGTCTGCTCACCGATGCAGAGTATTATCAGCTTCGGAAGCAGGAGGATGAGATTGCCCGGGGAATTGAAAAAATCAAACAGGAAGAAAAATATAACGAGCTGGTGAAGCAGGATTTAAAGCGTCTGGACAGAGAACGGCATGCCTATCAGTATCGCAGGGAGGAGCTGGATACCCTGTTAGTCAATCTGCGCGGTATGACAGTTATTTTTCTGTCCGCACTGATTATCTGTCTGATTATGCTGGCAGTCCTGCAGTTTGGCTTTGGGATGAGTACGGAGGTGGGCTTTTTCCTTTCCCTGATTTCGGCGGCGATTGCCATCTCCGTGTTGTGTGTGAAATATATCGATGCCAATAAGGAAGCGTCGAAGGTGGAGAATGCCGTCAACCGGTTAATCCAGCTGCAGAACAAGGTTAAAATCCGCTATGTGAATAACGTGAATTTGTTGGACTACCTCTATATGAAGTATGACACCGACAGTGGCGGGAAACTGGAAAAGCGCTGGCAGAATTATCTGCAGGAGAAGGAAGAACGGAAGCAGTTTGCAGAGACGGAGGCGAAGGCAGATTACTACGGCAGACAGCTGGTTGACAGGCTGTCAAACTATCATCTGGCAGACCCTTCCAGATGGGTGCATCAGTCCCGTGCCCTTTTGGATAAACGGGAGATGGTGGAAATCCGACACGAATATATCCTGCGCAGACAGGCGCTCAGGAAGCAGTTGGATTATAATAAAGGGATTGCGGAGACCGCAAGAAAGGAAATTATGGATGTGGTCGGTCAGCATCCGGCATATGCCGCTGAAATTCTGGATATGGTAAACCGCTACGAAAAAAATTAAAAAAATGATTGATTTTTTCGAAAAAATCTGTTTATCTATTATGTGGAGAATACGGTGACGAGGTAGCGCGATAAAGTATCGCCTGCCCGCAGTATTGATGCATGACGTGATAACAGTGAGGTAGATAGTATGAGTGTGCAGGAAATGAAACCGGTTAAAGAAGGAAAGGTTCGTGAAATATATGATAACGGCGACAGTCTTATCATGGTTGCGACCGACCGAATCAGTTGTTTTGATGTGATACTGAAGAACACTGTGGAGAAGAAGGGAACGGTTCTCACACAGATGTCAAAATTTTGGTTTGACCTGACGAAGGATATCATTCCCAACCATATGATTTCCGTAGATGTGAAGGATATGCCGGAGTATTTCAGAAGACCTGAGTTTGACGGCAAAAGTATGATGTGCAGGAAGCTGGAAATGCTCCCTGTCGAGTGTATTGTGCGCGGTTATCTCAGCGGAAGCGGCTGGGAAAGCTATCAGAAGAACGGTACCGTGTGCGGCATTCAGCTCCCGGCAGGCTTGAGGGAATCCGACAAGCTTCCGGAGCCCATTTACACACCCTCCACAAAGGCTGAGATAGGTGACCATGATGAAAATGTATCCTATGAGCAGAGCGTGGAGTACCTTGAGAAGCGCTTCCCCGGTAAGGGAGAGGAGTACGCTTCCAAGCTTCGTGATGCAACCATAGCAATTTATAAAAAGTGTGCAGATTACGCCCTTACAAGGGGGATTATTATTGCTGATACCAAATTTGAATTCGGACTGGATGAGGAGGGCAATATGCTCCTCGCTGATGAGGTGCTGACCCCGGACAGCTCGCGATTTTGGCCGGTGGAGGGCTATGAACCGGGACATGCACAGCCATCGTTTGATAAGCAGTTTGCCCGCGACTGGCTGAAAGCAAATCCGGACAATAATTGGGAACTTCCACGGGAAATCGTTGAGAAGACCATTGAAAAGTACCTGCAGGCTTATGAGCTTTTGACGGGGAAAAATCTGATGAGTTAACGGATAGGGAAGCAAAGGAGAATTCTATGAGCACAGACAGATATCAGAGTCCTTTATCAGAAAGATATGCCAGCAAGGAGATGCAGTACATTTTCTCCCCGGATATGAAATTCCGTACCTGGAGAAGGCTGTGGATTGCGCTGGCTGAGACCGAGAAGGAGCTGGGATTATCCCAGAACGGGAAACCGGTTATCACAGAGGAACAGATTGCAGAAATGAAGGCACATGCCGAGGATATTAATTATGACGTGGCTAGGGCAAGGGAAAAGGAGGTTCGTCATGATGTGATGAGCCATGTATATGCTTACGGTCAGCAGTGCCCCAAGGCAGCGGGTATTATCCATCTGGGTGCAACCTCCTGCTATGTGGGTGACAACACGGATATTATCGTGATGACGGAGGGTCTGAAGCTTGTAAAGAAAAAGCTTGTGAATGTGATGAAGGAGCTGGCTGATTTTGCAGATAAATACAAAGCGCAGCCCACTCTTGCATTTACGCATTTTCAGCCTGCACAGCCCACCAGTGTGGGAAAGAGGGCAACCCTGTGGCTACAGGAATTTCTGATGGATTTGGAGGACTTGGATTATGTGCTCGACAATATGAAGCTCCTGGGCTCAAAGGGCACCACGGGAACACAAGCGTCTTTTCTGGAACTCTTTGACGGAGATCAGGAGACCATTGACAGGATTGATCCCATGATTGCAGCCAAGATGGGCTTTCAGGAGTGCTGTTATGTGTCCGGGCAGACCTATTCCCGAAAGGTGGATACCAGAGTGGCAAATGTGCTGGCGGGGATTGCGGCTTCCGCACATAAGATGAGCAATGATATCAGATTGCTGCAGCATTTGAAGGAGGTGGAGGAGCCTTTTGAGAAAAGCCAGATTGGTTCCTCGGCCATGGCATACAAGAGAAACCCCATGAGAAGTGAGAGAATTGCTTCTCTGTCCAGATATGTAATGATTGACGCTTTGAATCCGGCGATCACCTCAGCCACACAGTGGTTTGAACGGACACTGGATGATTCCGCGAATAAGCGTTTATCCATTCCGGAAGCTTTTTTGGCTATTGACGGCATTCTGGATTTGTGCTTGAATGTAGTGGATGGACTTGTGGTTTATCCTAAGGTAATTGAGAAACGCCTGATGAGTGAGCTGCCGTTCATGGCTACCGAGAATATTATGATGGATGCCGTGAAAATGGGCGGAAACCGTCAGGAGCTTCATGAGCGTATCCGCGAGCTGTCCATGGAAGCGGGGCGTAACGTGAAGGAGGAAGGCAGGGATAATAATCTGTTGGAGCTGATTGCGGCAGACCCTGCATTCAATATGACCTTGGAGGATTTGCAGAAGACTATGGAACCGTCAAGATATATCGGCCGCTCCAAGGAGCAGGTGGAGGCGTTCCTTACAAAGGTAATCAAGCCTATCCTTGAGAAGAATCAGGAATTGCTCGGAGTAAAGGCTGAAATCACGGTATAACTGATGGGTGCGGGGGTATCTGTTACTGTAGTGATAAGACTGAAAGAATAAGGAGAAATGAGACATGGGTGGCTTTTTTGGAGTTGCATCAAAGGAAGACTGTGTATTTGATTTATTTTTCGGGACGGATTATCATTCCCATCTGGGTACCAGACGGGCGGGAATGGCCGTATACAGCAAGGAAAACGGATATAATCGCGCGATTCATAATATCGAGAATTCTCCTTTCCGTACCAAATTTGACAAAGATGTAAATGAAATGAGCGGAAATTACGGTATTGGCTGTATTTCCGATTACGAGCCCCAGCCCTTGCTGGTGCGTTCCCATCACGGTACCTATGCCATTACGACCGTAGGTAAGATTAACAATATGGATGCCATCTTGAAGGAACTGTTCGCCAGCGGCCATGCTCATTTTCTGGAGATGAGCGGCGGTGACATCAATGCCACGGAGCTTGTGGCTGCTATTGTGAATCAGAAGGACAATCTGGTGGAAGGAATACAGTATGCGCAGGAGCTTATTGAAGGCTCCATGACCATGCTGATTATGACACCAAAGGGAATCTATGCAGCCCGCGACCGCATGGGAAGAACTCCTGTGGCTATCGGACGCAAGGAGGGTGCCCACTGTGTGTCCTTTGAAAGCTTCGCCTATCTGAATCTGGGCTACGAGCCCGTGAAGGAGCTGGGTCCCGGAGAGATTGCGGTGGTTGAGCCGGAAGGGGTGCGCACACTGGTAAGTCCGGGTAAGGATATGAAAATATGTACCTTTCTGTGGGTATATTACGGATATCCTTCCTCCTCCTATGAAGGAATCAGTGTAGAGCAGATGAGATATAACTGTGGCGCATTGCTGGCAGAGCGTGATAATGTGAAGCCGGATATTGTGGCCGGTGTGCCGGATTCCGGAACCCCTCATGCCATCGGCTACGCCAACAGATCGGGAATTCCGTTTTCCCGTCCCTTCATCAAATATACACCTACCTGGCCCCGTTCCTTTATGCCGACGATTCAGACACAGCGCAATTTGATTGCGAAAATGAAGCTGATTCCGGTGCATGACCTGATTCAGGACAAAAGTCTTCTGTTGATAGATGATTCTATTGTGCGTGGCACACAGCTGAGGGAGACCACGGAATTTCTGTATCAGAGCGGAGCAAAAGAGGTGCATATCCGCCCTGCGTGTCCGCCGCTTTTGTTTGGCTGTAAGTATTTGAATTTCTCCAGGTCATCCTCTGAGATGGATTTGATTACCAGAAGAGTGCTGAAGGAGATTGAGGAAGAGGGCAAGCAGATTGACCTGATGGATTATGTGAATCCCGATACACCTGAGTATGCCGACATGGTGGAACGCATCAGGAAACAATTGAATTTTACCAGCCTTCGTTTCCACAGACTGGATGATATGATTGCCTCAGTGGGTATCGATAGAGATAAGCTCTGTACCTATTGCTGGGACGGAAGAGAATAAGCGTCCAAAGAGATTTATCACTTATGTGGTAAATCTCTTTTTTGATGTCTGTATTCGATGTTCGGATTCGGAAAAGATAGTTGAAAAAATATAAAAATAAGTTATAATGAATATAAAAACTATTGATTTTACTTATGATGCAACATGCAATATACTGAAGATATCAAGATAGACTGTATGTCTTGTCAGGTCAGATAAAAAGCGGGTTGCAGATGCAAAGCAACGGAAAGGTGGTCAATAGTTATGGTTAAGGCAGTTGTAGGTGCGAACTGGGGAGATGAGGGAAAAGGGAAAATTACGGATATGATGGCGGAGAATGCGGACATTATTGTGCGCTTTCAGGGAGGTGCTAACGCCGGTCATACCATCGTGAACCATTACGGAAAGTTTGCGCTGCATACTTTACCCTCCGGCGTATTTTACAGTCATACTACCAGCGTGATTGGCAATGGTGCGGCATTAAACATACCCTTGTTTTTCGAGGAAATCAGGTCCATTACAGACAGAAAGGTACCCATGCCCAAGGTGCTGGTATCGGACAGAGCGCAGATTGTAATGCCCTATCATATTTTGTTTGATCAGTATGAGGAGGAAAGACTGGGCGGTAAGTCCTTTGGTTCCACCAAGTCAGGGATTGCCCCCTTCTATTCCGATAAATATGCGAAGATTGGTTTTCAAGTGAATGAGTTGTTTGATGAGGAACTGCTGGCAGAGAAGGTGGAGAGAGTATGCCGGATGAAGAATGTACTTTTGGAGCATCTGTATCATAAGCCCACAATCGACCCGAAGGAGCTTCTGGAGACCTTACATGAGTACAGGGACATGGTTGCACCTTATATCTGTGATGTGTCCGCTTATCTGGACAAGGCACTGAAGGAAGGCAAGACAGTGCTTCTGGAGGGACAGCTGGGCACCTTGAAGGACCCTGACCACGGAATCTATCCCATGGTTACCTCCTCCTCCACGCTGGCGGCCTACGGAGCTATAGGGGCAGGAATTCCTCCCTATGAAATCAAGGAGATTATCACCGTGTGTAAAGCGTATTCCTCTGCGGTGGGCGCAGGGGCTTTCGTATCCGAAATCTTCGGTGAGGAGGCCGATGAGCTTCGCCGCCGCGGCGGAGATGGCGGAGAGTACGGCGCCACTACAGGACGCCCCAGAAGAATGGGCTGGTTTGACTGCGTGGCATCCAAATACGGCTGTCGTATGCAGGGCACTACGGATGTTGCGTTCACGGTTCTGGATGTGTTGGGGTATTTGGATGAAATCCCCGTATGTGTGGGCTATGAGCTTGACGGGAAGGTCACAACTGATTTCCCGGTAACTCATCAATTAGAAAAGGCGAAGCCGGTGCTGCAGAAGCTTCCGGGTTGGAAATGCGAAATCCGGGGAATCAAAAGGTACGAGGATTTGCCTGAAAATTGCAGAAAATATATAGAATTTGTAGAGGGGCAAATTGGCTATCCCATTACCATCATCAGCAATGGTCCCGGCCGTGACGATATCATTTACAGAGAGAGCCCATTACAGAAATAGAAACCGCAAAGCATAAGATAAGGTGAGAGAACTATGATTAGCAACCTGGAATATTACAAGGTGTTTTATTATGTGGCAAAATACGAAAGTGTGACGAAGGCAGCGGGAGAGCTGGCAATTTCCCAGCCTGCGGTCAGTCAGGCCTTGAAGCAGTTGGAGCGTCAGCTGGAGGTCACCCTGTTCTACAGGGCTGCAAAGGGGGTAAAGCTTACCAGTGAGGGGCAATTACTTTACAGCTACGTGGAGAAAGGCTACGAACAGATAGAACTGGGCGTGAGAAAGGTGCGAGAGCTGCAGAATCTGGAGCTGGGTGAAATCCGTATCGGTGCCAGCGATATGACTCTGCAGTTTTACCTGCTTCCTTACCTGGAGAAATTTCATGAACAATATCCGGAGATTAAGGTTACGGTTACCAATGCCCCAACGCCGGAGACTCTGCAGTATCTGAAGGAGGGAAAGATTGATTTCGGCATTGTCAGCACGCCTTTTCCTGAAATGACAGATGTGAAAATAACGACTGTGCGGGAGATTGAGGATATCTTTGTGGCGGGAAGACGCTTTATCTCCTATAAGAATAAGACACTTGATTTGCAGGAGCTGGAAAAGCTTCCCCTGATTTGTCTTGAGAAAAACACCAGCACCAGAAGCTATATGGATGATTTTTTGAGCAAAAATAATGTGACCATTCACCCGGAATTTGAACTGGCTACCAGCGATATGATAGTACAGTTTGCCTTGCGGAATCTGGGAGTTGCCGGTATCGTGAAGGATTTTGCAAAGGATTATGTGGAATCCGGCTTGCTGTTTGAACTGAGATTTAATAAAATCATACCGAAGCGCAGCTTTTGCGTTGTACAGAACATGAAGGTACCGATGCCGGCTGCGTCACGTAAGCTATTGGAAATCATGGGACTTCGGATGTAAACGGATATAGCACAGAGAAGGCACCGTGAAAAGGGAGAGACAGGATGATAAAGAACATCATTTTTGACATAGGAAATGTCCTGACCGATTACCGTTGGAGGGAGTTTTTGGAGGACAAGGGCTTCGATGAGGCAATGATTGACAGGCTTGCCGAAGCCACCGTGAACAGCGTTGTGTGGCGTGAGTATGACAGAGGCGTGTGGACGGAGGAAGAAATTATGGCAGGATTTGTGCAAAACGATCCTGCGATTGAGAGGGAGATACATCAGGCATTTGATGATTTTAAGGAGCTGGTGACACCCAGAGCGTACGCGGTTCCCTGGATGAAAGAATTGAAGCAAAAGGGCTACCGGGTGCTGTATTTGTCTAATTTCTCCCGCAAGGCGGAGGCGGAGTGTGCGGAGGCACTGGATTTTTTGCCGGAGATGGACGGAGGAATTCTATCCTACCGCGACAGGCTGGTAAAGCCGGATGCTGCCATCTACGAGCTGCTCCTGTCCCGTTACGGCCTTGTGGCAGAAGAGTGCGTATTTCTGGACGATATGCCTGTGAATGTGGAGGCGGCAGTGAAGCTTGGCATCCACGGAATCTGTTTTCTGTCCAGGGAGCAGGCGCAGGAGGAGCTCCGAAGGCTGGGAGTAGACGCCTAGAGAAATTGTGATAAGAAAAGGTATTTATTTTTCCGGGTTATCTGTATCCCCGGTTGCCTGCTTTATCAGGATTTCACGTACCTCCTCGTCAGTCACATGGTCCTTGCCCCCGAGATTCAGGTCAGCTATGGTGGTTTTGCCGGTGAGCTTGCCGTACATCCAAGTGTAGACCCATATCATCAGAGGAATTACAAAGGTGGCGATAAGGCACATGCCGAACAGGCTGCCGGAGGAGGAATTGTCCACAAATGCAACGATGAGAGTGACCACATACATCAGTACCAGCAGAACAATACCGATGATGGCGACAAGCTGCTTGGAGGTCATTTTTCTGTTGGAGGTATCCTTTGGAGTGTCTGTGTTTTTCGTCTGATTCATATTTCCTCATTTCTGCGCGGTGGCGCTTGTAAAAGTATTTTGTTTCCATTTAGTGTTTTTCTATCAATGCTTTTATCATAACATCGAGGTCTTTGTTTGACAAGGCATATCATTTCCTTTGTAAAATGATAAAAAAGGAAATAAAAGTGTGACAGCGGAATATACTATTATAGGTAAAGTAGTTTCGTTCATGGGATGGGGTGAGGAAAAGCATATGGCGTGGATTTATTTTCTTGTGTGGAAAATGCGGACGTACCGAAAAGTGCAATAAGTATAATAAAAATAATTATTGTCTAAATTTACATTCTGTTATATACTTACAGGTATAAATCTGTAAAATAAGGATGGTAGTATTATGACATTATTAGAACAGTGGAGAGATACAGCATATAGCGAGACAATGAGCAATGATCAGCTGCAGAAATTCTGGAGAGATTATTTCCTCAAGGAGAAATCCGTTTATGAGCAGCTGCTGAAGAACCCTGACGAGGTAGTGAAGGGAACGGTGAAGGAGCTGGCCGAGAAGTATGGTCTGACGCTTCAGGAGATGGCAGGCTTCCTTGACGGTATCAATGACAGTCTGACAGAGGCTAACCCTATCGAGGAGATGGACGAGGATACTGTAGTTAATTTGGGCTTTGACAAAGCGTTGCTTTACAAAAATATGGTGGCTGCGGAAGCGGACTGGCTCTATGAGCTGGAGGAGTGGAATGATATCTACGACGAGGAGACCAGAAAAGCGCTTTACAAGGAGCAGAAATCCTCTACTACCATTGTGAAGGACAAGAAGGTATACCCTAATGACCCCTGCCCTTGCGGAAGCGGTAAGAAGTATAAGAAGTGTTGCGGTAAGAAGTAATTACAGGCAAATAATGAACAGAGTATCTTTTTAGAGGGGTCCTCTGTTCTTTGTTATAAGAAAGGAAAATACATACCATGAAAAAGTTGGAAGAGTACGTAAGAAGTATACCTGATTTCCCGGAGGAAGGAATTATTTTCCGTGACGTAACAAGCGTGTTACAGGATGCAGAGGGTCTGCATCTGGCAATTGATACCATGCAGGAGCTGGTTAAGGATTTGGAATACGACGTGGTAGTGGGTGCAGAGTCGCGCGGATTTATATTCGGTACTCCTATCGCGTATAATAACAGAAAGCCTTTTGTGCTGATTCGCAAAAAGGGAAAGCTTCCCTGTGAGACTGTGGAGACTTCTTATGAACTGGAATATGGTCAGGCCACCATTGAGATGCACAAGGACAGCATCAAGCCGGGGCAGAGGATTCTGATTGTAGATGATTTGATTGCCACCGGAGGTACTACCGAGGCTATGATTAAGCTGGTAGAGTCCCTTGGCGGAGAAGTGGTGGGTGTTGTAGTCCTGATGGAGCTTGCCGGCTTAAAGGGACGTGAACGTATCGCAAAATATCGTTTGGATTCCGCTATCTGTTATCCGGGGAAATAAAATAATACGTAAAGAGCGTGAGTTTATGACAGAAGAAAAAACGGATATTACCTTTGAGAGTGAAAGAATAAGTAAATCGCAGGAATTTGTGAATCCTGATGAATTATATCAGGAGCTTATTAAGCGTGTGCAGAAATATCATCCCAGCGATGATATTTCCATGATTGAAAAGGCATATAAAATCGCGTTTGAAGCTCACAAGAATCAGTTTAGAAAATCAGGTGAACCCTATATTATCCATCCCTTGAATGTTGCCATTATTCTGGCGGATTTGGAGCTGGATAAGGAGACGATTATCGCAGGTATCCTTCATGATGTTGTGGAAGATACCGTGATGACGGATGAGGATTTGAGACGGGAATTCGGTGATGACGTGGCTCTTCTGGTGGACGGTGTGACAAAGCTGGAGAAGATACCCCTTTCCGGTACCGGGGAACAGTCCGATGCCAAGCTGGAAATGCAGGCTGAGAACCTCAGAAAGATGTTCCTGGCAATGGCGAAGGATATCCGGGTCATTATGATTAAGCTGGCAGACCGTCTGCACAACATGCGTACCTTGAAGTACAAGACGCCGGAGAGCCAGCAGCGTATTGCGAAGGAGACTTTGGAGATTTACTGTCCCATTGCACAGAGATTGGGCATCAGCAAGCTGAAAATTGAGCTGGATGACCTTTCTTTGAAGTATATGGAGCCGGATATTTATTATGATTTGGTTGACAAGATTGCGGTGCGCAGGAGCGTGCGGGAATCCTATATTCAGAGCATTGTAGATGAGGTCAGGGAGCATATAGACAATGCGGGCATCAAGGCCAAGGTAGACGGCCGTGTGAAGCATTTCTTCAGCATCTACAAGAAGATGAAGAATCAGAACAAGACACTGGATCAGATTTATGATTTGTTTGCAGTCCGCATCATTGTGGATTCCGTGCGGGATTGCTATGCGGCACTGGGTGTGATTCATGAAATGTATAAGCCCATACCGGGACGTTTCAAGGATTACATTGCCATGCCTAAGGCGAATATGTACCAATCCCTGCACACCACGCTGATTGGCAGTAACGGACAGCCCTTTGAGATACAGATTCGTACCTTTGAGATGCATAAGGCTGCCGAATACGGTATCGCTGCACATTGGAAATACAAGGAAGCCTCCGACGGCAAGAAGGTGAAGACTCAGGAGGAGGAGAAGCTGGTGTGGCTGCGCCAGATTCTGGAATGGCAGCGCGATATGTCTGACAACAGGGAATTCATGAATCTGCTCAAGAGCGATTTGGACTTGTTCTCTGAAAATGTATATTGCTTTACTCCCACGGGAGAGGTGAAGAATCTGCCCGCCGGTTCTACGCCCATTGATTTCGCCTACAGTATTCATTCGGCAGTAGGCAACAAAATGGTGGGAGCCAGAGTGAACGGCAAGCTGGTGACCATAGATTACGAGATTAAGAATGGTGACCGGATTGAGATTATTACGTCCCAGAATTCCAAGGGTCCCAGCCGTGACTGGCTGAATGTGGTGAAAAGCACCCAGGCGAAGAATAAGATTAATCAGTGGTTTAAGGCTGAGTTTAAAGAGGAAAACATTGTCAAGGGTAAGGAAATGCTGGCCACCTATTGTAAGACCAAATCCATTAACCTTTCTGTTTTGCTCATTCAGGAATATATGGATGCCATTCTGCGCAAATACGGCTTCCGGGATTGGGATGCCGTGCTGGCAGCTATCGGCCACGGTGCATTAAAAGAGGGTCAGATAGTCAACAAGATGCAGGAGCTCTATGACAGAGACCACAAGAAAGAGCTGAGCAATGAGGAGGTTCTGGCAAGCATTGCGGAGGCAAGCAATGCGATGGCGCATAAGCCGGTCGCCATGAAATCCAAGAGCGGAATTGTGGTGAAGGGTGTTGCGGACCTCTCCGTGAGATTTTCCAAGTGCTGTTCTCCCGTGCCCGGTGATGAGATTGTAGGATTTGTCACCAGAGGAAGAGGAATCTCCATTCACAGAACGGATTGTGTGAATGTGATGAATCTGCCGGAGATAGAGCGCGCAAGACTGATGGATGCGGAATGGCAGATGCCGGAGGATGCCGCAGATGAAAGATACACTGCGGAGATTAAGATATATGCAAACAATCGTAATGGTCTTCTGATGGATATTTCCAGGGCGCTCACGGAGAAAAATATTGACATCCTCTCCCTGAACACCCGAACCAGCAAACAGGGACTTGCCACCTTGCAGATTACCTTTGAAATCAGCGGACGCGAGGAGCTGAACAGAATCATTGACAAGATTCGCGGTATTGAGAGTGTAATTGATATAGAAAGGACTACCGGTTAATGGCAGAGATTAAGATTGGACGAATGGTGCTTGGCGTATGCCAGACAAATTGTTATTTTGTGTATCGGGCAGGGACTGCAGAGGCGATTGTGATTGACCCTGCGGATAATGGAGAGCGAATTGCGGGTGCCCTGGAGAAGAACGGATTTCGCGTGACGGGTATTCTGATAACCCACGGACATTTCGACCATATTCTGGGCTGTGAAGCCTTAAAGAAGGCTGCAAATGCTGCGGCGGAAAAGTGCGGTGCGGAGCCTGTGAAGGTATATGCCTGTGAGGCGGAGAAGGAGCTGCTTGCGGATGCAGGTATGAATCTCTCCAAGGGAATGCAGAGTCCCTGTACTTTGGAGGCAGACGTATCTGTCAAAGAGGGGGAAGAGATTACCATCTCCCAAATGACCTGCAGGGTGATTGAGACACCGGGACATACCGTGGGCGGCTGCTGCTATTACTTCGAGGAAGCAGGGCTTTTGATTAGCGGAGATACACTGTTTCAGGAATCTGTGGGAAGAACGGATTTCCCCACCGGAAGTATGAGTACCCTGGTCCGTTCGATTAAGGACAAGCTGTTCGTCCTGCCGGATGATACCCTGGTGTATCCCGGACATGGTGACAGCACAACCATCGGAAATGAGAAAAAATACAATCCGTTTTGTGTGTAGTGTGTACGGATAAAGGACAGATGTATTAGGCGCGTGAGAGGTTCAAGCATTTGATTTCTTGCCCGCCTTTCTTTGTGCAGGCAGCAGCCTGGCAATCATGCAGCAGAATTGTAAAAGGTAGGAGAGAGACAGGAAATGTTCGTAGTGGAGCTTAACAAATCAAATTATGAATATGATGTGCATTCCCTGGTGAAGGCTTTTTGGCCCGAGGAGCAGGTGAGTGTGCTCACGCCTGAGACCAAGGAGGACAAAAGGGAAGAATTGACACCCTGGGTGAGAGTGAAGATTAGCATT
>CAZPRB010000017.1:0-40072 GCA_964588645.1 uncultured Acetatifactor sp. | reverse complement strand
CAGAGGTAAAGAGTGCAATGCGTATCAACTACTTTGAGGATGAAGAACTGATTCGTATGCAGAGTGCAAAATACGAAGCCTAATCGGAGGGCTTACAGCTTTTAGGAGAATTCCATGTTCAAAAAATACAAGTTTTCGTTTGCTTTTTCTTTATTGATATTTATGGCAGCATTTGTGCTGTTTTATTATATGGATTTGAAAAGTCTGACGGTATGGACGCTGAATGTGTGGGATACCCTGGCAGAAAGCGGGAATATCCGGACATTTTATGAATACAGTGCACGGAATTTGTATGGACTGGAGCATGCCATGGTGGGGAGTGATATATTAATCTACCTCCCCTGGGCAGTTTGGAATCTGCCTATCTGGCTGGTGCAGCATTTTTTGGGCGCGGCAGCAGTTGCAAACAGTTGGATGCTTCTGTACTCTAAAATGTTTTTGGTCGCAGTGTTCGGAGTGGTGTTGTATCTGGCACGCAGAATTGCCGGACTTCTTGCATATACAAAGGAGGACGCACAGAGAGTGTTGTTTCTGTCTGCAAGCTCTCTGTTTACTGTGACATCCCTGTGCTATGTAGGACAGAATGATGTTCTGGTAATTGCCCCGTTTCTGGCAGGCATTTATGAGCTGCTTCGCGGCAGAAGGAAGTACTTTGTTTTGTGGACAGCAGTATCTGTCGCCTTCAAGCCCTTCTTTTTATTTTCTTATCTTGCAATCGTTTTATTTTTGGAAAAGGATTTGCTGAAGGATGTGCTGTATCTCATTGGCGGTTGCAGCCTTTATGTTTTGCAGAAAATGCTTTTTATTGGTGCTCCCTTTTATGGAGAATCATTAAGCTACGGGCCGACAAGCGGAGCAATCGAGTTGATGCTGCAGGCAAAACTGGATGTTCCGCCTACAGGAGCCTCTCTTTTTTTCCTGGGGATGGGCGTGATTTGGCTGATGGCGTATTTCACACCTGTCAGAAAGCAGGAGGAAGGTAAGGGAGCGTTCGGTAGTTATCTTCTTTATTATGCAACCGCACCGGTGCTTATTTTTTTCCTGTTTACCCGTTATGAATCCTATCGTCCCTTTTATCTGGTACCGCTGTTATTCCTATTGATGATGACCAAGCCTGCCTATGCGCGAACGAATCTTTTGCTTGAAACGGTGGCAAGCGGTGCATTGATGTATTACTACATGATAGAGGATGTTCTGTTCTATCACCCCGCTTTCCTGCGGGGAGGTTCTCTGAATGGGGAAACGATTTCTTCTGCTGCAGACTTTATTACTGCGAGGATTCCCGGAGCAGGTCTGTCACTATTCACAGCTGTATTCCTGCTGGCTGTACTTCTGCTTTTGGTGATAAATCATCCTTCCTTCCACTCCGGAAATGAGGTTTTATGCAAAAAGGAAGAGCCCTGGCTGCTTCCTGTAAGGAGTGTGCTTTATGGGCTCCCGGTGGCACTGGCTGTTCTTTTAAAGCTGATTGCTTAAGCTTGACTTTCCGTCAGAAATGCCAGAACCTTCGCAAAGAAATCAGGGGCTTCTTCATACAGTCCATGGCTGAGACCTTCATAAATCAGTATTTGGCTGCCGGCGATTCCCTCATGCAACTCCGACGCAGAGTTTACTCCTATGATTTGGTCCTTATCACCACCGATAATGAAGGTGGGGCATTTGATTCTGGATAATTCTGTGTGTACGTCATGGTGCAGGCATGCATCGGCTTGTATCAGGAATCTGTTGAAATCCTTTGGCTTTCCCATTCTGCCGAGAATAGGGTAGAGCGCCCGGTGCCTCTCCAGATGTTTTTCGGAATAGGATTTCTCTGCAGTATCAATCATGATACTCTTATAATCATTGGCTTTCGCCAGTTCCATCCACCCTTTTACAACGGTCTGAATTGTTTCATTTTGTTTGGATGCGGTCACAACCAAAACTAATTTACGGACTAATTCCGGGTAATCAATGGCAAGACATTGCGCAATCATACCTCCTTGGGAGACGCCGATAATATCAGCCTTCGTGATTCCCAATATTTTCATGGCTTCCGCCTGATCCCGTGCCATGTCGCGGATGGTGTAGCCCTCTTCCAAAGGATTTTTCCGGCTGAACAGATAGACCTTATAGTCTCCGGCATATTTGTGATAAGCGAACGCGAAGGGTAAAGCAACTCCCCGGATGCTGCGTAGGGCATCGCCCAGTCCGGGAAGCATAATCAATATCCTGTCACCTGTGCCGAAGGATATATAGTCCATGTCTGAGCGTCCGATTTTCATTGTTCCGTTTTGTGCATGATAAAGCATATAATCTCTCCCGGTCTTTTTAATGTCTGCCGCCGGCTACATGACCCGAATACAGACCTTGAAACTATTTTAGCTTTGCAGGAAGAATATTGCAATAGGGAAATAAAATGCGCAGAAAGGGAAATGCTAGTAGATATGTATGGCATTTGCAGGCATATGCAAAATAGGCGGAAGGAGTAATCAGAATGAGTGCAAATCAGAAATTAGGCAAGGCGAGTGTGAAGCTGGAGAGGCCGGTGTATATTATCGGCAGTGCCAGTATTGTGGGAACTAAGGAAGGGGAAGGTCCTTTGGGTCTTTTGTTTGATAAGGTTGGAGCGAATGATATGTTCGGCTGTAATACATGGGAGGAAGCGGAGAGCTGTCTGCAGAAGGAGGCGGTTCGTATGGCGCTTGAGAAATCAGGGCTGCAACCGGAGGATATTTCCTATATTTTTGCGGGTGACTTGCTCGGTCAATCCATGGCCACATCATTTGGTATATCCGCCTTTGAGATACCACTACTGGGAGTATATGGAGCCTGTTCGACCTGTGGGGAATCCATGACATTGGGAGCTATGAGTATTGCCGGAGGATATGCGGACAAGGTGGTGTGCGTGACCTCCAGTCATTTCGCCAGTGCGGAGAAGGAGTTCCGTTTTCCTTTGGAGTATGGCAATCAGAGACCGCTGTCTGCATCCTGGACCGTGACCGGAAGCGGTGCTTTTGTTCTGAGCAGTGAAAGAGATGGTAAAAGCGATAGACGAAGTGACACAGGTGCTCGCGCCCGAATCATGGGCATGACGGTAGGAAAAATTGTGGATTACGGACTCAAGGATTCGATGAATATGGGAGCCTGTATGGCGCCGGCCGCTGCATCCACATTGGAACAGCATTTCACAGACTGGAACAGTCAACCGAGTGATTATGATAAGATTATCACCGGAGACCTTGGAAGTGTAGGTCAGACCGTACTGATAGACCTTTTGAGAGAACGGGGATATGATATCTCTGCCAATCATATGGATTGCGGCATTGAGATTTTCGATGCAGATACGCAGGACACTCATGCCGGAGGAAGCGGTTGCGGATGCAGTGCGGTGACTTTGTCAGCTTACATCTTAAAGCAGCTGGAGGAGTGCAATTGGAGGAAAGTGCTTTTCATGCCCACGGGTGCTTTGCTCAGCAAGACCAGCTTCAATGAAGGACAGAGTGTGCCGGGAATTGCCCATGCCCTTGTGCTGGAACGGGTAGAGGGATAGGAGCTTGCTCTGACACTGCTCGCAAATGCTGTATTTTGTTGATAAAAGGCATTATTTGTGGTAAAATATAGAAATCAGTGTACGAGCCGCGTAAGGCTCTGCCATGGAAAATGAGAATCAGGCGGAAACTCTATATGTTATTCAATTCCTATGTGTTTATTTTACTCTTTTTACCGATTACTTGGTGCATATATTTCTTGTTGAATCATTGCCGATGTTACAAATTAGCGCAGGTGGCTCTTGTTCTCTGCTCCTTCGTCTTTTACGGATATCAGGACAGAAGGCTTTGCCTGCTGCTGTTGGGAACGATTGTGGTGAATTATGGGTTTCATTCCTTTCTGGTACGTATGCATACCGGGATAGGGAAAAGGCTGGTGTTGGCTCTTGGCGTTTTGGCCAATATCTCTGTATTGTTTTATTTTAAATATTTCAATTTCTTTTTGACGACGGTAAATCGTTTCACTGCAGATGATTTACCGTTGAAAAATATCGTTTTGCCTTTGGGAATCAGCTTCTTTACCTTTCAACAGATTTCTTTATTGGTGGACAGCGGTGAGCCCGGAACGGAGAAATATTCGTTTGTGGAATATGCCCTGTTTGTCTGCTTTTTCCCCCAACTGATTGCAGGACCGATTGTATTGCATCAGGAGTTAATTCCTCAGTTTCGCGATTTGGAGAAAAAGAAGCCTCACAGTGGAAATCTGTTGGCCGGGATAGAGTACTTTATTTTCGGCTTCGCCAAGAAGGTACTGATTGCGGATTCTTTCGCCCGCATCTGTGATGCAGGCTACGATAACATCGCGAATCTCAATACCTACAGTGCAGTATTAACCATTCTTGCCTTTACCCTGCAGATATACTTTGACTTCAGTGGTTATTGTGATATGGCGCAGGGACTTGGCAAAATGTTTAACTTTGAATTTCCTATAAACTTTAATGCTCCTTACAAGGCCGTTAATATTTCGGATTTTTGGAAACGGTGGCATATGACATTGACCAGATTTTTGACGACTTATCTCTACATACCCTTGGGAGGAAACCGTAAAGGAAAATGGCGTACCTACGTAAATATAATGCTTGTATTCACTATAAGCGGCTTGTGGCATGGCGCAGCATGGACATATGTGCTGTGGGGGATGCTGCACGGAGCTGCACAGGTGCTTCATCGGATGGGAAAGAAATTTTTTGAAAAGCTGCCTAAGTGGATCATGTGGGCGGTAACCTTTGCGTTTGTGAATATTGCGTGGATCTTTTTCAGAGTAGAATATTTCGGACAGGCATTCATGCTGATCAAGGGATTGGTTAGTGGGGGAGCTGGCTGGTGTCAGGAAGGCATTCTGGCATCGTTTGGTGATAATTCAGTCGTGCTTACGATTTTGGGAAGCTTTCTGCCTACGGAGCTTTTGGCGTGGGTCGGACAGATTGGAATTGCAGCGTGGTTCCTGTTATGGACGCTTGTGTGTGTGTTTGCCCCCTCCAGCCATGATATGATTCGCAAGAAAATCAGGAGTAAAAAGTATTACGTACTGCTTAGTCTGTTATTTGCATGGACATTTATCTGGCTTCCGCAAATATCAAAATTCATATATTTTAACTTTTAAAGGAACCTTCGAAGGGCTAAGGAGCAAGGATATGGAAGAGAAAAAAGAACTTCGGCAATTTATGATATGTTTTGCGGTCACAGTGTTGACTTTTGCAGTCCTGTTCGGCAGTTTTGTGATTTTGATAGATCCTTTTTATCATTATCATACCCCCTGCCTCAATATTCCGGTTATTTTGGAAAATGCGGTATATCAAACAGCGGGCGCGGCCAGAAATCTGAAATATGACAGTGCCATTGTAGGAACCAGCATGACGGAAAACATGCACACCTCATGGTTTGATGAAGAATTGGGTTGGGATACCATGAAATTGAGTTATTCCGGTGCGAGAAGTAATGATCTGAAAGCAATTTATGGTCAGATTTCCCGAAAAGAGGGGGAATTGAAGCATGTGGTAATGGATATCAATAGCTATCAGTTGACCTGTGAAAGCTGGACGAGCTACGTGGAGCGGCCTCATTATCTGTATGATGACCATTTATATAATGATGGTCAATATGTCTATAATCATGATGTATTGCTTGTCAGCATTCGTCGGAGTCTGGATGGGCTGAAAGGAGTACCGGATAATATTGACAGCGCGTACACCTGGGAGGATGAGTCTCTGTTTGGTAAGGAGGTGACGCTGAGAGCCAGTGAGGATACCAGAAAGCAACTGATTGGTGGGAGAACTGTGGATGCACAATTGTATGCGGTTACAGGCACTACGTCTGATTCACTGGACGAAAAGCTGGAGATTTGTCAGGAAAATCTGGATAATATTCTGCCATTTATGAAAGAACACCCACAAACAGAATTTTGGGTCATGATTCCCCCGTACAGTATGCTGTACTGGGAGCAGGAAATCCTGCAGGGGGAATTGGAGGATATCATTGCAGTTTATGCCTATGCCATCAGGGAACTGCTGAACTGCGACAATGTCAAGGTATTCTATTTTCAGAATGAAACAGAGATTATCACCAATTTGGACAATTACAGGGACAGCGGCCATCATACACCGGAGTTTAACCGTTATATGTTTGAGTGTATGAGGGATGGTAAAAATCTTCTGACCTTGGAAAATTATAAACAGGAGCTGGAGAAAATGTATGAAATTGCCCGTGATTTTGATTATGAAGCTTTATGGTTAGAATGAATTGCAAGGGGGATTAAGTGCAAGCTCCCATACAAATGCAGGAACAACACTTGAATTACTTCGTATTAACTGGTAGAATATCACAGTCAACAGACAATGATAAGAGGGATTGATTATGCGTAAAATGGAGTTCAAAATGGAGCGTCAGGGACTTTTGACAGTGGGACAGAAGATTACAGTGACGGAGGGCTTGCTCCCCAGTAATTATTACTACACCATTGACCCATCCCTTGCCATGTCGGCAAATATTCCGTTCCGCAATCGTCTGCAGAGCCAAGAGGGAGTTGTGACGGATATTGTGGAGAATGCGCGGGGCTTTTATGTGACGGCAGAGTTTGATGAGCCGGAACCGAAAGCGTAGAGGCAGCACCACGGAAGTGGCCGGGGAAATCCGGACGCATAACAGAATGGAGGAAAACAATGTTAAAGAAAATAGCAACAGACAAGGCACCGGCTGCAATCGGCCCCTATTCTCAGGGAATCATCGCAGGTAATATTCTGTTCGCATCAGGACAGATTGCCATTAATCCTGCAACAGGTGAGATTGAAGGAAACGATATTGTAGCGCAGACAGAGCAGGTCATGAAGAATATCGGTGCGCTTTTGGAGGCGGCAGGAACTGATTACAGCAGGGTGGCTAAGACCACCTGTTTTCTTGCGGACATGAACGATTTCACCACCTTTAACGAGATTTATGGAAAATATTTTACCGAGAAACCGGCGCGTAGCTGTGTTGCAGTGAAGACCCTACCGAAGAATGTGCTGTGCGAGGTGGAAGTCATCGCAGAAGTATAGGGATTCATAAAGTATAGGGATTCATAAAGTTTAGGGATTCATATAGCATAGGAAATCGTAGAAGAACAAACAGAGGAATATTATGAGAAAGGACAATATCATACTGATCGGAATGCCGGGGGCAGGCAAAAGCACTGTGGGCGTTGTGCTTGCAAAGAAGCTTGGCTATGCCTTTGTCGATTCTGATTTGGTGATTCAGGAGAAGTACGGAAGACTCTTGCATGAGTTGATTGAGGAGAACGGAGTGGAAGGCTTCTGGAAGATAGAAAATGATGTGAATGTATCCTTGGACACACACAGAAGTATTATTGCCACCGGAGGAAGTGCAGTGTACGGAGCAGAGGCCATGGAGCACTTGCGTACAATCGGTACTGTGGTTTATCTGCAGCTTCCTTATGAGGAGGTAGCAGACCGTCTGGGCGATTTGAATACAAGAGGTGTGACGCTGTTGCCCGGTCAGACGTTAAAGGATTTATATGAGGAAAGAACGCCGCTCTATGAAAAATACGCACATGTAGTCATCTCGTGCAGTGGGAAAATGCTCCGGGAGATTGTGGCGGCAATAGCAGAGGTGACGGGATGAAAAACGGTTTTGGGAAAAGCTCAGTGAGAGGCAGCCTTCTTCTTTTCCTGACAGCCTGCATTTGGGGAATGGCTTTTGTATCCCAGAGCAAGGGTATGGATTATATGCATCCGTTTACCTTTAATGGAGTGCGTGCGCTGATTGGAGCTTTTGCACTTCTGATTTATATTCTGGTGACAAGAAAGCTTGCCGGTTCAAAGGCGCAGCCGATTGATTGGAAGGTTACGCTTCCTGCCGGATTGTGGTGCGGACTGGCACTGACAGTGGCAAGTACGCTGCAACAGTTCGGAATCAAGTATACTTCCGTGGGAAAAGCCGGATTTATTACTACGTTATACATTATTTTTGTGCCCTTGGCCGGAATCTTTTTCAAACGGAAGGTATCTAAGCTTGTATGGTTATCTGCATTCATAGCGGCAGTGGGAATGTATCTTTTATGTATGACGGAGAGTCTGGTTCTGGGAACCGGAGATATTATGGTATTCCTGTGTGCGATTGTCTTTGCAGCACATATTATGGTTGTTGATTTTTATTCGCCGAAGACAGATGGCGCTATCGTCTCTTGTATACAGTTTACGGTATGCGGCATTGTGTGCGGTACAGGCTCCCTGATATGGGGTGCACCCACGCTCACCCAGATTTGTGATGGTATGGGACCCTTACTGTATGCAGGTGTTCTCAGCTGCGGTGTGGCTTACACCCTGCAGATTGTAGCCCAGAGAGATGTCAACCCTACTGTTGCTGCATTGATTATGAGCCTTGAGTCAGTGGTTGCCACTGTGTCCGGATGGGTGGCGTACAAAGTCGGTTTCCTGAAGACGGACCAGACACTTACTCCCAGACAAATTGCCGGCTGTATTCTTGTATTTGCAGCGGTAATCCTGGTGCAGCTGCCCACAGAGTGGTTTCATATGCCGGCGTCCCGGAAACGACTCTGAAACTCGGAGTGTCAAATGCGAGAATTTCTTATGTGCGCAGCTTTGGAATCAGGTTCCTGTTTTCCTACCCGTTGAACAAAAAGAAGCACCACGTCCGCGAAGCCGATACATTTAATGTATCATAGCTTCGCGGACGTGGTGCTTCTTTTTGTCCAACCTTAGGAAAATAGGAATAATCACAGATTCCAAAGGCGCACCGTTGCTTTCGGTGACAAAAGACACAAAATGGATTCCAAAGCTGCGCATATGAGAAACGCTCACATTTGCCACAACGCAGTTTCGGAGCCGTTTCCGGGACGCCGGCATATGGAAGAACCCTGCACCAAAGAATCGGGGTGAGCCTTGTATATTTTTAGAAGAAAAGCAGAAACTAAGTTAACTGATTTCGTAAAAGGAGTGTGTGACATGGATTATTTGAATGCGTTCTGGGTAGGGGGTCTGATTTGTGCAGCGGTTCAGCTTCTGATGGAGAAGACCAAGATGATGCCGGGAAGAATCATGGTACTTTTGGTAGTGACAGGTGCTGTGATCAGCATATTGGGCTGGTATGAGCCATTTGTTGAGTTCGCCGGCGCGGGAGCAAGTGTGCCGCTTTTGGGATTTGGTCATTCTCTGATGAAGGGCGTCAAGGATGCGCTGCAGGAGCAGGGCTTTCTGGGATTGTTTGCAGGTGGATTTAAGGCGGCTGCAGTAGGCACCTCGGCTGCTTTGATTTTCGGATATCTTGCCAGTGTAATCTTTAAACCCAAGATGAAGAAATAAAGAAAATATTAATAATAAAAATATTATCACAATCGGCAGAACAGTGCTATAATACACATAGATTTGAAAGAATAGAAAGACGAAGGATAAGGAAATAGAAATGAGTGTGATATGGGGAACATTGGCCGGATTGTTTTTTTATCTGGAAACAGTTTATCATTTCGGAGGCTTCGGATGGAGCAGATGGAATCCGGTTTATACAATTGCATTAACGGTGGCGTGGGCAGGTATTCAGTCGCTGCTTGTAGGAGTGCTCAAAGGAAGATGGAAGAAGCTGTTATATTATCTGACGGTGTGGATTGCGATTGTCTGGGCTTGCGTACAGTTTGTATACCTGAGCATTTTCAAGCAGCCTCTGTTGTGGGAGGCTGTTTTTCAGGGAGGTGGAGATGCACTCACCAATTATTGGAGAGAGACGTTGGAAGGAATTGTGAAGGCGCTTCCTTTCCTCTGTTTGATGATTGTACCGGGGGTGGTTTTGGGAGTAGTGTTCCACCGACGGAAATGGCAATTCCCGGATTTCGGTCAGCTGCATGTATTGCGTGTTATTGTGCTTCTGACAGTTGGTATAACCGGGGAGATTGTTATCATGATAACCGGAAGAATGCTGCAGATGGATTATTACGAGGAATATACCGAATTCTTCGACCCGCTCAGCGTTGCCGGTGAAATGGGCTTCCTGCCCATGCTGCAGAGAGATACTCACGGAGAGCTTCTGGGACTTGTGCAGGCGGCCGGATTTGAGAAATACATAAGACCTGCGTCCTCAGGGCAGCTTGCCGAAAGCAGGGAGGATGCGGAAGGGAGACCTGCGGAGGCTGAGAGGGGAGAAGAGGGCAATACAGCAGCAGAGAATACGGCAGCGGCTAATGCAGCAGCGACTAATACAGCAGCGGCTGAGGCTGTTGATGAGACGGAAAAGGATGTCGCTCTACCGGCAGAACCTGTCATCCGCCCGCAACAGTTTGCTATAGATTTTGCCACGCTTCACGGTCTGGCTGACAATGAAAAGCAGGCATGGCTTGCAGACTACATAGAGAACCTGCAGCCTGTCAATACCAATGAGTATACTGGCATTTTTGAGGGCTATAATTTGATTTATCTGACGGCAGAGGGCCTTTCCACCTATGCTATCAGGGAGGATTTGACGCCTACCATGTATCGTCTGGCACATTCCGGCTTTGTGTTTGATAATTATTATACGCCGTTATGGCAGACCAGTACCAGTGACGGAGAGTATATCAATTGCACCGGCCTGATTCCGGACGGACAGTTCAGTATGAAGAAAAGCAGCTCGAATGATATGGCTTTCACGCTGCCGAAATTTTTTGGCACTGAGAATGTGCCGTCCTATGCGTATCATGACAATAGTCTATCCTATTATGACAGGTATCTTTCACATCCTAATTTGGGATATGATTTTAAGGCCTGTAAGCTTGGCGAATTGTCTGAGGCGGAATGGGGAAGTCAGATATTTCCGATGGAGCATCCGAACCAGTGGCCGGCGTCGGATTTGGAGATGGTGCAGGGGACGATGCCGGAATATTTGGGACAGGAGCGCTTCCATGTCTATTATCTGACGGTATCCGGTCATTTGAATTACACTTTCAAGGGGAATGCCATGTCCTACAAAAATCGGGACAAAGTGGCAGATTTGGACTTATCGGAGGAGGCGAAGGCATATCTTGCCTGCAATATTGAACTGGATAAGGCACTGGAGTATCTGCTTGCCCAACTGGAAGAGGCAGGGCAGCTTGAGAAGACTGTGATTTGCCTGAGTGCAGACCATTATCCTTATGGTATGAGTGAGAATGCTTACGAGGAGCTGGCCGGGAGGTCTCTGGAGAACGGAATGGATAAGTACCGGAATACCTTAATCCTATGGAATGCCGGCATGGAAGAGGAGCCTGTCCATGTGGAAAAGGCTTGCGGTCCCATGGATATCGTTCCCACGCTTTTGAACCTGTTCGGATTTTCTTATGACTCCAGAATGTATGCAGGCAGGGATATTCTGTCTGATGGGGAAGGACTGGTTATCTTCAGTGACCGAAGCTTTGTAACGGATAGCGTGATCTATGTGAGAAAAGGAAAGATAACTACCTGGATAAAGGATTCAGCAGGGAATGATGTGATTGCGGATGACCTGAAGGAACAGTATTTTGACGACATACAGCAGGAGGTAAAGGATAGATATCGTTTCAGTGCTTATATTCTGCAGGAAAACTATTATGCTGATGTGGAGCAGGCAGTGGGATTATAACTGCTCATAGGCAATTTCCTTGCCGGAGAGATATTTAACGATTGACCTGTCCCAAATAGCATCTGCTTCCTTACTCATGACAAAGGTATTGTAGGAGGTACCCGTGGTGAGAATGGCTTTGGAACCATCGTATCTGATGGTCAGTATCAGAGCCCGAAGCTGCGATGCATTCTCCTCACTGCCTTCCCTGTTCAGCAGTGCTGCAGCTTTTTCCGGCTTTAAATGGAATACAAATTTAAAATATAGGGGTGTGTGTTTGCCTTTGATGAGGTGAAAGCACAGCCCTTTTATTTCGCTCCAGCATTGGAAGTCGTAGGGAATGGATGCTGTTTCCAGCTCACCGGCAGAGTAGAATTCCGTATTGATATGACCGTCAATGGTATAGGTGTTGGCGGTGCTGATGACAGCCTCCTCCAACAGAAAAATATCGAAGGTATCACCTGCAAGAAGTTGATTCATGAAGTTTTTCATGGAAGTAATCTGTAATGCTAACATGGGAAGCCTCACTTTTGGTCTCGGTAGTTTTCGTGAATATTTCTGGCATAGGCCATGCAACGGGCATGTATTTTGAAGGAAGTGCCATCGGTCATGACTGCTTTCAAAAAGCCCAATTTTGCAATATACCGGCCATTGATAATGGCCTTGGGAGTGGGGACAAGAAAAGTGGGATAGGACTGCCATTGTGCAAACAGATTGGCCGTTGTGGTCATTACGTGTACGGTGCGTCCGCTTTTCAGCATGATGTTCATGTAGCGCCCTGCTTCGGTGGCATAAAGGATATCCGGTTCTGTAACATAGAGGGTCTCCTTGTCCTCGCGAAGTTCAATCAGAGCTTCCGCCTGCTCTTTGATGCTGACAGCCTGCTCCAGACTTTCACGGAGCTCATCCGGCTGAATGGGTTTATTCAAAAAGGAAACGTTCGCGGGGAAGTTGAACTCACGGTAATTGATATCGGAGCAGCACAGAATAATGGGTGCGTTGACCCCTGCTTCGCAGAGCAGATTGACCACATCTATACCGGTGACACCCTCCGTTCTGCATACATCTATGTAGAAAACGTCATAGCGCATGGGATTGGATAAAAGGGCATTATGATTTCCGAAGGCGTCCGTGTACCAATTCCCCGGGGAGGAAATATGTTTTTCAGACTCTCTCTTCAGTAATCGTTCCAAATGATAGCGGTCGCTCATATTGTCATCGCAGATGGCGATATGCATGAAATCACATCCTTAGTGCAAAATTTTCAATATAGAAATCAAAAGTAGTAGCTGTAAAATCAGGATTGCCGGCATGCCGTATTGAAAATACCAATGCTTTGTTTTGTGGCGGAATAACTGCATTCCAAGAATACTGCCGATGCTTCCGCCTATAATAGCTACCATAAATAAAGAAGCCTCCGGAATGCGCCATGCACCCCGGATAGCTTTCTGTTTATCTATGCCCATCATAGCAAAGCTCACGATATTCACAATGAGCAGATAGACTGAAATAATCGAAAAAATAATGGAAATAGCTGGCATAGAAACCTCACATAACACTAAATTAAATCTATACCCTGCTCCTGCATCTTCATTGCACGTACCTTGCAGGACAGACCAAACAGATTGATGAAGCCTTCTGCATCGTGATGATCATACAAATCACCTGTAGTGAAGGAAGCAATGCTCTCGTTGTAGAGAGTGTAGGGAGAAGTTGTGCCTGCCTTGATAATGTTGCCCTTGTAAAGCTTGAATTTCACTTCTCCGGTCACATACTCCTGAGTCTTTTCGATGAATGCCTGCTCAGCTTCGCGCAAGGGTGTGAACCATTTTCCTTCGTAAACAAGGCTTGCAAAACGGCTTCCCATCTCTTTCTTCATTGCATAAGTATCACGGTCAAGAATCAATTCCTCAAGCTGCTGATGTGCTTCCATCAGGATGGTTCCGCCGGGGGTCTCATAGACACCGCGGGACTTCATGCCTACTACACGGTTTTCAACGATATCAACAATACCGATACCGTGCTTGCCACCTAACTCATTGAGCTTGCGGATGATGTCTGATACTTTCATTTTCTCACCGTTGACGGAAGTGGGAACACCCTTTTCAAAGGTCATGGTAACATACTCGCCCTCATCGGGAGCCTTCTCGGGAGTGGTTCCCAGTACTAATAAGTGGTCAAAGTTAGGCTCGTTAGCAGGATCCTCCAGCTCAAGACCTTCGTGGCTGATGTGCCAGATGTTACGGTCACGGCTATAAGAAGTATCAGCGGAGAAGGGAAGGTTGATACCATGTGCCTTGCAGTACTCGATTTCGGATTCACGGGAATCCATGGTCCACTTGTCATTTCTCCATGCTGCAATAATCTTGATATCGGGAGCCAGAGCCTTGATGCCAAGCTCAAAACGAATCTGGTCATTACCCTTGCCGGTAGCACCGTGGCAGATAGCGGAAGCACCTTCTTTTCTTGCAATTTCCACTAATCTCTTTGCAATCAGTGGTCTTGCCATGGAAGTACCCAGTAAGTATTTGTTCTCATAGATAGCGTTTGCCTGTACACAGGGAACGATGTACTCGTCACAGAATTCGTCAATTACGTTCTCAATATATAATTTGGAAGCACCGCAGAATTTTGCTCTTTCTTCCAGACCGTCAAGCTCCTCTGCCTGTCCGCAGTCGATGCAGACACAGATTACCTCATAATCGAAATTTTCTTTTAACCAGGGAATGATAGCGGTAGTATCCAGACCGCCTGAATACGCCAAAATTACTTTTTCTTTCATAAATTAAAGCCTCCGTAAAAAATATGTATTTAAGTTAAATTTTTAATCTGAGAACACTATACAACATTATCTGCGGAAAAGCAAGCATAAATATGTATAAATTATTTTGCCGGACGCATAAAAATAGTTAAAATATGCACATAAATGCATAAAATAATGTATAAATGCATAAATATACATAAACAATGTGCGGGATGAATATTGTTCCGGATGCGTTGGGACGGAAACGTCGCAAAAAAAGTTGCTAAGGGCTTGGCTGTTGTGCTAAATTAAGCTTGGATAAGCATTAAAGAAGGCTGTTTTTATCGGAGGAAAAAGTGGTATGAAATTACCGAAATTTACAAAGGAAACAAAAAATGAAAATCCCACACCGCCTTGGATGGGAGAGATGGATGAGGGAGATTTTATCAGCTGCAATACCACATATGTCATGGGTGGTTATTGGGATTTGTTTGAAGAGTGTTATTATCCTTGTGAGGAAAAAGGTGATATCAGATATTTTGTGTACAGTCCTGTGAAGAATGGAGCACCGGCAGAACGAAAATATCCTGTTCTGATGTGGATTCATGGGTTGAATTGTGCCATTGACGGCAGAAGATGTGTAGGCTATTGCGGTGCGGAGCAGTATGCTTCCGAGGCGTATCAGGAAGCGATGGGCGGCGGTGCGTTTCTGATTGTACCCCTTGCCAATGAGGCTCGTCTGGAGGACGATACCATTGTAGGCTCCTGGGATGATGCATATCTTCCTTATCTGAAAGCGATTTATGATAAAGTGTGCGTAGAAAATGCTGACAGCATCGGAGCCAAATTCATGATGGGTGCCTCTTCGGGTGGTTATGTTACCTGGAGAATGTTGGAGCAGTATCCCGGTTATTTTCAAGGTGCCATTCCTATTGCCTCCGGCTATGTTCCCAAAGAGGAGAGCCTTAAGAAGATAGAAGCGGACGGAACCTATCTCCTGGTAGCACACGGAAGACATGATGAGATGGCGTGCTTTGACAAGTGCATAGCGCCGTATGAGAAAGAATTGGATTCATTGGATAACTGTATCTGCTATTTCCCTGAATGGGTCAGAAATGAAGACGGTGGTGTTGCTTCCGTGAATTACGGAATGGAGATGGGACAGCATTGTCTGATTAACCAGATTCAGGCCAATCTTCTATACAAGGACGGCACCTGCTATGATGAAAGATTGCCGAAGGGTGTGACAGGATGGATTCAAAGCATCGTAAACAATAAATAAAATAAGAAGGACAACAGGGCATGCAGAGAAGAAAAACAATCAGGGAAGTATTACAACGCAGAAAATTAATTTGTGACGGTGCGTTCGGCACCTACTACGCACAGAAATATGATACAAGAGAACTGCCGGAGCTTGCCAATGTCTCATGTCCCGAAAGGGTGCGTGAGATTCATGAAGAGTATATACAGGCAGGTGCAGAGATTATACGAACCAATACCTACGCCTGTAATACAGCTACCATGCGTCTGAATTTGGACGAAGTGAAGGGATATATCCGACGGGGATATGAGATTGCCGGTAAAGCGGCAGGTCAGGCTGCTTTCGTAGCTGCAGACATCGGTCCGATTCCTGTTGAGAATCTATCTGACAAAGAAATGGTGCAACAGGAGTACATAGAGATAAGTAAGACCTTTTTGGAGGAGGGAGCGGAGTTATTCCTGTTTGAGACCTTTGCCGATTTGGAGGATATTTTGCCGGCAATTACATTCATCGGGAACAAAGCTTTCGTGATTGTGCAGTTTGCGGTGAATCAGTTTGGATACAGTAATGCCGGACTGAGCGCCGGAAAGCTGATTCGGGAGGCTCAGACCTGTGAGGCAATAGATGCAGCGGGCTTTAATTGCGGTGTCGGTCCGGGGCATATGCAGAAGATTATCGGGAACATGGATATATCGGGAGATAAATTCCTCACGGCACTGCCCAATGCGGGTTATCCTCAGGCAGTCAGCAACCGTATGATTTTCTCGAAGGACAATATTGATTATTTTGCCGATAAGGTCAGTGATATTGCGGAGGAGGGAGCAGATATCGTAGGCGGATGCTGTGGCACCACGCCGGAATATATCGCTGCAATCAGCGCCCGCATAGACCGTTCCCGCAAGCAACGGATTGGGAAGGATGCAACCGTAAAGGCAGAGACGGCGGAGCGGAAGAATCATGCATTTTATGCGGAAGAAAATATCGGTAAGCCGGGCAAAAAGCTGATAGCCGTAGAGCTGGCACCGCCTGTGGGAAGTGATGACCGGAAGCTGATGGATGCGGCACATTTTCTGAAGCAGAGCGGCGTGGATGTGCTGACCTTTCCGGACTCCCCTTCGGGACGCACCCGTGCGGACTCTATTCTCATGGCAGAAAAGGTGTCTAGGGAGACCGGTATCTGTGTCATGCCCCATCTCTGCTGCCGTGATAAAAATGCCATCGCCATGCGTTCCCAGCTTCTCGGTGCACATATCAATCATATTTATAACTTTTTGGTAGTGACGGGAGACCCTATTCCCACCATGGCCAGAGAGACGGTGAAGAGTGTGTTCAACTTCAATTCCCTGGGGCTGATGCAGATTATCAATGATATGAATGAATCTCAGTTTGGGGAGAATCCCGTGGTTTTTGGCGGTGCCATCAATCAGGGACGCAGAAATCTGGAGGTTGAAATAGAACGTGTAAAGAAGAAAATGGAAGCGGGAGCCGGCTTTTTCCTGACCCAGCCTGTGTCAACGAAGGAGAGTGCTGCGCGTGTGAGAAGGGTAAAGGAGGAGACAGGAGCGCGGATTCTCTGCGGTATCATGCCTTTTGTCAGTCTGAAAAATGCCCTGTTTATGAAACATGAGATGACCGGTATCGATGTGACGGACGAGGTGCTTTCCAGGTATCGGGAGGATATGACCCGTGAGGAGGGAGAGCAGGCAGGCATCACCCTTGCAAGGGAAATCATTGCGGAGACCTATGACTTTGCAGATGGTTACTATTTCTCATTCCCCTTCAACAGAGTTCATATGTTGAAAGAAATTATCGGACAGGGAGAAAAATCTGCTTTTGACAAGTCCTGATATCTAATGTCCTTTCTGGTGGGAATGCGGATTGCAAAAGTAATGCCGGGGATATTCTGAGAGTTTTTGGCTTGCAGGAATTTGTGGATAAGATGGCGCAGGAATCATAGATGTGGTAAGATAAATGCATAGAACAATATCAGACATAAAAGATCAGACATAAAAGGAGAGAAAACGAAATGCAGGAAGTATACGAATTTTTAAAACAGGCGAATACCTATTATCTGGCAACGGTGGAAGGAGACCAGCCGCGTGTGCGCCCTTTTGGGACAGTGGATCTTTTTGAAGGAAAATTATATATCCAGACGGGCAAAGTGAAGGAAGTGTCTAAGCAGATTCAGGTAAATCCCAAGGTGGAGCTTTGCGCATTTACGGGAGGAAGATGGCTGCGTGTGGCAGGAACTCTTGTGAGGGATGACCGTGTGGAAGCAAAAGAACATATGCTGGCGGCATATCCCAACTTGCAGCATATGTACTCCGCTGCGGATGATAATACGGAAGTTCTTTATTTCAAGGATGCAGTTGCTACTTTTTCTTCCTTCTCAGAAGAACCTAAGACCATAGTGTTTTAGGGGGAGAATTGAAAAATGATTCGATGGTAGTTTCTTTCCCAATAGCGGTCACGGCGCATCTGCCTGTACCAGGGAAGTGAACAAGGCGGACAGACACAAAGCCCATTGGACGGAGCCGGCATGTGAATGGTTGTCGGATGTATTTCAATGGGAATGCTGAGGAGCTTGTCGAAAGAATGGCGAAAATACAAAATAAAATGAATAAAAGTTGAGTGAAATGAATAAAAATACATAAAACCCGTGTATATGCATGTAAATGTGTATAAAAAATCATTATTTAAAATTATTCTTGCATAAAAATAAAAAAGTAGTAGACATTTATCCAAAAAGTGGTATGATTACAAAAGATACTTTTTTATAAGGAGATATTTGGTCATGATAAAGGTAGGCATCATCGGTGCTACAGGCTATGCCGGCGGAGAGCTTGTGAGAATTTTAAGGAACCATAGAGAAGTGAAGATTTTATGGTATGGTTCCAAAAGTTACATAGATAAGAAATATTATGAAGTATATCAGAATATGTTCCAAATTGTGGAGGATATCTGTAAGGACGACAATCTGAAGGAATTGGCAGAGCAGGTGGATGTTATTTTCACCGCTACACCTCAGGGCTTCCTGGCAGGACTTTTAAATGAGGATATTTTATCCAAGGTTAAGATTGTGGATTTGTCTGCAGATTATCGCATCAAGGATGTTGCAGTATACGAAAAATGGTATGGCATTGAGCATAAGTCCCCTCAGTTTATTGAGGAGGCGGTATATGGTCTCTGTGAGATTAACAGAGATAAAATTACTGATAAGACCAGGCTGGTGGCAAATCCCGGCTGCTATACGACCTGTTCCATCCTGACTGCATATCCGTTGGTGAAGGAAGGAATGATTGATGTCAATACCCTGATTGTGGATGCTAAGTCCGGAACCTCAGGGGCAGGGCGCAGTGCAAAGGTTGCCAATCTTTTCTGTGAAGTCAATGAGAATATGAAGGCATATGGTGTGGCAAGTCATCGCCATACACCGGAAATCGAAGAGCAGCTGGGCTATGCGGGAGAGTGCAGTGTGACAATTAATTTCACTCCTCACCTGGTACCGATGAATCGCGGTATTCTGGCAACAGAGTATGCTTCCCTGAAGCGTAAGGCAGACGGGACGCTTCCTACCTATGATGAGATTAAGGCTGTATATGATAAATACTATGCAGATGAGAAATTTGTCCGTGTGCTGGAGAAGGGTGTCTGTCCTGAGACCAAGTGGGTGGAAGGCAGTAACTATGTGGATATTAACTTTGTGATTGACGAGCGCACCGGACGTATCATTATGATGGGCGCTTTGGACAATCTGGTGAAGGGTGCAGCGGGTCAGGCAGTACAGAATATGAATCTTCTCTTTGGTCTGAAGGAGAGTGAGGGTCTGGAGCTGGTACCTTGCTTCCCGTAGGAAATCTGTAAACAGTGAGGACATTATGAGCAATCAATATACCGTGAGAACGATGACAATTGAAGATTACGACGGGCTTCGCGCTCTGTGGATGACCATTCACGGCTTCGGTATCCGGAGCATTGATGATTCCAGAGAGGGTGTGGCACAGTTTTTGAGGAGGAATCCTGAGACCAGTGTAGTGGCTGTGGCAGAGGATGGCTCTGTTGTAGGTGGTATTTTGTGCGGTCATGACGGCAGACGCGGATGTCTGTATCATGTGTGCGTGAGAGAGGACTACAGACGTCTGGGTATCGGCAAGGCTATGGTAGTGCGTTGTATGAACGCGCTGAAGGCAGAGAATATTAACAAGGTCAGTCTGATTGCCTTCACGCAGAATGATGTGGGTAATGCGTTCTGGAATTGCATCGGCTGGACCAAGAGAGAAGATTTAAACTACTATGATTTTACGTTGAATGAGGCGAATATCACAGCATTTAACAAATAAAGGAGACGGGTAATCATGAGACAGACAGAGGGCGGCGTAACAGCGGCAAAGGGCTTTGAGGCAGCAGGTGTGGAAGCTGCCGTGAAATATCAGAATCGTAAGGATATGGCGATGATTTACAGTGTGGCACCCTGTAAGGTGGCAGGTACTTTCACCACAAATGTGGTGAAGGCAGCTCCCGTGCTTTGGGATAAGAACTTGGTGGAGACTGCTCCCTTTGTGCAGGCAGTGGTAGTGAATTCCGGTATTGCCAACGCCTGTACCGGCAAGCAGGGATTTGACTGTTGTCAGGCAGAGGCGAAATGTGCAGGAGCTTTATTGGGTGTTCCCGAGACGGCAGTGCTGGTGGCATCTACAGGCGTGATCGGTATGCAGCTTCCCCTCGACAGAATCTGTGCGGGTATTGAGAAGCTTGCAGCGGCAAAACAGCCTACTTTGGAAGCTGGTTTGGATGCGGCGAAGGCAATCATGACCACCGATACCGTGCATAAGCAGATTGCGGTAGAGGTGGAAATCGGCGGCAAGACAGTTACCATCGGCGGTATGTGCAAGGGTTCCGGCATGATTCATCCCAATATGTGTACTATGCTGGGTTTTGTGACCACTGATGCGAATATCTCTAAGGAGATGCTGCAGAAATGTGTCAGCGCAGATGTGATAGATTCTTTTAATATGATTTCTGTGGACGGCGATACCTCCACGAACGACACGCTGCTGGTGATGGCAAATGGTCTGGCAGGCAACGAAGAAATTACGGAAGAAGGCGCTGATTATGATACCTTCTGTGAGGCACTTCACTATATTACCACCTATCTTGCCAAGAAGATGGCAGGTGACGGAGAAGGAGCTACCGCACTGTTTGAGTGTCGTGTAGTGAATGCGGATACCAAAGAGAATGCCAGAACCTTGGCAAAATCTGTTATCTGTTCCTCACTGACGAAGGCGGCAATCTTCGGTCATGATGCCAACTGGGGAAGAATCCTTTGTGCATTGGGATATTCCGGCGTGAAATTTGACCCTGAGAATGTGGATTTGTATTTCCAAAGCGAGAGTGGCAAAATGCAGATTTTCGGAAATGGTGTAGCCTGTGATTACAGTGAAGAAGAGGCAACTAAGATTCTCTCCGATTCTGAGGTGACTGCCCTTGTGGACATGCACATGGGTGATGCGGAAGCAACTGCCTGGGGATGCGATTTAAGCTATGATTATGTAAAGATTAATGCTGATTATCGTTCTTAAAAGGAAGATGCTCCGATAGAATTAGAATGATTCATTTATGAGAAAATAGAAGAGGTGTGACATGGAAAAGGATATGGAACAGTTGTTGAAAAAGGCAGAGGTGCTGATTGAGGCACTTCCTTATATTCAGCAGTTTAATCGTAAAATCATTGTGGTGAAATACGGCGGAAGTGCCATGAGCAATGAAGAACTGCAGAAGAATGTGATTAAGGATGTGACCCTTCTGAAGCTGGTAGGTTTCAAGCCCATCATTGTGCACGGTGGCGGCAAAGCCATCAGCAAATGGGTGGAGAAAACAGGAAAGAAAGCGGAGTTTGTGAACGGTCTGCGTGTGACGGATGCCGAGACAATGGAAATCGCAGAGATGGTACTTTCCAAGGTAAACAAGGACCTGGTGCGTATGGTGGAAGAACTGGGCGTGAAGGCAGTGGGAATCAGCGGAAAAGACGGTGCCATGCTGAAGGTTGAGAAGAAGCTTGCAGGTGGCAAGGATATCGGCTATGTGGGTGAAGTGACACAGGTAGACCCGAAGGTGATTTATGACCTTTTGGAAAATGATTTCTTGCCTATCATCGCTCCCATCGGGCTGGATGAGAATTACGATACCTACAATATCAATGCGGATGATGCGGCATGTGCTATTGCCAAGGCAGTGAATGCGGACAAGCTGGTATTTCTCACCGATATTGAAGGTCTGTACAGAGATATCAATGACAAATCTTCCTTTATCTCCCGTCTCACCGATAAAGAGGCAGATGAGCTGATAAACGGAGGAATGATAGGAGGCGGTATGCTTCCGAAGCTGAGCAACTGTACCTCCGCAATTCAAAACGGTGTAAACCGTGTACATATTTTGGACGGCAGAATCCCTCATTGTCTGCTTTTGGAGATTTTCACCAAGAACGGAATCGGAACAGCAATTATCAAAGAGGAAGATGTGTAGAGTCCCCAAAAGTGTGTGAACAGGAAATCAAGTGTTACGGAAAAGAGGAAATATCATGGGAAAAATGCAGGATTATATAGAAGAGGCCGAACAGGCATTGCTTCATACCTATAATCGTTATCAGATTGTTTTGGAACACGGTGACGGCGTGTATCTGTATGACTTGGAGGGCAAGAAATATTTGGATTTCGTGGCAGGTATTGCTGTATTTGCTCTGGGATATAACAACAAAGAGTACAATGATGCGCTGAAGAATCAGATTGATAAGCTGCTGCACACCTCCAATTATTATTACAATATGCCGGCAATAGAGGCGGCTAAGAAAATCAAAAAGGCATCCGGCATGGACAGAGTATTCTTTACCAGTTCCGGTGCTGAAGCGCTGGAGGGAGCAATCAAGACTGCCCGCAAGTATGCTTATTTAAAGGACGGCAATACGGACCATGAGATGATTGCCATGAATCATTCCTTCCACGGCAGAACCATGGGAGCATTGGCAATTACCGGCAATCCCAAGTATCGTGAGCCCTTCGAGCCTTTGATCGGCAATGTGAAATTTGCCGAGCTGAATGATTTTGACAGTGTGCTTGCTCAGGTGACGGACAAGACCTGTGCCATTATTCTGGAGCCTGTTCAGGGCGAGGGCGGACTGACACCTGCGACGGAGGAATTTCTGACCAAGGTGCGTGCCCTTTGTGATGAGAAGGATATCCTGCTGATTTTCGATGAAGTGCAGTGTGGTATGGGCAGAACCGGTTATATGTATGCATGGCAGAGATTCGGTATCAAGCCGGATGTTATGACTTCTGCGAAAGCTTTAGGATGCGGTGTGCCCGTAGGAGCCTTTATGATGACGGAGCGTGTGGGTCAGAATTCCCTGACCAGCGGTGACCACGGAACTACCTACGGCGGTAATCCCTTCGTATGTGCAGCTGTGAGCAAGGTACTTGATATTTTCGAGAAGGATAACGTGCTGGAGAATGTAAGGGAGGTATCCCCCTATCTGGAGCAGCGTTTACAGGAACTGGTTGATAAGCATGACTGTATCATTGAGCGACGTGGTGTAGGCTTTATGCAGGGTCTTGTATTTGAGAATGCGGTTGGGGAGATTATCAATAAGGCGTTGGAGAAGGGGTTGTTGTTAATCAATGCAGGCCCCAATATCATCCGTTTCCTGCCGGCACTGACCGTCACCAAGGAAAACATTGATGATATGATAGCTATTTTGGACAGTTGTATTATGGAGTAGCCTATGAATCTGAAAAAGAGATTATTAGCAATAGCGGTGGTGGCTGTGATGGCTGCCGCTGCATTATACGGAAGTACTTTGGAGACAAGCGGCACCGAGGAGCAGGAGAGCCGCTTTTCCCTGTTCGGAAGGAAAGAGACCATTTATTTCTGGTATTCGGACGAAGCATTAACCGATTATATTCACAGTGCAGCAGTTTCGTTCGGAGAGAGAGAAGGAGTGCGGGTGATTCCGGTTCTTGCATCCGGCAGTGAATATTTGGAGGAAATCAATCATGAATCCCTGCACGGAGAGCAGATGCCGGATGTCTATCTTCTCAGCAATGATTCACTGGAAAAAGCATATCTTGCAGGGCTTGCAGCTCCTGTTTGGGATGTGCGGAATATCTGTAATGAGGAGCATTTTCCGAAGGCAGCGCTGTCAGCAGTGGAGTACAAGGGGGCAAAGGTGGGCTATCCCTTGTTTTATGAGACAAGTGCATTGGTATATAATCAGACCTATCTGGAGGAGTGGGCTCATCAGCAGGCACTGAAGGAACAGGCATATGCTGCCGAAGAAGCCGGCGTGGAAGGGACTGAGGAAGCCGGTGCTATAGATGAGACGCTTTTGGCTGAGAAGCAACAGGAGTATCTGCTTCAAGCGGTTCCCGACACGGTGGATGACATCTTAAATATTGCTGACACCTTCGATGTGCCGGAGGGTGTGGATGGCGTTATGAAATGGGATGTGTCCGACATTTTTTATAATTACTGGATTGTGGGACAATATATGGTGGTAGGCGGTGATGCCGGTGATGATGAGAACAATATCAGCATCAATAATCCGGAGACCATTGCCTGCCTGGATGTGTACAAAGGCTTGAATCAGTTTTTCTTTATTGAGTCTGATACCGTGACTTATGACTCGGTGGTACAGGAGTTCATTGACGGTAAGACGGTATTTACCATTGCCACTCCGGATGTGGTGAGGAAGCTGGAGGAAGCGAAGGCAGATGGAAGCTTTGCCTTTGAATACGGGCTTGCACCCATGCCGGATGTGAGTGATGAGCTGCGAAGCCGTTCCATGTCCGTCACCGGTGCAGTTGTAGTCAATGGATATTCGGCGCACAAGGAGCTGGCAAATCAGTTTGCAGCGTATTTGACAGATGAGTATATTGACGTTTTCTATGAGTATACGGGAAGAATTCCCGCTAATCGGAACGCCAATCCGGATAACGGAGCACTGCAGATTTTTATGGAAGAATACGGGGACAGCATTCCTCTGCCTAAGATGATGGAGACCGGTAATTTCTGGCTGCAGCTGGAGGTTCTGTTTTCTAAGGTGTGGAACGGAGCGGATGTGACCGGTGCAGTACAGGAGCTTGCAAATCAGATAAACCTGCAAATGGGTAAATAATCAGCATAAAAAACCAATCAATGGAAAAGATACTATCAGATGTACAGACACAGAAAGGTGGTATCGTCATGATTGGTTTTTTTGTTGCATTGATTTCAGGGGCACTTATGAGTATACAGGGAGTGTTTAACACACAGGTGACGAAGGCTTCAAGCATTTGGGCAGCCAGTGCTTTTGTTCAGCTGACGGCGCTCCTTGTATGTCTGGCAGCATGGGGAATAACAGACCGAAGCCCCCTTCTTAAGGTATTGCAGGCGGAACCCAAATATATGCTTTTAGGTGGCGCTATCGGAGCGTTTATCACTTATACCGTAATTAAAAGTATGGATCTGCTGGGACCTGCAAAGGCGGTGATGCTGATTGTGGTGGCACAGCTTTTGGTGGCATATATTATAGAACTCTTTGGGGCTTTCGGCGTGGAGAAACAGCCTTGGGAATGGCGCAAGGCATTCGGTATGGCTGTGGCGATTGCAGGAATTATTATTTTTAAGTGGAAATGATAAAAACTCACTTGTAAATTAATTTTAATTATCTTACAATGAAAACAGTCAGCATAGAGAGGCAACCCCTTGATTTGAACCCGCATAGGACGGGAGAGAGGAAAGGGACTATGATGAGAAAAAATTGGATAGATGATTCGTTTCTTTTGGTGAGCGGAATACTGATATGCTGTCTTATGTGCGGATGTGGTGTCCGGGATGAGGCACTGGTGTTTTCCGCGCAGGAGACGGTTTCAGAAGAGGCTTCCGTGACGTGTGAGAACACGGCTTTGGAGGAACAGCATCTGATGTGTGTATATGTCTGCGGAGCGGTGGTAAATCCCGGTGTAGTGGAACTCCCGGAAGGAAGCCGGGCAGCTGATGCACTGCGTGAGACCGGTGGCTTCGCTGAGGATGCTGCAAGGGAGAGCGTGAATCTGGCAGCAAAGGTGGCAGATGGTGAGATGCTTTATTTTCCCACCGTGTCTGAGGCAGAAGAACAGGAAAAGGCGGAAGAAGCAGCTGAGATGGGGTTGGTGAACATCAATACGGCAGATGCAGCGCAGCTGATGACTCTGCCGGGCATCGGAGAAGCCAGAGCACGGGATATTATTGCATACCGTGAAACCAACGGAGCATTTCAGTCGAAGGAAGATTTGCAGAAGGTGTCCGGAATCAAAGAGAATATGTATGCCAAGCTCTGTGACAGAATCACAATACATTAGGGCAGGTCAGGTTATTAGGAGAAAGGGAAGACGTAATGGCTGAGAAAAAGGTATTGGTTGTAGATGATGAGAAGTTAATCGTGAAGGGAATCCGTTTCAGTCTGGAACAGGACGGAATGCTGGTGGACTGTGCATACGACGGAGAAGAGGCATTGGAATATGCCAGAAATAATCAATACGATATCATACTTTTGGATGTAATGCTTCCCAAACTCACGGGATATGAGGTGTGTCAGCAGATTCGGGAGTTTTCCGGTGTGCCCATTATCATGCTTACCGCTAAGGGCGATGATATGGACAAGATTTTGGGACTGGAATACGGCGCGGACGATTACATAACCAAGCCCTTTAATATTTTAGAGGTTAAGGCACGCATCAAGGCGATAATGAGAAGAGTAGAACCTAAGAAATCCGGGACGGATGCGGCAAGGGCTATCGAAAGCGGAGACGTGAAATTAGACTGCGAGGGCAAAAGAGCTTATATCGAAGGAAAAGAGATCGGTCTGACCTCAAAAGAATTCGAGGTGTTGGAGCTTCTGATGCTCAATCCCAACAAGGTGTACAGCAGAGAGAATCTGTTGAAGCTGGTTTGGGGTGCGGATTATCCCGGAGATGTGCGCACGGTGGATGTGCATATCCGCCGTCTGAGAGAGAAAATCGAGACAAATCCCAGTGAGCCCAAGTATGTGCATACGAAATGGGGCGTAGGTTATTACTTTAAGAATGTTTAGTGTATTTGGATGGTGGAAATGTTAGCGAAGATTAAGGAAAAGATTGTAGAAATTCTGCCGATTCGAAGTTTGCGTGTCCGTATTTTTGTCATTATTCTGGCCATAGGTGTGTGCTCCGGCATTATGATGCGTTACAGTATCGTAAATAACTATGAAGAGCAGGCTGTGGCACAGCGCTCCACCGGGGTGCAGAATCAGCTGATGGTAATAGCCAATCATTTGGTCAGCAACAATTATTTGGCCAATTATCAGTCGCAGGATCAGGTATTTCGCAATTCCCGGCAGGTAATCAATGCAGAGCTGGAGATGCTTTCCAACCTCTACGAGGGCCGTGTAATGATTATTAACGGCAACTTTGAGGTGGTGTACGATACCTATGATATCAGTGACGGAAAGACAATTATATCAGAAGAGGTTATCAAATGCTTTCAGGGAAGTAATACCTCTCACTATGATTCGGAGCATGGATATATTGAGCTTACCACGCCTATTGTCAGTACCTCAAGCAGTGCGTTGGATAGCTCGCTAAACAGCACGCAGAACAATGCAGGAATCATTACCGGAGTGATGTTGACCAGTATTTCCACAGAAAATATTGCTACAACAGTGGAAGTACTGAACCGGAAATCCTTCATTCTGGAAATGCTGCTGATTCTGGGAATCATTGTGGTGGCATATCTGCTGTCCAGCATGCTGACCGGACCGTTTAACCGTGTTACGGAAGCAATCAATGAGGTGAAGGCGGGATATAGTGATGAGGCGATATCGGTGCCGGATTATGAGGAAACCGTACATATTGTAGATGCCTTCAATCAGGTGCTGGTGCGAATGAAGGCATTGGATGAGTCCAGACAGGAATTCGTTGCCAACGTATCCCATGAATTAAAGACTCCCATGGCTTCCATCAAGGTGCTGGCTGATTCTCTGCTCATGCAGGATAATGCGCCGGCGGAATTGTATCGGGAATTCATGGAAGACATTGTATCCGAGATTGACAGGGAAAACCGGATTATCACGGATCTTTTGGCTTTAGTCAAGCTGGAGAAAAAGGTTCAGGATTTAAATATTGTGTCCCTGAACATCAACGATTTGACCGAATTGATTCTAAAGCGTCTCCGCCCCATTGCCCGTAAGAAGGATGTGGAGGTAGTGTTTGAGAGCATGCGCCCTGTTGTGGCAGAGGTGGATGAGGTGAAGCTGTCTCTGATTATGACCAATCTGGTGGAGAATGCCATTAAGTATAACAAGGAGCACGGCTGGGTAAAGGTTACGCTGGATGCGGATCATCAGTTCTTTACCTTTGAGGTGAGTGATTCCGGCCTGGGTATTCCGGAGGATTCTCTTGCGCGCATTTATGAGCGTTTTTACAGAGTGGATAAATCCCATTCCCGGGAAATCGGTGGTACGGGTTTGGGACTTGCCATTACGAAAAGTGCCGTGTTAATGCACAGAGGCTCCATTACCGTGACCAGTACGGAGGGAGAAGGAACCGTCTTTTCAGTGAAAATCCCGTTAACCTATATTGCACAACAGACGGTGTAAACAGTTGATAAAGGTTTGAAATATGAAGAAAATAATTAACTTATTATTATGTCTTCTGTGCCTGACGGTCTTAGGTGCCTGCGGACAGGAGGAAGAACAAAGCGGAACTGTTTTTCCGGTTTATTACATCAGTAATTCCGAGACGAAGGTGGAGAAGCGTGAGTGCGAAATGCAATCCACCACCGAGGAAGAACAATTGCAGGAACTGATAGACTGCCTTTCCACAGTCCCTGAGAAGCTGGAATACAAGGCTCCCTTTGCCATGGGCTTTCAGGTGCTGGATGTGAACTTGAAGGACGGGAAATTATTGCTTGATGTGGATTCGGCCTATGAGGATATGGCGGCCACCACAGAAGTGTTGGTTCGGGCAGCCGTTGTGCGTACACTGACTCAGCTTCCTTCGGTCAAGTATGTGGGAATTACGGTGGAGGGCGCACAGCTTTATGACAATATCGGTGAGGCAGTTGGCTGGATGAACGCGGAGCAGTTCATCAATAATAACGGCAATGAAATCAACACCTATGAATTGACCAGAATCAAGCTGTATTTTGCCAATGACAGCGGAGAACAGTTGATAGGAGCCTACCGCGAAAAGTATTATTCTACCAACGTTCCCTTGGAGCGCTTCGTGGTGGAGGAGTTAATTGCCGGTCCCAGCGGTCAGGTGGAGGGACTTTATCCCACGGTGAATCCGGAGACCAAGATAGTCAATGTTATGACAAAGGATGGTATCTGCTACGTGAATCTGGATTCAAGCTTCTTAACAGTGGTGAACAATGTATCCACGGAGGTGTCAATCTATTCCATCGTAAACTCATTGGTGGAGTTAAGTACTGTCAATAAGGTGCAGATTCTGATTAATGGAGAGATTCCCTCCATATTTAGCACCAACACCTTTGAACGGAATCTGGATTATGTGACGACTCTTTCGCAGTAGCACGGGAATACAGCCGGGGAATGAGAGAACTAAATAAGAGAAATAACTAAGAAACGAAAGGATGCAGGATGCGTAGAGCTTTATGTATGGTATGCCTGTGTCTGGTGTTCCTGGTCGCGTTGCGGCTGTGGATAACTGATGCCTCTGACGCAGGGGAAGCACACATACTTGCTACACCTGAGGGAGAGCATCCGCTCTCCACATCTGACGGGGAACTTATGTGCTCCGCACCTGAAGACGGGGGGCACATAACAGTCACGGGCAGGGTATCCGGGAAGGATACCAAATCGTTTTCCATTGATTCAGTACGGTGTTTATCTGATGAGCAGACTGAATCAATATCTGAACATTTGTTTCAACAATTATCTTATGTCGCAGTATCGCGGCAAACAATTCCAATGGATGAAAACTTAATATGTGAATATGATGCCCCGGATGCTATATTGTTGGGAAGTATTGTTGTGGTGCAGGGGAAGTTCTCAGTGTATTCTGAGGCTACAAATCCCGGAGAATTTGATGTATCTGAGTATTATCACAGCTTAGGAGTGGGCGGAAAACTGTCAGATGTCACGGTACTGGCTTGCAGCAGGAAGTACTCCGGGTGGAGAGAGGCACTATGGCAATTGAGAGAGGATTATAAAGCCAGACTTTATCGTGTGTTTCCGCCAAAGGAAGCATCCGTCCTTACTGCCATGCTACTGGGAGACAAGGAGAAGCTTGACAAGGGAATTAAGGAATTATACCGGCAGAACGGTATCATTCACATTTTGTCTATATCAGGATTGCATATTACTATGATTGGTATGAGCATCTATCGGCTGCTGCGCCGATGGGGAGTTCCGGTCTGGCTGGCGGCACTCTGCGGCGGATGCATTTTGTGCCTGTATGGAGTAATGACGGGGATGAGTGTGTCTGCATGCAGGGCAATCGGGATGTATCTGATCAGGATGCTGGCTCAGGTGGTGGGCAGAACCTACGATATGTTGACTGCCTTGGGTGTGATGGCAGTCATGCTGGTATGGCAGAATCCCGAAAATCTGCATAACGCAGGCTTTCTGTTATCCTTTGGTTCTATTTTGGGAATCGGCTGGTTCTACCCTGCACTTCTGCCGGAAGAACGGGTGGGAGCACCGAGGAGATACGAGCCGTCGCGTTGGAAACGAATGCTGAAAGGCTTGCTTGGCAAGTGGCTGCAGAAGCTCCTACAGTCAATGCTCGCCAGTGCTTCCATCACATTGTTCACATTGCCCATACAGCTTTGGTTTTATTATGAGGTTCCGGTATATTCGGTCTTCCTCAATTTGTTAGTTCTGCCACTCATGAGCCTATTGATGTTTACCGGACTCGTTGCCATGCTGCTGCCCGGGACGGGCATGGTCGGTACGGTGACCTGCTTGATTCTGCAGGGATATGAATGGTTGTGTGAAGGCTTTGAACAGTTGCCGTTTCACATGTGGAATCCCGGGAAGCCACAGACCTGGCAGGCGGTGGTATATTATCTGATTTTGCTTTTGATAGTGCTTCGGACAAAGATGAAAGTAAATGGGAATGTAAATAGGAAAACCAATGGGAAAGCAAACAGGAAAGTAAGCAGGAAAGTAAGCGGGAAAGCAAGCAGGAAAGCAAGCAGGAAAGTAAGCAGGAAAGCAGACAGGAAAGCAAGTAGTGGAGAGTATGCGTGGAAATTATGTGCGTTGACTCTTGCAGTCATAGTGTTAACACTGCGTATTCGTACCGGGACTACGGTCACCTTTTTGGATGTGGGACAGGGAGACGGCATTGTGGTGGAGACTTCTTCCGGAGAAGTATTCCTGTTTGACTGCGGCAGCAGCAACAGAAGCAAAGTAGGAGAATATGTGTTGCTACCCTTTCTGAAATGTAAGGGCATCAGACAGCTTGATGCAGTCTTCGTGTCGCATCCGGACGAAGATCATTGCAGTGGAATTGTAGAATTGCTGGAGTTTGCTGAGGAGGAGAAAATCAAAATCGGACAGCTGGTGCTGCCGGATATTGCAGAGCCCATGCAAGAGAATGAATTTGCTTCCCTGCGGGAGGCAGCAGAAGGGTATACCATTTCTTATGTCGGCGTTGGAGATGCTTATGAGGCACGAGGAACGGAGTTTCTTTGCTTACATCCGCCGAAGGGCTGTGAAGAGGAGGACAGTAATGCGTACTCCCTGTGTTTCTATGTGAAAAATGCGGAGTTTTCACTTCTGCTGACAGGGGATGTGGAAGGAGAAGGAGAAGAGCTTCTGTTACAGGAGCTGCAAAAGCATGGGATTGATGAGGTCACTGTGCTGAAGGTCGCGCATCACGGCTCCCGAAATTCTTCCGGGGAAGCGTTCCTGCAACAGATACACCCTCGGATAGCCATTATCTCCTGCGGAAGGAATAACCGCTATGGACATCCTCACGCAGAGACGCTTCGGAGATTGGAACAGGCAGGCAGCACAATTCTGGCAACCCCGGAATATGGGGCACTTTCTGTGGAAATAGGCAGGGAAATACAGGTGAGAGGCTGGCGGAAATAAGGAGATAAGTACAGGAAGGCGGGCAAGCGACGTTGAATCCTACTAAATGCGTAAGAATCACAGAAAATAGGGTTGCGGACTGTGGGAAACCCCTACAGAAACAAGAAAAGGCGAAAAAAGTAGGAAAAAAAGAGCAGACGAGCGACGTTGAATCCTACTAAATGCGTAAGAATCACAGAAAATAGGGTTGCGGACTGCGGGAAACCCCTACAGAAACAAGAAAAGGCGAAAAAAGTAGGAAAAAAAGAGCGGGCAAGCGACGTTGAATCCTACTAAATGCGTAAGAATCACAGAAAATAGGGTTGCGGACTGTGGGAAACCCCTTCTGAAACAAGAAAAGGCGAAAAAAGTAGGAAAGAAGCAGGAAAAAAGTAGGAAAAAAGTAGGAAAGAAGCAGAGAATTCAAGAAATGACAAAAAAAAGAAACTTAAAATCAGAGGCAAAACAAAGAATCAAAAGCCCAAAAAGAAGCTCAAAAAATCAGAAGCTTAATAACAAGAACACAGTATAGACAGGAGGAATAGGAAATGCAAACAATAGAAGCTTCACTGCTTAAAGAGAAAAAACACTTGGAAAAAATCATACAGGATGCGAAAGAAAGGTTAAAAACGGCGCCGGAGGGTCACCTGCGCATTCAGAAAAAACAGGGACATGTAGAGTATTATTATAGAAAAGCCGACGTCAATAGGCATGCAGCAGGGGAAGGTGTTAGGTCGGGGAGCTGCGACAATGGAAGATATTTGAAAAAAAGTGAGCAAAACCTTGCAAGAGGGCTTGCACAAAGAGATTATGATTTGAAACTATTAAAGAGAGCGGAGGAGCGAGTAAAAGCGATTGATACGTTTATCGATAGATATCGTAGGACAAGCTTGGATAGCATATATGAGAAATTGAGTCGATGCCGTCAAGAAATAATCATCGCTCAGCAAATCAGCGATAGCGCATTTGTAAAGCAATGGCTGGAGGTAAAATATCAGGGGAAAATATTTGATGAGGAGACACCGGAAATTATTACGGAAAAAGGGGAGCGTGTCCGCTCCAAATCAGAGAAAATCATTGCAGATAAGCTATTTGCAATGGGAATTCCCTATCGTTATGAATATCCGCTTGTATTGGAGGGACATATCAGGATATATCCGGATTTTACAATTTTAAGGATGCCGGCAAGGGAAGAAGTGTACCTGGAGCATTTCGGGAAGCTTGACGACAAGGATTATGCTGAGACAACTCTATATAAGCTCAATACGTATGAAAAAAACGGAATATATATGGGTGTCAATTTATTTATTACATATGAAACCGGCAGGAAACCATTAAATGCAAAGGCATTAGACGGACTTCTCAAAAAAGTACTTTGTGTGGAGTTGTAAAAGGATTGGAATGATCAACAACTGCCCGGCTTGGAGACAATCAGCATTTCCACGCTCATCATATCGTTCATGCGTCCGGTTTTCACAGCTTCCTCGGCTTCTACGCACTGCGTTACGGCGAGGCGGAGGTCCGCAGATTTAAATCGGGATGCCTGCGTGACATATTTGCCGGCGATAAAGGGGGGGACGCCGATTTTAGAGCCGATGGTCTTGTTGTCATAGCCTCGGGATTTCAATTCTTTGACCTGAAGCAGCATATTGTATTGTCTGGCAATCAGAAACAGGATACGCATGGGAGGCTCACGCAGAGCCAGCAAATCATAATACAGCTGCAAGGCTTGGGCGTTCTGCCCGTCTGCTATGGCATTAATCATGTCAAAGATATGATTGCTGATGCGGTTGGTGCAGATAGTATTGACGTCATCCTCCGTGATGACATCACGATTCATACAGTAGCAGATGAGCTTTTCCAATTCCATGCGAATGTTTTCCATATCTGTGCCGGTCTTTGACAGGAAAAGCTGTACGGTGTTCTCGGTAATCTTTTTCCCTTCTTTGTTCAGAATTCCTGCCACCCAGCGTTTCAGGGTGTTTTCGTCCTGCACGGCAAATTCCGATACATATCCCTTGGCCTGAACGGTCTTGAACAATTTGCTGCGTTTGTCCACTTCATTTTCAGTGAAGACAAAAAAGGTTGTCTCGTTGGGGGCGGTCAGGTACTCAGCCATTTTCTCGCCACCGGATTTGAACAGCCCGCTGTTACTGATGAAAATGACGCGCCGTGCAGCAAGAAAAGGGAGGGTTTCGGCCAAATCGATAATCTCGCCTACAGGGACATCCTTGCCCTCATAGAAATGCGTATTCATACTGTCGTCCTCACCGCACAGAGCCTTTTTCAAACGGTCCGTGTATTGCTTGCGCAGATAGCGCTCCTCTCCGTAGAGAAGATAAATCTGTTTGAAATTTCCCTGTTTGATATCTTCGTTAATACGCTGCATAATCCGCTCCGTTTTCGTGATAAAAGTATAATATGTGTTCTTGATCAGGAACCTCTGACCTCTTTAGAAACACCATATTTATTCTAACGGAAAAAAAAATAATATGCAATCATTTGAAACAATTATTGAAACAAAACAATTATTGAGCTTCCTCCGGTCTTGTGATACTATGGAACAGGAGGGAATTTGTCGATTCCTGATATTTTTAAGAAAAAGAAAGACATAAAGGAGACTTTAAATGAGCAAGAAGAATGGTTTTATAGGTGAATTTAAGAAATTTATTTTGCGAGGCAATGTAATGGACATGGCAGTCGGTGTCATTGTGGGCGGTGCATTTACTGCTATTGTCACCTCGCTAAATCAGGATATATTGACTCCGATTCTGGGGATTTTCGGCGGTACGGATTTCTCCAATCTCAGCGTGAAATTGGGAAGCGGTGAGGAAGCGCCTGTACTGATGTACGGTAATTTCATCACGGCAGTCATCAATTTCCTGATTACTGCTTTTGTCATCTTTTGTATGGTGAAAGCAATCAATGCCCTGAATGAGAAGTTTATGAAAAAAGAGGAGGAGGCACCTGCGGAGCCTACCACTAAGAAGTGTCCCTTCTGCAAGAGTGAAATTGCCATCGATGCCACCAGATGTCCTCATTGTACTTCAGAGCTTGCAGAGTAACCCTGCGAATACCGTGCGTCCACGCAGCACGAAGGCGAAACAAGAGAAGGAAGTGCAAAGGTGAAACAGGAGAAAGCGGCGCGAGGGTATCATGAGAAGTCTATGACGGTTGCGGAAAGGGAAATGGGATGTTATTGGAGAAGACGAAACAAGGAATCTGTATAGCGGGATGTCTGATGCTTGTGGGATTTTTTGCCGGCTGCGGAAGCAAGGATGAGAATGTGAGTGAGGGTATGAAGCTGGTGGAGACACTGGATTATCAGGGGGCACTGGCTGAATTTGATGAGGCGGAGGGCTGTGCGGAAAATGCCCGCCTGATTGCCAGAGGCAGAGGAATTGCCTATATGGGACTTACGGATTATGAACAGGCGGTCGACTGCTTTAAGGAAGCACTGCATGGCAGTAACGGCCTGATAGAAGAGGTTGATTTTGACCTGAACTTCTATCTTGCAGCGGCCTATACCAAGAACGCACAGTATCAGGAGGCGCGAAAGGTCTATGATGCCATTCTGGCATTGCGTCCCGAGGAAGAGGATGCTCATTTCCTGCGGGGAAGTGTTTCGCTGGAGATGGGGGACTATGAGAATGCCAAGATGGATTTTGACAAGGTTGCGGAGATGGATGGGAAAAATTATGACCGTCTGATTGAAATTTATCAGGCTCTTGACAAATCCGGCTACAAGGAAGTGGGACAGGCTTATCTGCAGAATGCACTGGATGCCGGTGAGAATCAGATGAAGGCGTATGACAAGGGCCGTATTTATTATTATATGGGGGAATATCAGAAGGCATATCTGGCTTTGGAGGAAGCCAGAGAGAATGGAAATGCCGAAAGCTATCTATATCTTGGTAAGGCATATGAGGCTACTGGAGATTACAATTATGCGTCCAGCGTGTACAGCAGTTATCTGAGCAAGGATTCCGAGAATGCTGAGGTCTATAATCAGCTTGGTCTGTGTGAGATGGCGAAGCAGGATTACCACAAGGCTCTGGATGCGTTTCAGGCAGGCAAGCAGATTGAAGGAAACGATATCATGCAGACCCTCTCATTCAATGAAATTGTGGCATATGAGCATCTGGGTGAATTTAAAAAGGCAGCAGTCCTGTTGGACAGCTACCTGAAAGCATACCCGGATGATGAGAAAGCCAAGAGAGAACAACAATTCCTACTCACCAGATGATGTCCGTTCGCTGAGTAGCAGCAATTCCGCATATTTTGTCAAATCTGTTTTATGCTGAGGTGACAAATCCAGAGCAGAGTTGACAAAATCGGATATTGTATATTTATCCGTAAGAGGTCTGCAAAGTAATTCCGGATTGTAGCGGAATTGCGTGCGCTCTAACAGATAATCCGTGGAGACCTCAAAGAAGTCTGCGATTTTACACAGTGCTTCCGGGTCGGGAAAGTGTCTGTTTTTCTCATAGTTGGAAATGGTGCCGATGGACACATTGAGATGTGCGGCAAGTTCTTTTTGATAAACGCCTTGTTCCGCGCGAAGCTCTTTCAGAACATCTCCAAAACTCATCGTCTCATTTTCTCCTTTAGCATATCATGATGAAATACCCAGAAACCACTTTAGGGTTTCTAAAATCTATTGTATCGTATTTTAGTTTTAAGAAAATATGGTTATAGCAATCCAATAAATTATTCGCGGATTGGGCTTGGACATTTTAGAGTCTCTAAAATGCAATGTTTGCATTGACCGATTCATGAAAATTGAAGTACAATATACGCGAATACAATGAGCCGGACGGCTGTGAAAAGCTGCGGGCAGAACGGAGAATAATATGATTAATAAATTGATATCCAAAATTCAGAAAACAAATGCTCCCATTGTGGTGGGTTTGGACCCCATGATGAAATTCGTTCCGGAGCAGATACAGAAGGCTGCCTTCGCTGAGTATGGCGAGACGCTGGAAGGCGCTGCAGAAGCGATTTGGCAGTACAATAAGGGTATCGTGGATGCGATTTATGATTTGGTACCGGCTGTGAAGCCCCAGATTGCAATGTATGAGCAGTTCGGTATTCCCGGCATGATGGCCTTCAAGAAGACGGTTGATTATTGTAAAGAGAAGGATTTAGTGGTAATCGGTGATGTGAAGCGCGGAGACATCGGTTCCACTTCAGAAGCCTATGCGGTAGGACATTTGGGAAAGGTGCAGGTAGGAAGCAAGGCTTATTACGGATTTGATGAGGATTTCGCAACAGTTAACCCTTATCTTGGCTCCGATGGTATCAATCCTTTCACCAAAGTATGCAAGGAGGAGAGCAAGGGCATCTTTGTGCTGGTGAAAACCTCCAATCCAAGCAGCGGCGAATTCCAGGACCGTCTGATTGACGGCAGACCTCTGTATGAGTGGATGGGTGAGAAGGTTGCACAGTGGGGTGCGGAGTGCATGCCCGAGAGCGGAAATTACAGCTATGTAGGTGCTGTTGTAGGTGCTACCTATCCGGAGCAGGGCAAAATTCTGCGCAAGCTGATGCCCAATACCTTTATCCTGGTACCCGGCTATGGTGCGCAGGGCGGTAAGGGCGCTGATTTGGTTCACTTCTTCAATGAGGATGGACTGGGTGCAATCATTAATTCCTCAAGAGGCATTATCGCTGCGTACCAGCAGGAGAAGTATGCTCAGTTTGGCGGAGCGAATTATGCGGATGCTTCCAGAGCTGCCGTTATTGATATGAGAGAGGATATCGCTCAGGCACTGGCTGCGAAGTAGCAAAAAATACTTGACATAGGATGCCGGAAGAGTATAATAATACTCAACTTCAGTGATGCGCTGAAGGCTGAACTTAATACAGTCAAACCGTTGATGTGGAGATAAAAATAAACAGGGCACTTACAGAGAGCCGGGATTGCTGGGAACCGGCAGAATGCTATTTATTAAATGGACCACTGAGGGCGTAGTCAAAGGGAGGCGTTCCTGAGTATTCTACGACGTTTGGGCATACGTGAGTTGCCCGGAATATGATAGTATTCTGATGAGAGTGTGGATTCCACGAAGCAAGGTGGCACCGCGGTACGAATGTTTACCGTCCTTGACAATAGTTAGTTCTGTTGTCAGGGGCGTTTTTTTGTGGCAAAGCCAAAGACGGAGCAGGGAATTTATCGTTCGGAAGGAAACGGAAAAGGAGAAAGAAAATGGCAAAAGGAAGATATGGAAAGCATGGCGGACAGTACATCCCCGAGGCATTGATGGGTGAGGTGTTGAAGCTTGAGGAGGCATACGAGTTCTACAAAAAGGATCCGGAGTTTAACAGAGAATTGGATACCCTGTTAAGAGAGTATGCGGGCAGACCCTCTTTGCTGTATTATGCTGAGAAAATGACCAAGGATTTGGGCGGGGCAAAAATTTATTTTAAACGTGAGGATTTGAATCACACAGGCTCCCACAAAATCAATAATGTGCTGGGTCAGGCGCTCTTGGCCAAAAAGATGGGCAAGACCAGAATCATTGCGGAGACAGGAGCGGGACAGCATGGTGTGGCGACAGCCACAGCGGCGGCTCTTCTGGGACTTGAGTGCGAAATTTTCATGGGCAAGGAAGATACCATCCGTCAGGCATTAAACGTATATCGTATGGAGCTTTTGGGTGCCAAGGTACATGCGGTGGAGACCGGTACACAGACGCTGAAGGATGCAGTCAATGAGTGTATGGGAGAGTGGATGAAGAGGGTGGATGATACTCTTTACGTGCTTGGTTCCGTGATGGGACCGCATCCCTTCCCCATGATTGTGAGAGACTTCCAGAGCATTATCAGCCGTGAGGCGAGGGCACAGATTCTGGAGAAGGAAGGCAAGCTTCCCGATGTGGTGATGGCATGTGTAGGCGGCGGAAGCAATTCCATGGGAATGTTCTATGAGTTTATCAAGGATGAATCCGTACAGCTCATCGGCTGCGAAGCGGCCGGACTTGGTGTGGATACGGCGCAGACAGCCGCCACCATTGCAACAGGGACTGAGGGAGTATTCCATGGCATGAAATCTTATTTCTGTCAGGACAAATACGGTCAGATAGCACCGGTATATTCCATTTCGGCAGGTCTGGATTACCCGGGAATCGGTCCGGAACATGCCTATCTGCATGACACGAAGAGAGCGCAGTATGTGCCTGTTACGGATGAAGAAGCGGTGGCAGCATTTGAGTATATTGCCAAGACGGAGGGAATCATTGCGGCAATTGAAAGCTCCCATGCAGTGGCGCATCTAATGAAGATTGCACCGAAAATGGAGAAGGATCAGATTATTATATGCTGCCTGTCAGGACGTGGAGATAAGGATGTGGCAGCAATCGCAAGATACAGAGGAGTGGATTTACATGAGTAGAATAGAGGAAGCATTTCAGAATACAAAGGCATTTATCGGATTCCTGACAGCGGGAGATCCCTCCCTGGAGAAAACCGAGGAATTTATTGTGGAGATGGAGAAAGCAGGAGCTGCGTTGATTGAAATCGGTATTCCTTTTTCGGACCCCATAGCAGAGGGTACCGTGATTCAGGAGGCAAATGTAAGAGCACTGTCAGTGCCGGGAGGATGTACCACCGATATGGTGTTTGATATGGTAGAGAGGGTGAGCAAAAAGGTGTCCGTGCCTTTGGTGCTTTCCACCTATCTGAATCCCGTTTTTAAATACGGATATGAAGCATTTTGCAAAAGGTGCAGTGAGGTGGGCATCAGCGGCATCCTGATTCCCGATATGCCCTATGAGGAAAAAGAGGAGCTGGTGCCTGTGGCAGTTCAATATGATGTGGATGTGATATCCATGATTGCCCCTGCCGGTGAGGAACGCATCCGGATGATTGCGAAGGAAGCCAAGGGCTTTATCTATGTGGTATCTCCCACGGAGAGGAAAACGGATGTCAGAGGTATCGTGGAGCATATCCGTCAGGTGACGGATACGCCCGTGGTGATAGGAACCATGTCCGGCACCTGTGAACAGATAGGAAAGGATGCTGCTTTGGCGGATGGCTGCATTGCGGAAAATGCCATTGTGAAAATCATCGGCGAGTATGGCGAAAACGCCGGAGGACACATTTATGATTATGTGAAATCCGTGGCGGAAGGTATGAATCAATAGACGGCAACGGACTGTCTGATATGTGGGATGGTCTTTTCTTAGGGAGGTACGGTATGGCAAGAAGATGGAATTTCTATACTTCAAAGGAAATCAAACCCAAGGGATGGTTGAAAAGACAGCTTCAGATACAGGCAGAGGGGTTAAGCGGCAATCTGGATAAGGTTTGGAAGGATGTAAGAGACAGCGCCTGGTTGGGTGGAACTGCGGAAGGCTGGGAGAGAGTTCCCTATTGGCTGGACGGCTTTATTCCGC
>CAZPRB010000016.1:28475-40473 GCA_964588645.1 uncultured Acetatifactor sp. | reverse complement strand
CCGCCTCCTCCGGTGACCATCACCACCTTGTCCCGCACATAGTTCAATACCTCTTCCGTATTAATCTGTATCGGTTCTCTGCCCAACAGGTCTTCGATTTCCACATCCTTCAGCTTAGAGACGGATACGTCCCCGTTAATCAGCTGATACATGCCGGGAAGGGTACGCATCTTACAGCCCGTCTCCTTGCAGATATCCAGTATCTCCCTCCTGGTCTGCCGATTGGCTGTGGGTATGGCAAAGATAATCTCATCGATGCCGTACTCTCCCACCGCATCCGCAATCTTGTCCCTGCCGCCCACGATGGGTACGCCACGCAGGAATTTACCCCGGCAGCCGGGATGGTCGTCAATGGCACATTTGACATTTAAGTTCACATACTGGCTGGTCTCAATCTCCTTCAGGATGGAATTCGCCGCCGCTCCGGCGCCGATGAGCATGACATTGCTTCCTTTATTCTTCCCCGCAATGTCAGCCCGCTTCAGGTTGATGATGCGCAGAATGCGGTAGCTGAACCGGATCATGCAGGTGAAGCCAAACAATAAGAACCAGTAGATGACATAATAGCTTCTTGGCATCTTCTGATTTATGACATAGCAAAGCACCAGCTGTGCCAATGCCGCACAGGTGGTTGCAAATACGATATTCAAAAGCTCCGTGGCACTGGCATATCTCCACACACTCCGATAGAGCTTCCAGACCACAAAGAACAAAAGGGTCAACAATATATTAAAGGGAATAATCCGCTCAAATTTCAACAGATAATCCGCGGAAATTCCGCTGAAGCTGAAATCAAACCGGATATAGAGTGCGGCAAAGGAAGCCACCACAATGGACATGATATCCATCAGTAACAGCGCGATAATCCTGTTGATTGGGATTTGTAAAAATTTCACATCTCGTTTCATGGTAAAGTAATCCTCATTTATCAGTAAGCTTAATCAATTCATTTTACCACTCCTTACAGCAAATAGCAAACAAAACATAGAAACGTCACTGGAATGTCACCGGAAAATATCACGATTCGAAACGGATGCTGCGGCATTGCGCCTCTCCGATTCCCATTATGAGAAAGATTGTGGCTGTATTCATGGACTGCTGGAAGCTGAACATATTATTCACCGTGTAGGCAAGCAGGCAGAAGCCGCAGGCTCCGGCAATGATGCGGGAGCTTGTGATTGTTTTGCCCGGTGCCCTTCCGATTTTCAGATAGCGTACTATGGCACTGACCATCATACCTACAAATCCTATGAAGCCAAGGATTCCTTCGTTCACCAGAATGGTCAGCCACTCGTTATGTGCATTGGTCAGTCTGTTGTTTCCGAAGCGTTCCGTCACCAGTGCAGTGAGCTCAGCGCTTCCGTTTTGTGCAATATAGGCATCCATGGCATCCGGTCCGACACCCACCAGCTTATGCAGGAAATTCTGCTCTGTAAAGCACCGGATTCCCGCCTCCCAGGTAGCACCTCTGCTGCTTCCCCATGCGGGAGCAAAGGTGAAGAAGGCATTGTCCGACAGAGCGCCGATGCTTCCCGGGCGCAGCGTGTTCAGCACAATCATACCGATTACCACGCACATTCCCACTGCAGAGCCGCCTGCAACCAGCCACCCCAGAGCCTTGAAAAGCTTACCGGGATACTTCTTTTCGGCGTTGCAATAGGCGAGCAGGGCCACAAATATCAGCGAAATTACCACAGCCAAAAACGGCAGAAAACTATCGGTCAGCAAATCCACAAAGGGATCTGCAAAGGTAATCTCCCTGTGGCATACATTCCGCAGGCACCAGCTCAGCAGACACATGAATGACAGAAGCAGGGTCTCCTGCCAGAAGGCCTGCATTCTTCTGCCGTCTCCCACGGACAGGCAAAACGTCACCACAAGCATGACTCCCATGGTGACCAGACCACTCGCGCTTCCCTGGGTCACCAGTGTGGCAAAGCCCACTGCCACATATGCCCCCTGCAAAAGCTTCTGCAATCGCGCCCGCCATCCGTTCTCTCTGCCTTGCGTCATACCGGATGTTTTCCGCAAATCCGCCTCGCGCCACAGCAGATAATATCCCCCGAAGAATACGGATACCAGATACCCGCAATACCAGTTGATATTTCCGATGGTGGACAGGAAGCCGGGATTTATCACCTTCATATCAATGGGGTAGAAGCCGAAGCGGTTCAGATACCCCAACGCAAATACCGCAGCCGACACCGGCAAAAAGAGTCCAAACAGCCATTTCGTATGTGTGCGGCAGCGGGAAACCAAAAAATAGCTGCCCAACAAAAGCAACTGTGTCAAGAATCCCATATACCAGCCCTCGGAACCCCAAAGCGCAGAGCCCCGCATATCCTGCTTTCTGTAATCGGAGCAGATGTAGGACAAAAGCAGACTCAGTCCGTATAATAGGGCACATTTGTCCGTGAAGGACAGCTGCAGCCTGATGGCTGTTTCCCCTTCATGTCCCTTCCTTTTGCTCCTTTGCTCCGCGTATGTCAATACCAGATACAGCGCCAGCACCGGAAGGATAAATATCATGCCGTTCACGGCGACTGTCCTGAAAAACATTGCTTTATTCGTGCCGATATAGGCATATCCCTGCTCATGATAAAAGGGCATCACCACAATGATGAGCATGGCATAGATACCAATCATGCCCTCCAATAGGTATCTGAAGAATTTGCACACCGCTGTGCACAAGGATTCTTCCTGTTTTTTCTGTCTCTTAAGCTTGTTACTCATGTTTTTCGTCTCCGAGTGCTTTATTGTCCTCTCAGTCTGCGATGCACCACACGGATTCCCTTGGGTGCAAGGGCAAACAGGGAGTGATAGACTTTATTCTTCGCCGTCAGATAGGGATTCACCATTCCCTTCAGCCAATTCCTGCGAAGCCATTTTACGATTTCCCTGTATTGTGTATTTCTGCCGTTCATCTGTGAAATGGGAATATGCAGGAGATACTCCAGCCTCTGGAACACCCCGAAGCGCAGCGCAACCTTCTCCAATCGGGGATAATCCTGCTTCACAATCTCCGCCGCCACATCCGCGTTATCCACACAGTCTGCATACACCCGGGAGAAGCTCTCCCTGTCCGCCTTCCGGGAATTGCTGCCGATGCGGTAAAAGACATGGTAGGTCTGTCCCGGCAGGGACACCAGTCCCTCCACCTGAGCCAGCATATGTATCAAAAGGTAGAAATCCTCGTTTAGCTTTCCCACGGGGAAGCCCTGTCCCCGGAACAAATCCCGATGAATCAGCTTGGTACAAAAGGAACAGTCCCCCCGATGCATCAGAAGCTCCCGCAGGAAATCCTCACTGCGGATTGCCACCGCTTCCTTGGGGGGCTGGCAGATATCGGGCAGTGGGTTCCCCTGCTCGTCAAGCTCATCCCTGCCGATTTGGGCAATCTGCACCTGATATTCGCAGATGCCGCGGTACAGGCGCTCGTACATGTCCGGTGATAGGTAATCATCGCTGTCCACAAAACCGAAATAGGTTCCCTTCGCCTGTGAAATGCCCAGATTGCGGGCTGAGGAGGAGCCGCCGTTCTCCTTGTGCAGGACGCGGATTCTCCCATCCTCCTTGGCAAGGCTGTCACACAGCTGACCGGTGCCGTCCGTGGAGCCGTCGTCCACCAACAGGATTTCCAGATTGGTATAGGTCTGTGCCGTGATGGAATGCACACATCTGGGCAAATATTCCCGGATATTGTAGACCGGCACGATAATACTAAGTAACGGATTGTCACGCATTTTCCTTCTCTTCCTTCTCTTTCTTCTCTCCCTTGGCTGCGCTGCTCTGCAGCCGTCTCCACATGCTCCGCTCCGATATCACCGGAGCCGGTGCACAGGGGAAGAGCTCTCCAAGGCTTCCGGGGTGTGCCGGAACCACGGCTCCCTTCAGAACCACGTTCTCTATCAGCTCCATCAACTTCTTTGCTGCATTTTCCGCATTCCACACCTCTGTAATGGTCCGATAGGCATTTCTGCCAAGCTGTCTGCGCAGGGCACTATCCTTCACCAGCTTCTCCACGGTCCGAAACAGCATCTCCTCCCTGCCGTCCCTGTAGAGGCAGCCGTTGTACCCCTGTCTGATAAGATAGGGCGCAGAGCCCGGCATATGGCTCACCACCGGGACGCAGCCGCTGTTCATGGCTTCATTGACCACAGCTCCCCAGCCCTCCCGTCTGTCGCTGGTAAACAAATGGATATCTGCCCTCTCCATGCGGGAGCGTACCTCCTCCGGGGACAGATATCCCACAAGGCTCACACAGTCTCCCAGCTGCAGCTTCGCTATCAGCGCTTTGATTTCTTCCTCCATGGCTCCGCCGCCAATCATATCCAGATGAAATGCCAGTCCCCGGCTTTTCAGGTAGGCAGCTGTCTGCAGTGCCAGTTCGGGATGCTTCAGCTCCATAAATCTCCCCACCCAGAGAAGATAGGGGATTGTGCCCTCTCCCTGAGGATATCCCTTTTGTTCCAGCAGTTTATCCACATCGTACTGCCTTGTATCGGGAAAATATCCCCAACAGAACATTTTCTGCGGGTAGGCTCTCACAATGTGGAAATCGGAGGGCACATAGGCGCCGGCACAAAGCAGATACACCCCGGCATTCCGGTATTGGGTGTGGTCCCTGTATTTCTTGCGCAGACCTCTTGGGGAGACCGCCTTCCACTGTCCTGTCTTGTACAGTCTTTCGCTGATGCGGATAATCGGTTTCCCGGCACGAAGCCGCTCTGTAATATAACACTCCTCCTCACAGCCGCCGAATAAGACCACATCGCTTTCCCAAATCAGCTCTCTGCAAAAGGACTCCTCTTCATAGTAATAATGAAGATAGCTCTCCCGGCGCTCCGCTTGCCAGCCCATCTGCACGCGCTCCTCCTCCATAGGCTGCGTCTGGACGAAGGCAAACTGCCCTTCTGTCAGCGCAGTCATGGCATTACAGAACGGAAGCTGATGATGATTGATGTAATTGGATACAAATGTTATTCTCATAGTGTCTCTTCCCTACAATCCATACAAGTGTTATTGTTCAGCAATTCTTGCATATATTTCTGTCATTTTTTGGTAATTTTCTTCCTGATTATGGGTTTTTCTTGCATGTAATCTTGCATTTCTGCAAAATTCTGCCATTTTTTCCGGATTCTCCCACATGGTATCCACTGCGTGGTACAGATTCTGCGCAATTCTGCACAATTCTTGATTTTCCGTGTCTCTCTCCCATTCTACACTGTTCTGCCCCATTTGTGTACCGGCAGTTTTTTTCACATTTCCTAATGTATCACGCATGTTATTTAATGTATTTTGAGAATTTTCATGACCGTTGTAGAGGATTCCGTCCCTGCCGTCATCAAAAAGGCTGGGAATTCCTCCCACAGCTGCTGCCACGCAGGGCACTCCAAGAAGCATGGCTTCCCCCAGGGAATTGGGAGAATTCTCATTGGAGGAACAGCATACATAGAGATGACTTTTGAGATACCGCTCCTTCATCTCCTCCGCTGTCAGGCTTCCCGTGAATTGTACGCAAGTCTGCAGGGATTCCTTCTCTATCAGGCTGCGCAGGTATTTTCCATAGGCGGAAAGCTTTATTTTGTCCTTCAGGCTCTCATACCGTACCAGACTGTTGCCTGCCACATATACCTTTACATCCGGATATTTTTCGCGGAGCTTGCCCACAGCTAGCAGCATGTAGTGCAGTCCCTTTAAGGGATAGTCCCCCTGGCTGACGAAAATAGAATGTCTCTCACATGCCTCCGGCTTCCACTGTCCCTCATAGAAGCAGCTTCGCAGGGTTTCATTCATGGGAAAGTATCTCACATGGGGATTCTGCTCCTCTGCATAGCTTCTGTCAAAGGCAGTTCTGCCCGTCACATTCCGTGCAAGGCGCAGTATCTCTGCCTCACGCTTCCCCCGGAGCACAAATTTCTGCTGCTGCTCCTGCATTCCGTCCTTCTTAAGCCAATCCCGGAAGGTTCTGCCATTCTGCACCCTTAAGGGCAAATCTGCCATATAGGCTTCGGCAATAGCACCGCACACGCCCTGCATGCCCACCAGCACCCGCTCCGGACAGGGTGCGCTGCGCAGCACCGCCAGGGTATGGGCATACTCTGTTCCGAAGCAATGAATGACCTCCGGCTGCACCTGCTCTATGATGCGGCGAAGGGCGACCTCCAAGCTCTCGTCATAGTCCTCCGCATGGTTTACATTCTCATAGAAGCCGTAGCAATGCAGGCTGCTGCCGCCCGGAAAACGAAGCTCCTCGGTGTAGCCGTCCCTACTGCGTTCCACCGGGAATGCCACGTGCAGCTCAATAGCATTGTCCTCCCATCTCTCCAGAAGCACACGGCACAAGCCGTCCAGCCACCCCTCTTTGTTGCTTCCCTTCACACCCAGGTACTGTGCCACCACGGGAAGCATAATATTACACACCCACAATACTCTCATTGCACGTCTCTTCTCCTTAATTAAAAATCCAGTTTAGGTAGGGCAATAATCTCACATCCACCGCGTACATGCCCCGCAGGAGCATCACAAAATACAGGGTGAAGGCTCCGATGACACCCCCGTAGCACAGGGTCTTCAGCCAGCCCTTCTCCATGTCCCTGAGCAATTCCGGAAGCAGGAATATCTGGGAGATAATCATATAATAGCCCACCCGGGACACTTCGGGAATGAAAGAGCCACAGCAATACACCAGTGTAGCCGCCACATTCAAGAAGAAATAAAAGCGATTCCGCAAGCCCTTCTCACCCCCAAGGCTTCGGCGATAGCAAAGGGCGCACAGTGCCAGCGTTCCCAGACATTTGCCGATATTGGCGTAGGATATCTGTCCGGTATCAAAGGCAGAGTCCCGATAGAAGGGGTAGAAAATAAAGATAATTTCCCTGTAGATATCCTGTGCAAATATCAGACTGAGTGCCGACAGCACGCCGAGGGTATAATGCCAAGCCTTTAATCTGCGGGCCGCCAGAAAACGGGCCGCCAGATAGACCGGTATCACCAGCAATATGGACTTGTGGAACATGGTTCCCGCCAGAATCCAAAGCACAAATTTGCCGTATTCCCCTCTGAGCACATATTTCATGGAGTACAGGGCAATGGCCAGTGCCAGATAATACCGCACGGAATTCAGGCTGTTGAAGTAGAAGCCGCCGGTCATCAGTAAGAATAAGGAAAAGGCGTAATCCGTCGCCTGATCATGCAGGGCTTTTACGAAAAAGAATGCTGTTACAAGGGAAAACAGGGCAAAAATCGGCAGATAATTGTCGTAGCCGAAAAGCAGCTGCATCCATTTCACAATGTAATTAAAACCGACTTCCGAGGCTACATGGCGCTGCTGGGCAATCAGTTTGAAATTGTCACGGTACACCCAGTAATCATTACCCACAGCGATACGGCAGGCAGATACGCCGGCAAGCAGACCGAAGATGGCCAGCTCCGCCACCAGATTTCCGGCCTGGGTGCGGCAATAGCCCGGAAGCTTTCCTACCGGTCTGCCGCCGCGGATGCGGGCCTGCACATAGCCTTGATTCTCAATGCGGCATGCCAGAAGCACGGTCACCACCGTCAGTATGATATATACAAGTGCACTGCTCTCCATCTGCTTTCTCTCCCTTCTGCCACAGTCTTCTGACATAGCCCTCTGTCACAGCCGTCTGCCTTCCGTCACAGCCGTCTGCCTTCCGCAATTCCTTCCTTCATCCATCCATAGGCCTGCTGCAGGGTCACACTCTCACAGAGCTTCCCACGATGTGCCAGCAGGAATCTGAGCGCCAGAAGCCCTGACAATCTTCCGTACAGCACATGATAGAGCACACCCCGGTCATGGAAAAATTTCTCGTTGTAGCCTGCAAACCAGGTGGACTCCTCTGCCTCCTCCCGTCCGATGGTGACGGGGGCTGTATAGACCCGGTAGCCCTTGCTCATAAATTCCTTCAGGAAAAGGCTGTCCTCCCCATTGCTGTATCTGGCGCCGCCGCCAAACAGGAGGGAGAACATGACCCCTGAGGCAAGCAGCTTCTCCCTGCGCACGGCAAAGCTCACAGCGCCGTACCTGCCGCAGTTATACCAATGCAGCCTCCTGCGCTCCGTAATGTGATAGGTGCGTCTGGCTTCCTCTATCTCTATGTTGAAGAGAATCATATCCGCCTTGGGATTCCGTTCAAATTCCCGGATAATTTTCTCCTCGTATCCGTCCTCATACACAATATCTTCATCTGAAAAAAGGCAGATATCCCTATCTGCCCTTAAAATGGCCTCATTACGGCTTCTTCCGATTCCTCTGTCGGGGAAGGAAAAAAAGCGCACCTTATGCCCCTTGTATTCCATTTCCTGATAGTCCGTCTCCCGGCACTGATTGATAATCACTGCATCAGAGCCCAGATTCATCTGCTCTGCAATCTGCTCCATGGACTGATTCATCACGGAAGCCAACACCTGTACCTTCATATCCTCGCCCTCTCCAGCTTATACATTCTCTCCGGTCGCCTTCCCGGCAAACGGCAATCTGTAATAGGTGCGAAGCAGCCACTCATCTGCATTCCACAGCAGCGCTGCATCAGCCCTCACATCCTGTGTCTCCAGATACTCCAATACGTATTCCAGAGGCTTGCCCACATGGCTTCCCGCCTCTGTCACAAGCAGCACGCCGTCCGCCTCCCGCATGGCCTGACAGGCCTCCGGGCAGAGGATGGGTGTGGGAAGGATGATCCATTCCCGGCACTGCACAGAAGCCTTCTCCAGACATTTCACAACCTCCGTGGGGTCGATATTTTCGCCGGCCGCACACACTGCAATCCTTTTCCCGTCACCGAATAAATAGTCTGTATTGGCTTTCAGCTGCGGACTGTTCACGGTTCCCACCGAAGCCAGTCCGTACCTTCTGTGCAGGGTTGCCGGCAGATAGATGCTGTCGTCCCCCAGCTCCTTTAACAACCAAAGCACCACCACAAAGAACAGCGAAAGAATCCCGCTTAACAGGAAGGCACGCAGGGGTCTCACATCCGGAACCATCTCCTCCGCGCTTTCCGCCGGGTCCAGGATTCTGACGGCTGCAATCTGCTCATGCAGCCCGGGTAAATCCTCCACCATGGTCCTCTCCACAGCCTTTGCCAGCTGCAGGGTCCACTCCGGTGCCTCTGTGGTCACTACCGTGGATGGTATCAGCACATCAGAGTCCAGCTTCGCTTCAAACAGACCCGCCAGTTCGTCTGCGGATGATGCAAATCCGGAAGTCGCCCCTTGCGCTTCCTCACTGAGCTTGTTCCATACATCATCCAGAAACTCTTTGGTATGCACATAAGTGCTCCAGGTCATGGAATTCATGTAATAATCGCCTGACTCAGCAGGCGGATGCTCATAGCTCACCTGATAGGTAGTGGTCACGGTGTACTTCACTTCCCTGTTGAGCAATACATTTTTCACATAGTAGCCGCCCCCGAAAAGCAGGGTTCCAAGCAGCGTAAGCCCTATGATAATATGCAGATTCCGAATCATGCGAAGCACCGTCAACCTCAGGTCAAAGGGCTCCTTGCCGTAGCTGGTCGAACCTTCCGTACACATACACATTCTCCTGTCTTCCTTCAACGGATTCTCATTGGATTTTCATTGGATTCCTGTTTCACGGATTACTTCCATTCCTCCGAATCATCCTCCACCAGGACAGCCTCCCGGGTGGAATTGTACTCTTCCTTAAACGCAGTAATCTGTTCACTCTCCACGCCCTCCGTACTATCCGGCCAGAAGAGCACCTTTAACGTGAGCAGCATCAGCTTGATGTCAAGCCAGAGAGAATAATTCTCGATATATGTCAAGTCCAGCTTCAATTTGTCGTAGGGCGAGGTATTGTATTTGCCGTAGACCTGTGCGAAGCCCGCCAAGCCCGCCTTCACCTTCATGCGATAGGTAAATTCCGGCATAATCTCCACATACTGTTTGATGATTTCGGGGCGTTCCGGTCTGGGACCGATAAAGGACATATCCCCCTTTAAAATATTAATCAGCTGAGGCAGCTCATCAATTCTGCACTTCCGGATGAATTTGCCGATGGGAGTGATGCGGTCGTCATTCTTCTGTGCCAGTCTCGCCACACCGTCCTTCTCCGCATCCGTCCGCATGCTGCGGAATTTCATAATATAGAATTCTCTCTGTCCTCTGGTGCAGCGCACCTGCCTGTACAATACGGGACCTCCGTCATAAAGCTTGATGGCAATCGCCGTAATCAGCATAAAGGGGGAGGCAAGCACCAGCAGGACGGCCGAGCACAGAATATCTATGGTACGCTTAATGAATCTCTGCTCCATGGTCAGGTTGTACTCTCTGGTCAGCAGCAGGGGGGTGTCAAAGATATGCAGCTCCTCCGCACCCATCATGATGACATCTGAGATATGGGGCATGACATACACTCGTATGGAATGGGAATAGCAGAACTTCAAAATCAGATTGCGCTCTTCCACCTCGATGTCCCCGATAATCACAGCATTATATTCGCCCGCCTCATAGGCCTTCTTGATATCGTGGCAGATTTTGCGCACGCCCTCATTGATGTGGACATGCTGTACGATTCGGTATTTGTCCCGTCTGCTGTCGAATTTACTGCAGATATCCTGAATCGGTCTGTCCCCGTGAATCAGCAGAAGCCTTCTGGGCGGAAACAGGGAGCGGTAAAGTCTGTTGGCAATATTGATATAAAGGATGACAACTACAGTCTGTTCTGCCAGCATCATCAGGAACACATCCGGCACAAACAGCTGAAACGCCATCAGGGACAGCTCCGCATAGATGAAAAGGTCTGCAATCACAGTGGCAAAAATCTGGGAGAAAATGATTTCCACATTTTTCAGATACCCCAGACGCATACCGCCGTACATATTGGAAAGCAGGAAAAGAATAACACCGTAAATGGCAACCTCCAGCATATGTCCTTTAAACCAGAAATTCTGCAGGGGTTCTACCAGACTGTATTGGAAATGATGCAACCAATTGTATGCAAAAATGCCGATTTCCAGCGCCAGACAAATCGCTGACAATCCCAAATTAATTAATCTTTTAAAGGACTCCATGGTCCTTAATTTTTCTTCGCTTGTGTGTACTGCCAAAATCTATTCCTCCAAAGCTGCTATTGCATATTCTTTTTACACCTGTTGTATTCGCATATAATACCATATCCGGCGTCAAACAGCAACTTAAATGCGACGTTTTACGGCACGTAATGCCCAAAAGCAGAAGTGGTAAGCGCTGCTAATCACGCTCATTCCCTCCGCCCTGCGGTAGAGCATCCAGATTCTGCGGAGTGCCTCCAGCTTATTGGAGGAAAGGGTCTTTCCCGCCCGACGGTATTTCACCAGATTCTCATCCAGCCCATATGCGGTGTATCCGTTTCTCAGCACCTTCCACCACAGTGCGGTATCCTCGCTTTTGATAATCGGCATCTCCAGCATTTCCTTCGGTATCCTCTCCGTATCAAACATGACGGTGGTGGTGAAGATGGTGGTATTTTTCAGAGCCTCCCGATAGGAAAGGGTCTCGGGAACTCTGACCACCTTGCCGGTTCCCACCCCCGACTCATCTGCAAATTCGTAGCCCGTAAACGCAAACGCCGCCTGCTTCTCCTGCAGGAATGCCAGCTCGCGCTCCAGCTTCCGGGGCACCCACAAATCATCCGCGTCCAGATAGGCTATATATCTGCCCCTTGCCTCCGAAAGTCCCCTGTTGCGGGCTTTTGCCGCTCCCATATTGGAGGGCTGCAGAAGCAGCCGTATCCGCGTATCCTGTGTCTCCTCCACATAGGCCCGAATCGTCTCCGGTGTACCGTCACTGCTGCCGTCCTCCACCAGAAGCAGCTCCCAGTGGGGATAGGTCTGGCTGCGCACACATTCCATGGTCTCCCGGATATATGAATTCACATTGTAGACCGGCACAATAATGCTCACAAGCTGTCCTGCGTCCGGTTCTTTCTTGTTTGTATTCTGGGGTTCTGTCATTTTTTGTTTCCTCATCAGCTGTT
>CAZPRB010000016.1:13182-28375 GCA_964588645.1 uncultured Acetatifactor sp. | reverse complement strand
GGGAGGAAAGCTCCAGCAAATAATAATTCTCCACTGTCTGTGCCTGCACACCCAAATAGCTCTCCAGCTCAGTCAGCACCTCCGGTTGCAGGATGCCGGGCAGCAAAAGATGTGTCACGCCCAGCTGCTTTGCCAGGTCCATAGCCTCTGCAAGGTCCTTCCCTTCACCGGTTTCCTCCGCGCTGCACATCCACCGGTACAGTGACTCCTCCGCCTCCCCATAGGTATCATAGGCATAGGCATTCAGCGCAGGATCCCACATATTCCTGCCGTAGGGCATCCGGATACTTCCGTCCAGTGTCCTGACATACTCCATAATCATCCGGGGTGCCCAGAGGGTAATCTCTTTGTCTTCCTTGTCTTCCTTATCCTCCCAAAGGAGCTCCAACACCTTTGCCGTCTCCGTCTGTCCGGCTACTGTATTCTGTGTGTTCCGGGTATTTTGCAGCAGGGGAGCGCACAGACAAATCACGGCAAGCATCACTGCCGTAATGCCGATGGCTCTCCGTTTGCCGGCTCTGCCGTTCGCATAGGTCTGCAGCAATTCCGACCGGAGCAGGGTTCCCCCCAGTGCAATGACAATGGTCAGGGGCACAAGGCTCCATATCCACTGATAATCGTAGAATCTGGTCTGATAGGTCATCAGCACTGCTGCCGTCAGGGGGCAGATACAGCACACTGCCATCACCGTAGTATAGACAAGCAGAGCCAGATACCTGCTTCTGTGCTCCCTGCAGCCAAACCAAAACCACAATAACGCCAACAGCAAAAGGGCTGCCAGCTTGCCGCTCTCCGTATATTCCATCCAGCCAAGCCGGGCATTATTCATCAGTTCCATCATCTGTCAACCTCCCGGCTCTTTGGCTCTTTTTGAGAAGAAAGCCTATGCCTAGCATACCCAGCGTTACCGCCAGACATGCACCCATGCCGTACAGGGTCCACACGATGCACGCCTCCGCCAGCACACAAAAGGGCACCTGTCTCCATCTTTTCCGCAGAAGCAGGCTGAAGGTGTAGGGCAACAGAATTCCTGCGCGCAGGGAGACACCCCGCCATGCGGAATATTGCAGTCCGAAGCCATCCATGCCGTATGCATTGGTGCCGACCCACATAAGCAGCGCCACCAGCACCAGAAAAAGAGCTCTTTGCTTATGTCCGGCGGGGAACAAAGCCTTTGCCACCGTAGCAAATGCCAGATAACTGCCCAGCAGCACCAACACCGGAACCACCCTCCACACCAGATAAGCGGCATTCATTCCGAACAGTTCACAGAGAATGGCATATAAGGTGGGCAGACATAACAGTTTAAGCCGCAGGGGCATTCCCAGCACATAGGGCTGCCCGGTCATAGGGTTGAACCGGTAGATGGTGTCCGTGGTCAGCATGGTGTTCACCGTCTCCACCGTCATATCACCGGTCAGATAGCTCTCCTGCCCTCCCGGCAGGCCGATAAGCTGCAGCAGTACCATCACGCCGAATATCGTATACAAAATTCTTTCTGCGCTCTCCGGACGGCTTTGCGTCATCGCCTTCCTGACCCGCATTTTCTCGACTTCCTTCGCATATGCCGGGTCTCTTCTTCGCCGAAGCTTCTCTGTGGCTATCAGAAGGATTGCCGCAAGGAGCAGCACTGCCAAGCCGCACAAAAATACTCTCACGCAGGCCGAAAAGGGCTGTCCCGAAACAACCGCCCACAAATGCACAGCCTCAGTGAGTCCGATGATTACCATTCCCCCGACCAGCACACTGTCGGCGAGGGTCATAGTCTGCTCAGGCTTCCTACGGTATAAAGCGCGCAAAGTGCCTCTCCCCAACAGAAAGGTACTTAAAAAACACAAAAGATAAATCATTTTACTACCCCTGTATGTTTTCAACTCTCTCAGTCGATTCTATCATATTTCCCGGAATAATACAAATAATAACAGCCGTGATTATCCATCACGACTGTCTGACAGCTTTGCAGTAAAGAACGCTTCCTATCTACACCGCCTTGAAATCGAGGCGTATTTTATCCGCAATCCGTGCTATGTACTCACTGTTCGTCGGTCTGTTCCTTCCGGATACAGCAGAGTAACCGAATAATTTCTCGAAGGTCTCCGTATTTCCTCTGACCCAGGACACCTCGATGGCATTGCGTATGGCACGCTCCACCTTCTGGTCCGTGGTCTTAAATCTTCTTGCAATTGTGGGATAGAGCAGCTTCGTCACACTGCCTACCACCTCCATGTCCCTGCCGGACAAAAGAATCGCATCTCTGAGATAATGATAGCCCTTCAAATGCGCCGGCACACCCACATCCAACATAATACCCGTAATATATCTCTCTAATTCATAATCTTCGACAGCAGCAATCTCCATAATGAATTCCCCTTTCATTGTCGAGTCTTGCCCTTTACTGCGACTGCCTGAGATTATTCTAGCATATCGTCGATAAAAATAGAATTTCTTTTCATCGCGCTTATCTGCCAAACTTCTACAATTCTTCCTTTACCAGGTAGATGGGACGCCTCTTCACCTCCATATATGTCTTGGCAAGATACTGTCCCAGAATGCCTGTGCAGAAAAACTGCACACCGCTTGTCATCAGAATAATGCACACTAAGGAGGGCCATCCGGACACGGGGTCACCAAACATCAGCTTGCGCACGATGATAAATAAAATCATCAGAAATGCGATGATGCAGAAGATAACGCCCACAAGGGATGCCAGCATCAGCGGTGCCGTGGAAAAGGCGGTGATGCCGTCAAAGGAATACAGTAAAAGGTTCCAAAAGCTCCATTTCGTCTCTCCCTTGGCGCGCTCCACGTTCTCGTACTCCAGCCATTTGGTGCGAAAGCCCACCCAGCCGAAGATACCCTTGGTAAAGCGGTTGTATTCCTTCATGGACAAAATGGCATCCACCATCTGTCTGGTCATCAGACGATAATCCCGGGCTCCGTCCATGATTTCCGTCTTGGAAATTCTCTTCATCAGTCTGTAGAAGCTTCTGGCGAAAAAGCTTCGCACGGGGGGCTCCCCTTTGCGGCTGACCCGTCTGGTAGCCACGGAATCGTAGTCCTGCTCCAAATAGGAAAACATCTCCGGCAAAAGGGACGGGGGGTCCTGCAAATCCACATCCATCAGCACCACATAATCGCCCCTTGACTTCTCCAAGCCGGCATACATACCGGCCTCCTTGCCAAAGTTCCTGGAAAAGGAAATCAGATGCACTCTTTCGTCCCGCTCACGCAGCCTCTTGACCTCTGCCGCCGTTCTGTCCCGGGAGCCGTCATCTATATACAGTACCTCAAGCTCTATCTCTTTTCCGCGAAAATAATCTTCATTTTTCATTAATTCCGTGTAGAATAACGCCACATTCTCTTCCTCGTTATAGCACGGAACCACTACGCTTAACAGGCTCATAAAACCCTCCGACCGATGTATTTTACAATCAGTATACTCTCTCTCCTGTAAATCTGCAAGAATAACATCCTGTGATGGACTTTTTCGCAATTTTCGAGTATACTGTTAGTATTGCATGGAAGGGCAGGAAGTAATGATGAATTTCTTCAATGAGTTAATAAATAACACGGTTTTCATGTCCGCCGCCTCCGGCTGGCTGATTGCGCAGGTATTAAAGACGATTATCCATATGATTCTCCACAAGGAATTTGTGTCGGAGCGTCTGGTGGGAAGCGGCGGAATGCCCAGCTCCCACTCCGCAACAGTGTGCGCGCTTTCCACTGCCTCCTGTCTGCATTTCGGACCGGGAAGCTTTGAGTTTGCAATATCCTTCATTCTGGCCATCATCGTTATGCACGATGCCATGGGGGTACGTCTGGAGACCGGTATTCAGGCAAGGGTTCTGAACGAAATCATGGAAACCTTTGAGAGGATGGGAAGGAGCGAGCTGTCCGCCCAGGACAAGCTCAAGGAGTTCGTAGGCCACACCCCCCTGCAGGTATTGGTGGGCGCCATTCTGGGTATTGCGGTTGCCATTGCTTTCTATTTCTTAATTTCCGCTTAAATAAATCGCCGAAATAATGACTGCCGGCACAATTTGTGATAGAATACTCACGAATCATGAAATGACTGCATAGAATAAGGATTCACAAGGCTTTGACAGAAAGGTATGGTTGTAAAAATATTATGAAAAAAATGAAATTATGGCTGGTTCTTCTGGCTTCTGTCGCAGCATTATGCGCATGCGGAGCAGAGGATGAGTTAATCAGTCCGATTCTTCCCAATGAGGAGTTTCGTCCCTCATCAGGAGAAGGGATTGATTCCTCCGCAACAGACATAGATAAGCTTCCCACCGGCGTAATCACAGAGGACGACAGCATCCCGCCCGAGGAGGGAATGGTTCGCAGCCGGTTAACCAATGAGTGGGTGAGACCGGAGGTCGCTAACACCCGCCCCATCGCGGTAATGATACCCAACGAGTCAGCGGCAATCCCTCATTATAATCTGTCCAATGCCTCTATCGTATATGAGGCCAATGTTGAGGGTCGCATGACCCGTCTGATGGCAATCTTTGAGGATTGGCAGGATATGGAGAAAATCGGTAATGTCCGCAGTCTTCGTACCTATTACGCATATTGGGCGTTTGAATGGGATGCCTGTATTCTTCACTTCGGAGGACCGTACTTCATAGAGGACTTGCTCGGGCAGCCTACGACGCAGACCATCAACGGCAATCTGGGCACCGACGAGAAGGCATTCTTCCGCACCACAGACCGCAAGGCTCCGCACAACGCCTATGCCAACGGAAACGGTGTGGCAGAGATAATGGAACGCAAGGGCTATGAGCTCTCCTACCGGGGTCTGGCGGATGAAGCCCATTATCAGTTCGCCCCCAAGGCTAACCCCAATACCCTGGAGCAATATGCAGCTGCAGAGACTGCGACCTATATAGATATGTCAGGCTGTTATCCCTTGACCAGATGCTATTTCGAGTATGATGAAACGGATGGACTTTACTACCGTTCCCAGCATCTCTCCGGCGCTCTGGACGGTCCCCATACGGATCAGGTCACCGGTGAGCAGCTCAGCTTCAAGAACATCCTGATACAGAACACAAAGCAGGAGGATATCGGCGAGGGCTATCTCGCCCTCCAGTGTCACGATACGACCCGTGACGGTTGGTTCTTCACCAACGGCAAGGGTATCCATGTCACCTGGGAGAAGACCTCCGACTACGGTGCCACCAGGTATTACGACGATAACGGTAATGAAATCACCTTGAACACCGGCAAGACCATGGTATGCATCGTGGAGGACGGCGACAACTTCACCTTCCGATAATAAGAAGCTTTATCATCTAAAAAGCATAGCCCTTTGTGGGCTATGCTTTTTTTCCGAGTTCCAGACGATTGATGGCAGAGAAAATTGCTCTCACGGAAGCTCTGGTGATATTGGAGCTTACGCCGACACCGTAGGTGACACGGCCGGTCTCAGAATCCAGCAGATGAATGTAGGCTGCTGCCTGGGAGTTGGCACCACTCTGTAATGCATGTTCTTCATAATCCAGAATCTTGATACTGATATCCAATTCTTCGCGGAGACCTCTCTGCACGGCATCGATAGGTCCGTTTCCAACTGCTTCAAAGGTTTTCTCCACGCCGTGGTCACTGTATACAACGGTTACATGTGTGTCAAATTCCGTCTTGCCGGCTTCGCTCAAATCATCCATACGCAATCTGCGGAAGTGGAGCGGCTCCTTGCGGTCCAGATATTCTCTCTTAAAGCATTCCATAATCTGCTCAGGCGATACCTCTCCCTGCTTCTCCGAAACACTCTGAATGACATTTGCAAATTCCTTGTGCATTGCCTTGGGAAGCTTGAATCCGAAGTAGGTATCCATGACAAATGCCACGCCGCCCTTGCCGGACTGGGAATTGATACGGACAATGGGCTCGTACTCTCTTCCGATATCCGCAGGGTCAATGGGAAGGTAGGGCACCTGCCAAATCTCGCTGTTGCGCTCCTTCATTGCCTGCACGCCCTTATTAATCGCATCCTGATGGGAACCGGAAAATGCAGTGAATACCAATTTGCCGGCATAGGGGTGTCTGGGATGGATGGGCAGCTTACAGCAACGCTCATAAATCTCAATAATTTCATTCACATGTTCAATATTAAGTTCCGGGTTAATCCCCTGGGAGAACATGTTATAAGCAATATTTAAGATATCCACATTACCGGTGCGCTCACCGTTACCAAAGAGGGTTCCCTCCACACGGTCAGCACCTGCAAGCATTGCCAGCTCTGCGCCGGCAACACCGGTACCTCTGTCGTTATGGGGATGTACACTGACTACGATACTCTCCCTGTTGTCTAAGTGTTTAATCATCCATTCAATCTGGTCTGCATACACATTGGGTGTATTCATCTCTACAGTGGAGGGCAGATTGATAATCATAGGATTCTCAGGTGTGGGTCCCCAGGTATTGGAGACTGCATTGCAGATTTCCAATGCATAATCAAGCTCTGTTCCCGTGAAGCTCTCCGGGGAATATTCCAGAATAATCTTGCCGGGGAATTTCTTTGCGCGTTCCTTTACCATTTCGGTTCCCTTGACAGCAATTTCCGTAATATGCTCTCTGTCCATATGGAACACTACATCCCGCTGGAGGGTAGAGGTGGAATTGTAGATATGTACAATCGCCTGCTTACAGCCTTCAATTGCCTCAAAGGTGCGGTCTATCAGCTCTTCCCTGCACTGTGTCAGCACCTGCACTACCACATCATCAGGAATCAGCCTGCGGTCCACCAGCTGGCGCAGGAAATCAAATTCAATCCGGCTGGCTGCCGGGAATCCAATCTCAATCTCCTTAAAGCCCAGCTGAATCAGAAATTGAAACATTTCTATTTTCTCTTCCACCACCATGGGGTCAATCAATGCCTGATTGCCGTCACGCAGGTCAACGCTGCACCATACCGGTGCTTTCGTAATCTCCTTACCGGGCCATTCTCTCTCCGGATAATCCAACACCGGATTCTTACGATATCTGCTATAATTCAGCATTTTCTCTTCCTACCTTTCCTAATCTGCAGCCATCTGTAACACAGTAACAGCCCATCCAAAGGATGAGCTGCCAACTATTCGCCAAGGCCGTTTTCCACTGCTGATACCAGCGTCTTCAATGCCTCTTCTTCGTCTTCGCCTTCACAGACAAATTCTATCTCATCGCCACATTTCACACATGCTCCCAATACACTCAACACGCTCTTAGCGTTGGCTGTATTTCCTCGAGATGAGAATGTTATTAGTGATTTAAACTGCATTGCTTCTTTGCACAGAATACCTGCGGGTCTTAGATGCAAGCCAGTTGGGTTCTTAATCACTACTTTCTGACTTACCATAACCTTCCCTCCAATTCCATATACGGTGAGTCGGCGTTCCCGCCGTCACCTTACTTTAACTATATCAGATTTAAGGAGTATTCTCAAGTGATTTTCTTGAAATCTCCGTATTTCTATCCCTCTTCCTTAATGGATATCCAAGCGGTAACCTCCTCTGTCTCAAGCTCATCGCTCAGCGCAAAGGTAACCGGCACCGTATAGCCTCCTGCTGTCAGTTCCGCGATTTCCTGCTCCTCCATCCATGCGGCAATGTCAATCACGCCCTGCACCTCTGTGGGGCGGAGAGGCTCCACATACTCCTCCAGACCGGATACCTTCAGGGTATAAAACTCCACATCATCAGCAAGCACATATCTGAGTCCTGCAGGCAGGTTCACTACCCTGACATTTTCAAGGGGTATCTCCAGGGTGCGCTCCATAATGGGTTCGATGGCGATGGTGACCGCCACCTTTCCGTTGAAGTCATTGTCTGCCATACGGATATTATCAGGCAGATAGTCGGATATATTAATAATGTCCGTCATGTCGCTGCTCTCACCCGTAATGTTCAGTCTGTCTTCCGGAACCGATATTTTGCTGACGCGGGAAAGCGCGTAGGAGGTTCCTGCAATCTTCACGGTATCAGGCTCACACAGCACAGTGCCCGTTGCCATATAACCCTCCGCAGGGATACCCATATAATTGATTTCTACAGGTACCTCCTTCGTGGCAAGCACCTCCACGGACATGTGAATGTAGTCAACATTTTTCACGATGTTATCCTGTCTGACTGCATTGTTGTTCTTATCATACAGCGTGATATCTACATTGGCGGACCTGTTGGAGGTGGCATCCGTCACATCTATCTCCACGCCCGCATATTCCACACTTTCCACAGCGGATTTGGGACCGGATATCTCTATAATATTCTGATCCGGCATTACACTGGAAATAATATAGTCCTCTGCCACCTCGCCGACTGTGTTATATATAACCTTAATCCAGTGGGTAACCTTATCCTCCACATTCAGACGCACTACGTCGTGATTGCCGTCTATGGATTCCACACCGGCGATATTCACCGAATAATCTATGGCGATTGTATTGATATCCGTGAGCTTGCTCACATCTGCCTCTGCCACAATATCTCCGGCACGCAGCTGGTCGATTACACTCTTGGGTGCCCGCACCTTCACGCTGACGGTATCCGTGTTGTCCAGCACCTCGTACACCTTATTCTCCCGGGTCAGCAGCTCCGTGTTGATAAGCTTCACCGATATATTGCTGAAGGTCGTAGTGTCCCGGGGGTCATTGATGATAACCACCAGAAACCATAAAATCACGGCCAATACAAGGGATGCCAGCTTCAGTGCCCAGTTGTTCAATATCTTTTCTTTCATTGCTTTGCCCGGCTCCTTCCCTTCCATTTGCGGATGCCCTTGGCCTTATTCTCTTCTCCGCTCTTGTTCAAAATATGCTGCATGCGCAATCTCAGCTCATCCGCATCCAGATTGCGATCCAGCTCTCCCTCATAGGCCACGCTGATTCTGCCTGTTTCCTCGGACACGATAACGGTCAGGGAATCCGTCACCTCAGAGATGCCCACACCCGCTCTGTGTCTTGTGCCAAGCTCCTTGCTCAAGCCCGGATTGTCGGACAGGGGAAGGTAGCAGGTGGCAGATGTGACACGGTTACCGCGCACGATTACCGCGCCGTCATGAAGCGGTGTATTATGCTCGAAGATATTAATCAAAAGCTGGCTGGATACGATGCCGTCCACATCGATGCCGGTTCTCTCGTAATCGCGCAGAGATATCTGCTGCTCAATCACAATCAGGGCTCCTGTTTTGACCTTACCCATCTCAACACATGCCTTGACTATCTCGTTGATGGTCTTCTCGGAGAAAATTTCCTCCGTTCTGCGGTAGGAATCGAAGGGGAGCATGGAGGAGATAAAGTTCTTCTTTCCCAGCTCCTCCAGGGCCTTTCTGAGCTCCGGCTGCAGCACAATAATCAGCGCAGTTACCGCAAAGCCCAGTATATTCTGTGCCATCCACAGGATTGTATACATTTCCATAATTCTGGCAAGGATTAAAAAAACGCATATGACAATAAGGCCCTTCAACAGCGCCCATGCACGTGTGGTCTTCATCCACACCATGATATAGTACAGTATCAACGCAATAATCAGGATTTCCAGAATATCTCCAAAATCCATCCTGATTCTTGCACCGTAGATACTGAAGTTGTCAAAAGACTCCTTCAAATTCTCAAGCCACTCCATACCGCTTTTGTCCCTGCTTTAATTAATCTATTTTAACCTCTAAAATAATTCTTCATAATCATCCGAATTCTCATCAGCAGTCATATTGCTGTTGATGGTCACACTTCTGCCGGCTGCACGCTCACCTCTGTAATTGTTCCGTCCGACTGCCGTCCTCTCCGTCACCACACTGCGCTCATTACCGCCGGAGGCCGACGGACTTCTTCTCTGCGTGTTAATCTTCTTCACGGTTTTGGTGGACACAGCCACGCTCATTTTCGGGACAGCCTTCACGTAATAGTAATATTCATCATCCTCGAACTGCACCTTCTCCGTACGTCCGTAGTCCAGAAACAGCCGGAAGAATTCTATGACCTTTCCCGCAAGGATTGCCACAACAGAACCCACAAACACACCGCCCACGGAGATATTGGTGTCATACAGCAAATCACCGACCAGCAGAATCAGGATATTCACCATAGCTCCCGCAATCATCGCTATCGTCCAGGAGTGGTCCACCGACATTCTGCGGATCAGATATACCACAAGCACTGTGATGGCGAAGGCCGTAATCACTACCAGCATTGCCTTATTGTCCAGAAGACCGTCAATCAGCAATCTGATCTTCGCCGTAGCCTCCTCATCTCCCATGGTGTTGATGGTGGAAGCATTATTAATCATTATGTGAAGGAGATAGTATACCGCCACACCGCAGCCTACGGAAATCATGGATGCCGGCGTTCCCAAAAGGCCCATGACCACAGGCATTACGTAGGGAATCCGGAACGCAAACAAAAGGGGCGTTATCACCACCACCAGCGACTCCTTCGGACAGAACCGCAAAAACAGTAAAAACAGCAACAGATACATACAGATACCCACCAATGCCACCTCTAAAGACATGGCATACATATGCAGCAGGCTGAACACACCGGCAAACAGTGCGATACTTCCTATCGGCAAAAAGGAACACATCAGTGCCACAATCAGAACAATCGCAACATTATCCAGCCGTGCCATGTATCCCATCTGTCCGTTTAAGGTATTCAACACAACAAACGCCAGCAAAAACTTTAATACAGGCAGGATGACAAACTCATACCTGCTGTATATCGACTTCAACTTTTCTCTCAACTCCAACAAACTACTCATCATTTCCTCCAGATCGGGCCATCGCCTATTGTCCGTTATACAAAGAATTCAGCTTCTTTAAATTCTGGTAATAGCGCTTCAGGCTTTTCTTAGCTTTCGTATAGCGGTAGGAATATACCAAATAAGACAATACCCCATATGACACAACTGTCACAACGTAGTAAAACAGTACATTCTTTCCGAATTCAAGCAAATCCATTTTGTAAATGTCCTGCATAAAGGTCTCAAAATCATAAAATACAAATAACGCGAACACAATCAGGTACGCAATCGTGGCACACAGAACGGATTTAATCACTTGAATCGAGATGTAATCATCTCTGAAATAATTGCCTATATTAACGTTTCTCCTGCCTTCATTCTCCTCATAGGACGCCATCTTGGTCATAAGTATGACGCGCTCTTCATTCAACATAAATCCATCCTCCTACAGGTATCTCATCCTGGGATTGTCCCTGTCAATGCCTCCGGAGGGTCTTGCCTCCGGCTGCGGTTTGTAGGAATTCATGACCTGTCGGAAGCCGGAGGTCATGTAATTCTTGCATTTATCGCAGTATTTGCCGGAACGGATATTGGCACCGCACGCCTCGCAGGACAGGAAAATAGGGGAATTCTCCGTAACCTCCAGACGCTCCTCCCTGAGCCACTGCTGAATCTGGGAGGGCGGCACATCACATGCCACGGATACTTCATTTATTCCTACGCCGGGATTGCTCCGGATATACTCTTTAACCTCCTGAAACTTTGCCTCGAGACCTTCTCTGCAATTCTGACACAGGAAGGGTCCTGCAACATAGTTAAAAATTCTTCCGCAAGCTCTGCAATTCTTTACGTTCATAAGACACCATACCTTTCATACTCCGATACCACACGCCAAGGTAACAAAATAGGCATTTTCAACGCCATATTCCCTCAGCGTCCGAACCGCTTCATCAAGAGTGCTGCCGGTGGTGTAGATATCATCCACCAATATTATTGTCTTTAATTTTACATCATTTTCAGCCATAATAAAAGCCTTTTTCAAATTATTTTGCCGTTCGGAAGGATTTTGTAATTTTAATGGCTTCGTATTTTTCACCCGCAGCAACAATTTCTCATAGACAGGAATTCCCAGATACTCTCCCAGCGCACGGGCCAGCAGGGCCGCCTGATTATAGCCCCGCTTGCGGTAGCGTTTCCTGTGCAGGGGAATGGGGATGATGCCGTCGGGCTTCACCTGTCTGATGAAGTCACCCAGGTATCTGCCCATCTCCTCCCCGAAGTATTGCGCATACTCCTGCCTGCCTCCGTATTTCAGTCTGTAGAGGGGACCGGCGACACCTGCGTATTCATAGAGTGCCCTCCCCTTGATAAAGGCATGTGTTTGGCTGCTGCAATCCTTGCAAAATTCCCCTTCCTCCTGTAGCTTTTTGCCGCATTTCATACACCATGGCGGTGTCAAAAGCTTCAATTGCTCCATGCACCGGAGGCATATCCTTTCCCCATAGGGAATGACAATGTCGTCACATACCGGGCAGCGGGTAGGGTACAGCACCTGCAGCAGGCCGTCTGCTATTTTTTTGGTTGTGATTTTTTTTGTTATAATTTTTTTTGTTATGATTTTTCTTCCGGTTTTTTTGCTCATGGTTCGTCCTCCGAACCTTCTCCGAGCTTTTCCAAATAACTTCTACAGTTCCGTAATTCTCTCACACAGTGCCGTATATCTGCGGTTCTCACTGACATTATCTATCATGCTGCGGACCGTGTCACTACTGCCCAAAATAGTGACACAATGGCGGGCTCGTGTGATTCCCGTGTAGAGCAGATTGCGGTTAAACAGCATTCTGGGACCTGACAGCAGCGGAATCACCACCGCAGGATATTCACTTCCCTGAGACTTATGAATGGTCACCGCATAGGCAAGCTCCAGCTCCTCCAGCAGGGAAAAGGGATAGGTGACACGTCTGTGTTCATCATATTCCACGACCAGAGAGGAGCTGTTCTCATTGATTTCCAGTATTCTTCCCATGTCTCCGTTGAATACGCCCGTGCCTCTGTCTATGGGAATCCCGTAGCGGCTCACGACCTCCCATTCCAGCTGGTAATTATTCTTAACCTGCATGACCTTGTCCCCCTCGCGGTAAATCCGCTCTCCGTCCGCATATTCCCTCTTGCGGGAATCCGGGGGATTCAAATATCTCTGCAGAATGCCGTTTAAGGTCTCACAGCCCAGGCTTCCCTTCCGCATAGGGGTCAGCACCTGAATGTCAAAGGAGGTGGCATTCACATATCCGGGCAGCTTGTCCTGTATCAGCTGTATCATATGCTTATAAATAACATTAACGTCATTTCTTTCCAGAAGGAAAAAGTCCTTGGATTTGTTATCCAACGCAATCTGTTCTCCTCTGTTAATCCGATGAGCGTTGACCACAATGTCGCTCTCCCCCGCCTGACGGAATATCTTCTGCAGTACCACCATAGGGAAGGCGTTGCTGTTCATGATATCCCGAAGCACCTGCCCCGGTCCCACGCTGGGAAGCTGGTTCACGTCCCCCACAAGAATCAGACGTGTCCCCGGCACAATGGCCTTTAACAGGGATTGGAATAATTGAATGTCCACCATGGACATCTCATCGATGATAATCACATCCGCCTCAAGGGGATTCTCCTGATTGCGCTCAAAGCTCACCTTTTTGCTGCTCTCATCGGAAAGAGCACTGTTCAGCTCCAGCATTCTGTGAATGGTTCTGGCCTCGAAGCCGGTTGCCTCCGTCATTCTCTTGGCAGCCCGCCCCGTAGGGGCAGCAAGGAAGATATCCGCGCCCTCCGCTTCAAAGTAACGGATTATCATGTTGATGGTTGTGGTCTTGCCCGTCCCGGGTCCTCCGGACAGGATGAACAATCCGTTCCGGATGCACTGCAGGACTGCCTCCAGCTGCAATCCGTCCAATTCCATCTCCAGACCGGCTGCCAGCTTCTCAAGCCTTTTGCGGATGGCTTCCTCCTGAGAGGGCAGATTCTCCGCCTCCGTCATGGAAATATTCAGCTGATGCAGCATCCGTGCACAGTTGAGCTCCGCATAATAGTAGGAGGCGGCAAATACGCAATTCTCCTTCACCACCAGCTTTTTGTCCATCATCATATTATCTATCTGAGGGCGGATGCTTTCTCCTGCCACATTCAGCAGTGCAGCTGCCCGTTGTATCAGAAGCTCCATGGGAAGATAGCAATGGCCTTCCCCCACAGCCTGCAACAGGGTGTAGAGGATTCCGCTGCGGATACGGTAGTCCGAATCCGTGTGAATGCCGATTTTGAAGGCAATCTCATCCGCCATCTTAAAGCCCACCCCGCTGATATCCTCTGCCAGCCGGTAGGGGTTTTCTTTCATGACACCATAGAGCTGCATGCCATAGGTGTCATAGATTTTCACAGCGAGAGTGTTGGAAATGCCGTATTGCTGCAGATAAACCAGTGCCTCCCGCAGGTCCTTCTTCTCCTCCATCTGCACTGCAATTTCTCTTGCCTTGCGTTCACTGATGCCCTTGACCTCCGCCAGCCGTTCCGGCTCTTCCTCGATAATGCGGAAGGTATCGTCCCCGAATCTCTTCACAATTCTGGACGCCAGTGCCGCTCCCACACCCTTCACAGCACCGGAGCCCAGATAGCGTTCCATGCTGACGCTGTCCTTGGGCGCCACCGTCTCGTAGGAGCTGACCTTAAACTGACTGCCGTATACCGGGTGCTCTATGTAATCTCCCTGCGCCGAAATGGTCTCCCCCTGCGTGAGACCCTTAAACATTCCCACACAGGTGATTTCCTCACCATCCGACACCAAATTCATCACTGTATAACCATTCTCTTGATTTTGGAAAATAATGTGTTCTACATAACCGTTAATTGCTTCCATTTGTAACATTTCCCCATAAATGCAAAAAGCTGCTATGATAGCAGCTTAATTTGTTGTTTCACTGTCCAATCCGTAATTGCGCCTCATCTGCTCATAAAGCATCTGTGCCAGCCCCAGGCTGTTCTGTTCCGTGGAATCCGCCGCAATATTTTGAATCATCTGATCCTTATAATAGTCCAGCATGGTTGTGGTGGAGCCTGAGCGTTCCTCCTCATCGGGAATGGTCTTCACCATTTCCTTGAACACCTGCTCCAGAAAATAGGCTTCAAAATCCTTGCAGACCTCCATCAGCTCATCATCTGTCGCCTTGGAGTAATCACCCTCCAGCTTGTTTTCTAATTTGGAGGTTCCCTGATTCACGGAATTCGCATATATATCACTGTACATGGAAGTAAGGTTGCTGATATCCATAGAGGTCTCCTTTCAATCGGCGCATGGCATCGGGCATTCGCCCTATCTGACGACAGTTTTTCGCCATGCTATTCATAAGTTGTCTTCGACAACTTATTTCATATCGGGCATTCGCCCTATCTGACGACAGTTTTTCGCCATGCTATTCATAAGTTGT